>JAODAQ010000057.1 GCA_025463515.1 Rhodoglobus sp.
GCGGGCCGCGGATGGCGCCGAAGATCGCGACCGCGCCGAGGCCGAGGCCGACGACGAGCGCGATGATGCCGTCGGGGCTGGCGATCTGGTTGCCGACGGTGCGGAGGAAGGGCGCCGAGAGGATGCCCTCGTGGCCCAGGTAGCGGGCGTAGGCGAGCGCGATGATGCCGGTGAACGTGCCGATGATGACGGCGACCGCCGCGACCGCGACGAACGGCCCCCAGCCCTTGCTGCTGATGGGAGCGCCCGCGCCGCGCGTGTAGAGGCTCATCGCGATGTACGGGACGACGATGGAGGCGATACCGGCGAAGCTGAACTGCAGCACACCGCCGACGATGATGAAGATGATGATCGCCGCGGGGATGGCGAGCAGGGCGAAGGTCGCGCCGCGCCCCACGTTCTCAGTCGGGGCGGCGGGGGCGAGGGTCTGGTCGGCCATGATTTCCACCATAGCGACCGATCAGCGGCACTCGCCCCACAGCCCGCCGAATCGGGCGGCGGCGCTCGAGCCG
Source organism: Rhodoglobus sp. (assembly GCA_025463515.1). Classification (GTDB taxonomy): domain Bacteria; phylum Actinomycetota; class Actinomycetes; order Actinomycetales; family Microbacteriaceae; genus Rhodoglobus. The sequence continues at coordinate 513 of JAODAQ010000057.1, forward strand.
GCGCGCATCACGGGCTGCCACAGCGCCTCGTTGGGCGGCATCTCGACGGCCCGCACGAAGCCGTCGACGGCCAGCAGGTAGTTCACGTAGCGCCCGTCGGACGCCCACACGTTCATGAGCCACCGCCCGGCCTCGTCCTGCGGCACAGCGTCGGTGGCGACCCACGCAATCGACCCGACCGGCAGCAGCTCCTCGAGCCTGCCCTTCGCCTCGGTGGCGAAGCACTCCGGCACGATCCCGTAGTTGGGCGAGTCCACGCTCAGCAGCTTGACGCTGATCGTGCCGTGCTCGCGCACCTGCGAGCCCGGCAGCTCGGACGAGAGCAGCACACTGTCGCCGCTCAGCACCTGCAGCACCGTCATCGGCTGGGCATCGACGGGCTTCGCGGTGCCGGATGCCGCGGCATCCGTTACGGGCCAGAGCGAAACGACCACGTACGCGAGTACCGCGCCGACCACGAGGCAGGCGAGCACGGCGTGCACGACGGACCGCCTCATCGCTGGCAGCTCGGGCACCAGTACGTGTCGCGCAGTTGGAGGGGGTTGTCGCCCAGCTCGCCGTGCAGCACGCGGGTGCCGCAGCGCAGGCACGGGCGGCCCTCGCGCCCGTAGACCCAGGCGGTATCGCCGCGGAGGCTGCCCGTGGTGGTGCGGGTCGGGCGGTCCTTGTTCGCATCGATGAGCTTGTGCCCGAGTGCGACCATCCGGTCGAGGTCGGCGACCTCCTCGACCGGGGTCGTGGGCAGGACGCCGCGGAGGAAGCACAGTTCCGCGCGGTAGACGTTGCCGAGGCCGGCGAGGTTTCGCTGGTCGAGGAGGGCGAGGCCGATCTCCCGCTCCGGCGCGCTACGGAGGTTCGCGGCGGCCCGGGCGGGATCCCAGTCAGGGCCGAGGAGGTCGGGGCCGAGGTATCCGACCGCCTGGTCCTCATCGGCGGTGCGCAGCACCTCGAACAGGCCGAGCTCGAAGCCCACTGCCACGACTGACTCGTTGGCGAGGATCGCGCGTGCTGTGAACTCGGGCCTCCGCCAGCGCTCCCCCGGCCGGTAGAGCTGCCAGACCCCCTCCATCTTGAGGTGGCTGTGCAGCGTATATTCTCCGACGCGCATGAGGAGGTGCTTGCCGCGGCTGACCGTCTCGTGCACGGCCTCGCCCGTGAGGTCGACTGTCGCGAAGGCGGGCACCCGGATGTCGCAGCGTGTGAGTACCGTGCCGTCGAACGCGGCCGCGAGCTGCCTCGCGGCGCGGTAGACGGTGTCGCCCTCGGGCATCAGTCGAGGGCGCTGCGGATGTCGGTGTTGAGACGGTTGAGACTCATGTCTACCATTTTGCCGTGGGGGAGGTAGACATCTACCCGCGAAGCCTCAGGCCCTGTGGAGTCGGCGCGAAGCCGGCCTCGACGAGGAGCAGCCCCAGCGGTGAGCCCACGGAGAACTCCCCGTCGACGCGCTCGACCCGAAGCTTGCCGAGCCGCGCTCGCACTGTGCTCGCGAGCGAGGCCGCCGCTGCGCGCAGCACGGCGTCGTCGCTACTGAAGGTGAGCACGGTCTTGCCGCCGCGCTCGACGTAGAGGACGAGCATCCCGTCGACCATCACGACCAGCGCGCCGGCCTTGCGGCCGGGGCGGTGGCCGCGCTTCTCCGGCGGGGTCGAGACCGCGGCCTCAGGCTCGGGCGCTGCGGGCCAGGGCAGGGCGGCGCCGAAGGGGTTCGCAGGGTCGGTGGCGGCGAGGGTGATGGCGTCGAGCGCGGGGAGGGCCTCGGCATCCCGCGCGAAGCTGCGCAGCCGGTCCACAGTGGCGCTCGTCGCGAACTGGGCCGCGCCGAGCCCCTCGACGAAGTATCCGCGGCGCGCACGCCCCGTCTCCTCGAAGCCGCTCAGCACCTTGTAGGCAAGAGCGAACCCGCCCCGGATGCCCTCGCTCACGACCGCGCCGCGAGTGACGACCCCGTGCCGCTCGAGCAGCGACTCCGCCATGGCCTTCGCGCGGATCGTGGTGTCGCCCTCCGCGAGCGGGAGCAGCGACCAGCGGCCGCCGCCGGTCGGCGGACCGCTGACGGCGACCCGCAGGGCGCTCGAGCGGCCGCGGTAGCTGCGGGCACGGGGCGCGGCGGCGGGGCCACCGAGGTAGCTCCGCAGCGGCGAGAACGTGTCGTTCGTGATGAGGCCCGCCCACACGAGCTCCCAGAGGGCGGCGTTGAGCGCCTTGTCGTCTTCGCTGCCGACAGCCTGGCCCAGCTGCCGGAAGAAGTACGCGCCGCCGCCGGCCATGGCCTCGAGGATGCTCCGCTGCAGTTCGGTCGTCTCATCCCCACTGGGCTCCGGCAGGGTGAGGCGGGCGGTGTCGGCGAGGTGGAAGCTCACCCAGCCGTCGCTGCCCGGGAGCACCCCGTTGCCCGACCAGATGACCTCGCCGGTCGTCGTGAGCTCGTCGAGCCAGGCCTGCGAGTAGTTCGGCAGCCGCGCTGGGAACACTGTGGTCTCCCACGCGCTGGCCGGCAGCGAGACGCCCGCGAGCTGGTCGATCACCTGGGCGAGCCCGTCGATGCCGCGGAGGGTGCCGCCCACCGACTGCCAGGCGGGGAGGAAGCGGCCGAGCGTTCCGGCGTCGACCGGCTCGACCTCCTGCCGCAGGGCCGCGAGTGAGCGGCTGCGGAGGCGGCGCAGCACCTCGACGGAGCACCACTCGGTGCCCGTCGCGCCCGGACGGAACTCGCCGTCCACCACGCGGCGATCGGCCGCGAGCCGCCGGAGGGTGTCGGTGACGACGGCGGTGCCGAGGCCGAAGCGGGACGCGGCGTCCTGCACGATGAACGGGCCGTGGGTTCGGGCGTAGCGGCTGACGAGGTCGCCGACCGGGTCGTCCACCGGCTCGATGAACGCGGCGGGCACCCCGATCGGCAGCGGAACGCCGAGCGCATCGCGGAGGCGTGCCGCGTCTTCGACGCCCGCCCACTGCTGGGTGCCCGCGATGGTCACCCGCAGCACTCTGTTGGCGCGCTGCAGTTGGTCGAGCAGGCCCGCCAGGGCCGTATCGAGGCCCGGTTCGGAGCGCTCGACGATCTCCTCCAGCGACAGCGGGCCGAGCATCCGGAGCAGGTCGACGACGCCCTCCGCGTCGCGCGCCCTCCGCTCCGGGGTGAGGCGCTGCAGCTCGAGCTCGGTCTGCTCGATGACCGCGGAGTCGAGCAGCTCGCGCAGCTCCGCGCGGCCGAGCAGCTCTGCGAGCAGGGTCGGGTCGAGCGACAGCGCAGCTGCCCGGCGCTCGGCGAGGGGGGAGTCGCCCTCGTACATGAACGCCGCGACGTAGCCGAACAGCAGCGAGCGCGCGAACGGCGACGGCACCTCGGTCTCCGTCTCGACCATGCGCACCTTGCGGGTCGCGAGCTGGTCGGTCAGCGCGCTCAGGGCGGGCAGGTCGTACACGTCCTGCAGCACCTCCCGCACGGTCTCGAGCACGATCGGGAAGGTCGGGTACCGGCGGGCGACATCCAGCAACTGGGATGCCCGCTGCCGCTGCTGCCACAACGGGGACCGCCGCCCGGGGTCCCGTCGGGGCAGGAGCAGTGCGCGCGCCGCGCACTCCCGGAACCGGGCGGCGAACAGGGCCGATCCGCCCACCTCCTCGGTGACGATCGCCTCCAGCTCCTGGCGCTCGAACGCGAACAGCTCGGCGCCGGGCGGTTCGGCATCCGTGTCGGGGATTCGCACCACGATGCCGTCGTCGCCCGCCATCGCCGCGCCGTCGACACCGAGGCGGTCGCGCACGCGCGCCGTGACGGCGAGGGCCCACGGGGCGTGCACCGGCATGCCGTACGGGGAGTGCAGCACCACCCGCCAGTCGCCGAGCTCGTCGCGGAACCGCTCGACCACGAGGGTCGTGTCGGTGGGCACCTGGCCGGTCGAGCGCTTCTGCTCGTCGACCAGGGCGATGAGGTTGTTGGCGGCGCGGTCGTCGAGGCCGATGTCTCGGAGGCGGGGGCGCACGTCGCCGCCCGAGGCGACCTCCCGGGTGAACGCACCGATCGCCGCCCCGAGCTCCGCCGGCCGGCCGAGACCGTCGCCCTTCCAGAACGGCACCTTGCCGGGCTGCCCGAACGCCGGGCTCACGAGCACCTGGTCGTGGGTGATCTCCTCGATGCGCCAGCTCGTCGTACCGAGGGCGAAGACGTCGCCCACGCGCGACTCGTAGACCATCTCCTCGTCGAGCTCGCCGACGCGCCGGCCCGGGCCTCCGGGCTCCCCGCCCACCATGAACACCCCGAACAGCCCGCGGTCGGGGATGGTGCCGCCGGATGTCACGGCCAGCCGCTGCGACCCCGGCCGCCCGGTGATCGTGCCGCCGACCCGGTCCCACACGATGCGCGGCCTCAGCTCCGCGAACTCGTCGCTCGGGTACAGGCCGCTCAGCAGGTCGAGGGTCGCGTCGAACGCACTGCGCGGGAGGGTCGCGAACGGCGCGCTCCGCCGAACGGTGTCGAACCACTCCTCGACGTCGATGCCCTCGAGCGCGGTCGCCGCGACGGTCTGCTGGGCGAGCACGTCCAGCGGGTTCGTCGGCACGGCGATCGCCTCGATCTGCCCCGACTTCATGCGCTCGACCGCGACCGTCGTGTGGATCAGGTCGGTGCGGTGCTTGGGGAACAGCACGCCCTTGGAGATCTCGCCGACCTGGTGGCCCGCGCGACCGATGCGCTGCAGGCCGGATGCCACGGACGGCGGTGACTCGACCTGGATCACCAGATCGACAGCACCCATGTCGATGCCGAGCTCGAGCGAGCTGGTCGCGACGACGCAGCGCAGGCGGCCGGACTTGAGGTCGTCCTCGATCGTGGCGCGCTGCTCCTTGGACACGGAGCCGTGGTGGGCGCGCGCGAGCAGGGGCGGGGCGCCGGAGGTGGACCCCGCCTGGGCCATCATCTGTGCGGGCATCTTGGCGGGTTGAGTAGCGCGCTCAGCGCGCGTATCGAAACCTTCGTTCGCGTACGTGAGGTTTCGATACGCTCCTTCGTCGCTGCTCAACCCGCTGAGGGCGAGCTCCGCCCGCGCCTCAGCGATCTCATTGAGCCGCGCCGTCAACCGCTCGGCGAGCCGCCGCGAGTTCGCGAACACGATCGTCGACCGGTGCTGGAGGATCTCGTCCACGATCCGCTCCTCGACGTGCGGCCAGATCGAGCCGGTCGCCTCGGGCGACATCCCGGTGTCCCCGACGCCCTCCCGCGGGGGCACGACGCCGGGCTCGGTCATGTCGTCCACCGGCACGACCACCGTCAGGTCGAACGTCTTGGCCGCGGGCGGCTGCACGATCGTCACCGGTGCGCGCCCGCCCAGGAAGCGCGCGACCTCCTCGAGCGGCCGCACCGTGGCGGAGAGCCCGATGCGCTGGGCGGGGGTGGCGAGGAGGGCGTCCAGCCGCTCGAGGGAGAGCGCGAGGTGCGCCCCGCGCTTGGTCGCCGCGACCGCGTGGACCTCGTCGACGATGACCGTGTCGACGCCGAGCAGCGTCTCCCGCGCCGCCGACGTGAGCATGAGGTACAGGGACTCGGGCGTGGTGATGAGGATGTCCGGGGGAGTGCGTGCCAGCAGCCGCCGGTCTGCCGGGGTGGTGTCGCCCGACCGCACTCCGACGGTCACGGAGGGCACGTCCACCCCGAGGCGGCGGGCGGTCTGCGTCACGCCGACGAGCGGCGCTCGCAGGTTGCGCTCCACGTCGACGCCGAGGGCCTTGAGGGGTGAGATGTAGAGCACGCGGGTGCGGCGGCGGGGATCATCCGGCGCGGGTTTCGAGGCCAGCTGGTCGATTGCCCACAGGAACGCGGCGAGGGTCTTGCCCGACCCGGTCGGCGCGACGACGAGCGCGTGCGACCCGGACGAGATCGCCTCCCACGCGCCGAGCTGCGCGGGTGTCGGTGCCGCGAAGGCACCCTCGAACCACTCCCGCGTCGCGGGCGAGAAGCGGTGTAGCACCATCCGCCTATCTTCCCCTGCGCGACCGTCATCGTGCGGGGGTTGCGCTGTGCGCGAGCGCCGGTTGAGTAGGCCGCCCGCGGCCGTATCGAAACCCCGGGTTTCGATACAGGCGCTAGAGCGCCCTACTCAACCCACCAGCTGGGCCCGCACGAAGGCCGCCGCGTCCGCGATCTCCACCGGGTCGATCGCGTGGCCGAGGTTCGGGTAGCGCTTCTCGGTGAGGCGGGTGTGCTCGCGCAGGAAGCGCGACGTGTCGGCCACCATCGCCGCCGGGATCACGTCGTCGAGGTCGCCGTGGGCCGAGAACATGGCCGGGCGCACGGCGGCGAGTGCGGCATCCGGAGTGGTGTCGATCGCGAAGCCGCTCAGCTGCAGGCCGTAGTCGAACCGGTGCGGGTCGGCGCGCATGAGGGACATCGCCATGGCGGCGCCCTGCGAGAGTCCCAGCACGCCGTAGGAGGTGTAGCCCGTCTGGTTGTCGAGCCACGACAGCAACTGCGCGGTGACGGATGCCGCGGCATCCGGCCCACCGGCCTCATTCAGCTCGAACCACGACCAGCCGCCCGGCTCGAGATAGGGCGCGCGGGGCGTCACTACTACGAGGTCGCGGGGGAGTTCCGCCGACGCGGGCGCCAGCTGGTACTCGTCGCCGTTGTGCCCGTGCAGCGCGAGCAGGAACGGCCTACCGGCGCGCTCGCCCGCGGGCACCGACCAGGCCATGGCCGACTCGTCGAGCTTCACACGCGCTCCCGCAGGAACGTCACGAAGTCGATGAGCATGGGCGCCGAGATGGCGTGGCCGAGGTCCTCGTAGATGCGGATCGTCGCGTCCGCGTGCTCCGGCAGCCACACCGCCGTGCGCGCGACAGCCTCCGCGGGGATCATCCGGTCCTCCGTGCCGCGGCCCCAGAACACCGGCGGCTTGGTGACGGCGAGCTCCGCGTCGCCCGGGTGCGGTCCGGATGCCACGAACCCGGCGATCGCGACCGTGGCCGTGAAGCGCCCGGGGGCGTGGCGCAGGAGCTGCAGCGCGAGCGCCGCCCCCTGCGAGAAGCCCACGAGGGAGACGCTCGTAAACTCGAGGGAGTCGAGCCACTCGATGACCGCATCGGCCGCGGCATCCACTCGGTCTGCTTGCGGGTCGCCGGAGGGGCTGTCCGCGCGGCTCCACCAGGCCCAGCCGCCGTTCTCCGCGATCGGGGCGCGGAGCGACGCGACCACCGGCCCGAGCGGGAGCCCCGGCGACATCCCGAACAGGTCGCCCTCGTGCGATCCGTACCCGTGGAGGAGCACGAGGAGGGGCCGACCGGCCCGCTCGCGCTCGGGAGCTGACCAGAGGATCGCCGACGTGTCGAGCTGCATCGTCCCAGCCTAGGGAGCGCGGCTGTAAGAATGGAGCATGAGCTCCGTCGGCACGCCTGACCCAGACCCCAATCCCGGCTGGCTGTCTGAGGACGAGCTCGCCGAGACCCGCAAGCGACTCCCGCTGCTGTATGTCGAGGCTGTGCCCGTGCGAGTCGACGGCCTCGGCCGGGTGACAGAGGTCGGGATGCTCCTGCGCGCCAATGACGGCGAGATCACCCGCACGCTCGTCTCCGGGCGGGTGATGTACGGCGAGACGCTGCGCGACGCGCTGTTCCGGCACCTCGAGAAGGACCTCGGGCCGATGGCGTTCCCGCTGCTGCCCGCGTCGCCCGTCCCGTTCTCCGTGGCCGAGTACTTCCCGTGGCCGGGCGAGAGCCAGTTCATGGATTCACGGCAGCACGCGGTATCCCTCGCCTATGTCGTTCCCATCACGGGAACCTGCGAGCCGCGCCAAGACGCGCTCGAAGTGACGTGGATGCGCCCCGCCGAGGCCGCCTCGGAGTCGGTGACCGCCGACATGGAGGGCGGCCGCGGCGCACTGCTGCGCGCGGCGCTCGCGTCGGTGGGGGTTCTGCCCTAGCGCACCTGCCGCTCGACGGGCACCGTGCGGTCGGTCACGACGTCGCCGGTGTGCAACGTCGACTTGGTCTCGATCAGCACGACGCCGACCTCCTCCTCGGCGACCGGGTTGTGCCGCACGCCCTTCGGGACGGTGAAGAAGTCGCCCTGCTCGAGCACGACCTCGTCGCGGTCCTCCAGCTGGATGCGCAGGGTGCCGTAGACGATGAAGAAGAGCTCGTCCTCGTTCTCGTGCGCGTGCCAGACGAACTCGCCCTTGAGCTTCGCCACTTTCACGTAGTGGTCGTTGACCTCGCCGACGACGCGCGGCGTCCAGTACTCGGTGACCTTCTCAAGTTCCTTGGCGAAGTTCGTCATGCGCCCAACCTAACGGCGTCGGGGAGTTCTACCGGACCATCCGGATCTCGTCGACGCCCCAGTCGTCGATCCTCTCGCGCGACCCGTCGGGCACGAAGCCGAGCGCGCGGTAGAACGCCTGCGCCCGCACGTTCCCCTCGACGACCCATACGCTCGCGGGCTCGGCGCCGATCGCGGTCTTGGTCAGCGCCGTGCCGATTCCGCGGCGCGAGTGCGCGTCGAGCAGGTAGACCGACCACAGTTCGAGGTCGCGGGCGGGCGGGGCATCCCTAGAGGGCCCGGATGCCGCGAAGCCCACGATCTCGTCATCGACGAGTGCAACCCACCGCCGCGCCGGCGAGGAGCTGCCGAGGTGCACCCTCCAGCGCGCGATCCGCTCCTCGTCGGACACGTTCGCGATCCACTCGTCGCTCACGATCCCCCGGTAGGCCTCGCGCCACACCTGCGCGTTGACCCGGCCCGCGCCCTCGGCATCCCCGGGCACCGCCTCACGGATCACCAGGCTCATCGCACCATCCTGATGTCGGCGACGTTCTCCCAGTAGCTGAGGGTGCCGGCGTGGCCGTCGGGCTCGAACCCCATGCGACGGTAGAAGCCGATCGTCTTCGCGTTGTCACGCAGCACGTTCAGGTAGGCGGGCCGGTCGCCGATCGCGGTCTCCACGAGAGCTCGCCCGATGCCGAGGCCCTGGTGGCTCTCGAGCAGGTACAGCGACCAGAGCTCGAGGGGCCGCGGCGGGTCGGCATCCCGGGCAGGGCCGGCGGACACGAAGCCCACGACGACGCCGTCCACCTCGGCCACCCAGGGGCCGTCGGGCTGCGGGTCGGCGAGGATGCTCCGCCAGCGCCTGATGCGCTCCCGGTCGGACACCCGGGCTATCCACTGAGGGGACATGACGCCCGCGTACGCCTCGCGCCAGGACTGGGCGTGCACGGCGCCGATGGCCGCGGCATCCGTCGGAACCGCCTGTCGGATCAGCAGCGCCACGTCAACCGGCGAGATCGCTCGCCCGGCCGGGGATCGTGTCCTCGAAGATGGGCCACTCGCGCACGGTGAAGCGGCCGGGTGCGGGCTCGAGGTTGAGGGCCGTGATGTAGAGCTGCAGCCCCTCGCGGAAGATGCGGTCGGCACTCACGATGTTCATCGAGCCGGCCATCGCCGCCGAGCCGACCGTGTACGACAGCAGGACGCCCACGAAGTCCATCGAGAGGTCGGGGGTCGGGGAGGCCTGGCGGAGCAGGTCGCCGAGGTCGCGGCGCAGGCGGGCGAGCTCGGCGCTGCGGTTGGTGCGGTCGAGCAGGTGGGCGGCGAGGCCGGGGCGCGCGACGAGGCAGTTCCACAGGGCGCGCATCACGAGCTCGACCTTGTTCTGGCTGGTGCCGGCCTCGGGCATGGCGATGCGGGCGAGCTCCAGGTCGAGCACGGCGTCGGCGAGGTCGCCGCGATCTTCGACGTGGCTGTAGAGCGTGTTGGGGGCGACCCCGAGAACCTCGGCCACGCGGCGCATGGTCACCGCGCTGAATCCCTCGAGCACGAGCAGGTCGTGCGCCGCGGTTGCCACATCATCACGTACGAGCCCAGCCCGGGTTCCGCGCCCTCTTCCCATCCCGCCACCGTACGGTGTGCAGCAGATATCGCACGGTGTCCAATACGGCGTGTTGGCCGGATGCGCGTGCTCCTGCCGCGCCCGCGCGGAGGTTATGACGCGATGCCGCCGCCGCCGCATCCGCCTCGCGTCGAAACCTCCGCGTGGCTGGCGCGTGCGCGCGCGGCGCTCGCACCTACGGCATCCGCGGCGCGCGCGGCGATCGCGCCTAGGGCATCCGCGGCACGCGACTCAGGACTCGGAGGGGCCGGAGTGACTCCTGTTGCTGGCGGGGCATCTCCAGCCCCATCAACCCCCTCAGTCCCAAGCACTCCTGAGATGCGGACTCGGGGGCAGCGCGCGCGGGGCAGCGCGGGCGGAGGGCAGCGCGCGCGGGGCAGCGCGCGCGGCGAACCCCCGCAACGACGAACGGCGCCCCCGGAGGGACGCCGTTCTTCGACCAGAGTGGCGAGATGCGCGCACATGTGCTCGCACCTGGCCACCCTGCCCGCAGGTTGGGGATGAGGACTAGCGGCCGCGGTTGTTCGCGCGCACGACCTGGCCGACGCGGATGGGGCCGCCGGTGGACTGGGCGCGGCCCTTGCCGCCACGGGGACGGGACGGGGCCTGCTCGGAACGGGCGGGCTGGGCGTGCGACGACTGCGCGTGCGGCTGGGCGGCGCGTGACTCGGAGCCGCGCGGCTCGGAGCGGCGCTCGCCGGTGACGGCGG
>JAODAQ010000066.1 GCA_025463515.1 Rhodoglobus sp.
ACCGCCAATGGCGTGTTCAGCCCCGAGCGGATCGATACGGGGACGCAGGTTTTGCTGTCGAGCGTGCCCGCGCCCCCTCCGGGAGGGAACCTGCTCGATCTCGGCTGCGGTTGGGGCCCGGTGGCCCTCACTCTCGCGCTGGAGTCACCTCATGCGACGGTGTGGGCTGTGGACGTCAACGAGCGCGCACTGGATCTGGTGCGGGCGAACGCCGAGAAAATGTCCATACCCAACATTAAGGCAGTGACGCCCGAAAATGTTCCCGATGACGTGACATTCATGACGATCTGGTCGAACCCCCCCATCCGCGTGGGCAAGAACGAGCTGCACGGGCTGCTCGAGAAATGGCTCCCGCGCCTCGAGCAGGGCTGCGACGGATGGCTCGTGGTACAGCGCAACCTCGGCTCCGACTCGCTCCACCGCTGGCTGCAGGCGACGTTCCCCGAGGAGTTCAGCTTCGTGCGCGCGGCGACGAACAAGGGCTACCGGGTGCTGCGGGCGCGCAGGCGCACCGGGGCCACCCAGCCGATCGACATCGTCAGGTAGGTCGACTCCGCTCGACCACCGGTGATCGAGCGAGGTCGAGATCAGACCTCGAGGGTGCCCTCGAACACGAGCTCGGCCGGGCCGCTGAGCGACACGTGCTCGCCGTCCTCGGTGGGGAACATCCGTACCCCGACGGTTCCGCCCGCGACATCCACGCGCCACTGGTGCGGAGCGCCCGCACCGGCCCAGTGCCGGGTCGCGAGAGCGGCGGCCACTGCCCCGGTGCCGCAGCTGAGCGTCTCGCCGCTGCCGCGCTCGTGCACGCGCATCCGGATGTGGCCGACGCCGTCCTTCACCAGCGGGTCGGCGGCCACCACGAACTCGACGTTGGCGCCGTGCTCCGGAGTCGGCTCGACCACCGGGACATAGGCGAGATCGGCGCCGTCGAGCTCCTCGTCGCTCGCGAGCGCCACCACGACGTGCGGATTGCCCACGCTGATACCGAGGCCGGGCCGCGCGACGGGGAGCTCCTTGGCACGCACGAGCGGCTCGCCGCCGTCGAGCGCCCAGCGCCCGAGGTCGGCCTGGAACCCGGTCGCGTTGCGCTGCACGTCGCGCACGCCGTTGCGGGTGCCGATCGGCAGCGTGCCGCCGGGCTCGAGCTCGGCGAGACCGTTCTCGGTCAGGTAGCGGGCGAAGACACGGATGCCGTTGCCGCACATCTCCGCGATCGAGCCGTCGGCGTTGTGGTAGTCCATGAACCACTCGGCGTCAGGGTCCTCAGCCAGCGCCGCCGCGCCCTCCGGGATGCTCTTCGACCGCACCGCACGCAGGACGCCATCGGCACCGACACCGAAGTGCCGGTCGCAGATCGCCGCGATCTGCGCGGGCGCGAGGTCGATCTCGCCGTCGGGGTCGGAGAACAGCACGAAGTCGTTGCCCGTGCCGTGGCCCTTGGTGAAGTGGATCGTCGCCATCCCTCAATCCTCCCCCATCGCGAGCCTCGACGCTGTCGCGTGGCGGCCCGGATCGTCGTAGTCCAGCCGGTGCGCGTCGTAGCGGCGGAACCAGCCCACCTGCCGCCGCGCGTACCGCCGGGTGAGCGACTGAGTCTGCTCGATCGCGCCGGGCTCGTCGAGCTCGCCCGCGAGCTGCGCGAGCGCCTGCGCGTAGCCGATCGCGCGGCTCGCGGTCACCCCGAGCTCGCCGAGGCCGCGCACCTCGTCGAGGATGCCGCCGGCCCACATCCCGCGCACGCGCTCATCGAGGCGCGCGACGAGCTCCTCCCGCGGGGCGCGCAGGGCGAGGATCGTCGCCTCGCGCCACGGCGGCGCGCCCTCCGGAAGACCGGAGCCGAACTCCTCCCCGGTGATCTCGATCACCTCGAGGGCGCGCACGAGACGGCGGCCGTTGTGCGGGCCGATCGCCTCCGCCGCGCCCGCGTCGAGCTCCCTGAGCCGGCGGTGCAGTGCTCCGGGCCCGGTCGCCTCCAGCTCTGCTTCGAGGCGCGCCCGGATCGCGGCATCCGTGCCCGGGAACCGGAAGTCCTGCACGACGGCCGAGACGTACAGGCCCGACCCGCCCACCAGGATGGGCACGCCTCCGCGCGCCTCGATCGCCTCGATCGCCGCGCGCGCGTCGGCCTGGTAGTCGGCGACGCTCGCCTCCTCCGCCGGGTCGAGCACGTCGAGCAGGTGGTGCGGGATGCCGCGGCGCTCGCTCACGGAGAGCTTGGCCGTGCCCACATCCATGCCGCGGTAGAGCTGCATGGCGTCGGCGTTGACGATCTCGGCCGCGTGCCCTCGCCCGTGGAGCGATTCGGCGAGCTCGAGCGACAGCTCGGACTTGCCCGTGCCCGTCGCCCCGACGATGACGACGAGCCGGGGCCGTCGGGGTGCGGGCATGCTCAGCGCTGCCCGTCGCTCACGTCGTAGATGGGGATCGTCGCGACTCGCAGCGCGGGCAGCCCCAGCGAGACGCCCTTGGCCGTCGACGGCGTTGCGGGAACGGCGCACGAGGCGGCCTCGGCGCGGTCCCAGGCATCGCCCGCGCGCGTGCGGCGGATGGCGAGCGGGGCGCCGTCGATCGAGTCGGCGACGAGGTGGAACGAGGCGGCCTGAGTGATCTCGACGCTCACGACGTCACCGGGACGCGGCACCGCACTGCCCGCGGGCACCTCGAAGTGCACGAGCCGGGAGTCTTCTGCGCGGCCGGAGAGCCGGTGGGTCTCCGCCTGCTTGCGCCCCTCCGCGGCGGTCACGAGTACCTCGACGCGAGTGCCGACCAGCTTCTCGTTCTCCTCGCGGGAGATGCGGTCCTGGAGGGCGACGAGGCGCTCGTAGCGCTCCTGGACGATGGCCTTGGGCACCTGCTCGTCCATCGTCGCCGCGGGCGTGCCCTCCCGGATCGAGTACTGGAACGTGAACGCCGAGGCGAAGCGGGCCTGCTCGACGACTCGGAGGGTCTCCTGGAAGTCCTCCTCGGTCTCACCGGGGAAGCCCACGATGATGTCGGTGCTGATCGCGGCGCTCGGGATCTTCGCGCGGACGCGGTCGAGTATCCCGAGGAACTTCTCGGACCGGTACGAGCGGCGCATCGCCTTGAGGATGCGGTCGGAGCCGGACTGCAGCGGCATGTGCAGCTGAGGCATCACGTTCGGCGTCTCGGCCATGGCGTCGATCACGTCGTCGGTGAAGGCCGCCGGGTGCGGGCTCGTGAACCGCACGCGCTCGAGGCCCTCGATGCCGCCGGTCGCGCGGAGGAGCTTGCTGAACGCCTGGCGGTCGCCGAACTCGACGCCGTAGGAGTTGACGTTCTGGCCGAGCAGCGTGACCTCGATCGCGCCGTCGTCGACGATGGCCTGCACTTCGGCGAGGATGTCGCCGGCCCGACGGTCCTTCTCCTTGCCCCGCAGCGCCGGCACGATGCAGAACGTGCAGGTGTTGTTGCAGCCGACCGAGATCGACACCCACGCGCTGTGGGTGGACTCCCGCCGCGTCGGCAGCGTTGACGGGAAGACGTCGAGCGACTCGAGGATCTCGATCTGCGCCTCTTCGTTGTGCCGCGCGCGCTCGAGGAGGGCGGGCAGTGCTCCCATGTTGTGGGTGCCGAAGACGACGTCGACCCACGGCGCCTTCTCGAGGATCGTGGACTTGTCCTTCTGGGCCAGGCAGCCGCCGACCGCGATCTGCATGCCCTCGTGCTCGCGCTTGGTACCCGCCAGGATGCCGAGGTTGCCGTAGAGCTTGTTGTCCGCGTTCTCGCGGACGGCGCAGGTGTTGATGACGACAACGTCGGCGTCGCCGTTCTCCGCGCGCACGTAGCCAGCGGCCTCGAGAGACCCGCTCAGCCGCTCGGAGTCGTGGACGTTCATCTGGCAGCCGAAGGTGCGCACCTCGTAGGTGCGGGGTCGCGCGGCCAGGAGGGTGTCGGTCATGGATGCAATCTTAAGCGCGGCCCGGGCACTCGCCCTGCCGCACCACTAGCGGAACGTCGGACCGGCCGGCGCGAGCGCGCGCTGCACTGCGGTCGACACCACGGAGCCGGAGTACCCCTTGCGCATGAGGAAGGCCCCTAGCCGCCGTTTCGCGGTCTCCGCGTCGTAGGAGCGCAATTGGGATGCCCGCTTGTGGGCGATCTCGGTGGCGCGCTCGAGCTCATCGTCGTCGAGTTCAGCGAGGGCGATCTCGATGGCGGTCTGATCGAGGTTGCGGCGCCGCAGCTCGGCGGTGACGCCGGAGCGCCCGAGGCCCTTGCGCTCGCGCAGCGTGCGCACGAGCGTCTCGCCCAGGGCGACGTCGTCGAGCAGCCCGACGGACTCGAGACGCTCGATCTCGTCGTCCACAGCGCCCTGGTCGAAGTCCCGGCCGATGAGGTAGTCGTGCATCTCGCGCGACGACATCCCTCGCCGGGCCAGCGCGTGCATGCTCACGTTGTTGATCGGCGCGAAAGAGACCTTGCGCTCGGGCCGCCCGGGCCGCTCAGCGCCCTCGGAGCGCTCAGAGCGCTCGGCCCGCTCAGCGTCAGCGCGATCGCGGGTGAGGTGCGTGCGCGCCTCCTCCTCGAGCTCGGCGCGGATCTCGGCGGCCCGGCCGGCGGGCTCCCCGAGATCGACGAACACGGGAGCGCGCTGCTCTGGGGCCGCGGACGGCGAGTTCGCTGAATGAGCTGCCGACGGCGGAGCGGCGTCTTCCGCTACCGCCTCCTCGGGCGCGCTCGCGCGCGCACCGAAGAGGTAGGTGACGGGGGCGATCCGCTCGCCGTCGGCGTTGCTCATGTCGCGTTCCTACTGGCCGGAGGCCTGGGCGAGCTGCGGCTCGGGGACCACGGCCATGACGGGCTCGCTCTTGGCGGCCTTGGCCGCCTTCGCCTCGTCTGCTGCGGCAGTGATCGCCGCATCGGCGGCGGCCTTGGCGTCCTTCGCCTGCTGAGCCTTCGCCTCCGCACCGATGCCGAGCTTGTTCATGATCTTCTGCTCGATCTCGGCAGCGATCTTCGGGTTCTCGAGCAGGAAGTTGCGCGAGTTCTCCTTGCCCTGGCCGAGCTGGTCGCCGTCGTAGGTGTACCAGGCACCGGACTTGCGGACGATCTCGTGCTCGACACCGAAGTCGATGAGGCTGCCCTCGCGCGAGATGCCGACACCGAACAGGATGTCGAACTCCGCCTGCTTGAAGGGCGGCGCCATCTTGTTCTTGACGACCTTGACGCGGGTGCGGTTGCCGACCGCGTCGGTGCCGTCCTTCAGGGTCTCGATGCGGCGGATGTCGAGGCGCACCGAGGCGTAGAACTTGAGCGCCTTACCGCCAGCGGTGGTCTCGGGGCTGCCGAAGAACACGCCGATCTTCTCGCGCAGCTGGTTGATGAAGATCATCGTGGTGTTGGTCTGGCTCAGGCCACCGGTGAGCTTGCGCAGCGCCTGCGACATGAGGCGGGCCTGGAGGCCGACGTGGGAGTCGCCCATCTCGCCCTCGATCTCCGCACGCGGAACGAGCGCCGCCACGGAGTCGATGACGATGAGGTCGATCGAGCCGGACCGCACGAGCATGTCGGCGATCTCGAGGGCCTGCTCGCCCGTGTCGGGCTGCGAGACGAGGAGCGAGTCGATGTCGACGCCGAGCTTGGCGGCGTACTCCGGGTCGAGCGCGTGCTCCGCGTCGATGAAGGCGGCGATGCCGCCGTTGCGCTGCGCGTTCGCGATGGCGTGCAGCGTGAGGGTGGTCTTGCCCGAGGACTCCGGGCCGTAGATCTCCACGATGCGGCCTCGCGGCAGCCCCCCGATGCCCAGCGCGACATCGAGGGCGATGGACCCGGTGGGGATCACCTCGACAGGAGCGCGCTCGTCGCTGCCCAGCCGCATGACCGAGCCCTTTCCGAACTGGCGGTCGATCTGCGCAAGGGCGGTCTCGAGTGACTTCTCGCGATCTGCTGCTGATGGCATGTGCTGTCTCCTGTCTAGTGCCGTACCGAATACGGCGTGATCCGCTGCCCATAGGCTGTCGATCTGCTCGTTGAACAAGCGCTGGTTCCCGATGCTGCAAGGGCCCCAGCCTCCCGACAAAGGCTGGTGTTACAAGTGCCACGCTACGCTCGCGGACCGACATTGCTGCGGACCGACGGGCGGTGCGTGGATAAAACCCGTCTTCGAAGGACGTTACGGAGGAGACTAGCAAGATCCGAACAGATGTTCGATAGCCCGTGCGGGCGTGTCGGGCTATCGCCCGAGGGCCGCGTCGAGAGCGGGCGCGAGATAGGGCGCGAGCGAGGCGCCGAAGGTCGCGCCGAAGTGGCTGTAGTCCACGTAGACGAGAACCCCGCCGATCACCGGGTAGCAGGTCGTGGCCGAGCAGAACAGGTCGTCGAGGTCGACGGTGCTCAGTCCCGGGCGCGGGAGCGCGGCGGCCGCGTCGGCGAGCGGGTCGGGCGTGACCCACGCCGAGCGGTCTCCCCCGCACTCGGCGGCGCCCTTGGCCGCGACGCACTCCGGGATGTCGAACCCGGGGAACGGGGTATCCCGGATGACGAGCACCTTCGACCCCGCCCACGCCCCGAGCACCGAGCTGTAGCCGTCGGTCTTGGCCGGGTACGCGGCATCCCCCTCGACGCCCGTCACATCGAACAGGGAGGCCGACGAGGCCACGATGAGGTCGTAGCCGCCCGTGGCCGTCTGGTCGACGACCTGCCTGCCCCACTCGAGGCAGTTCGCGGTCGCCTCGGGAGTGTCGAGCACCAGCGAGGAGCTCGTGGGCATGCACCCGACGGCGAGGTACGTCGTGATCGAGAGCGAGCGGTCGCCCGCCAGCGCCTGCAGCGCCGGCAGCCACTGGGCGGCGTGCGAGTTGCCCACGAGCGCCACTCGGTAGGCCGGATGCTCGCGGTCGCCGTACTCGCACGTGACGACCTCGCGGAACGGGCTGGGGGCAAGGCACCCGTCCGCGTACGCGATCGAGAAGTCGTCGAGCGCGCGCTCGGGCGACGGGATCGTGCCCGTCCCGGTGGTGACGGCGCACCCCGTCGTGGCGAGGGCCGCCGCGCCGAGGCATCCGTCGTTCGCCGCGACGACCTCCGCGCGGACCGTCACCGCTTGCGCATCGAGCGCGCCGATGTGGGTGGTGGGGACGAGCGTGAGCGCTGCCGCCAGGAGCGTCGCGGCAGCCGCGAGGCCGAAGGTCCGCACCGGTCGGCGCAGCCAGGCGGAGCGGCGCACCGGGTCTTCGACGAGCACCCTGGTGAGCCAGGCCAGCCCCAGCGACACGGCGAGGATCACGGCCTTCTGCACCGCGGTCAGCCCTCCCCCGAACTGGAAGGTCGCGAACACGATGAGCGGGAAGTGCCACAGGTAGATCGCGTACGAGGTGTCGCCGACGAACTGCACCGGCCGCAGGCGCAGCAGCACATCCGGTGAGAGCCTCCCCGTGCGGCTGTCGGCCGCGAGCACGAGCAGCGTCCCGACCACGGGCAGCAAGGCCGCCACGCCCGGGAACGGAGTCGACTGAGTGAAGACCAGCGCGGAGACGGCGATGAGCAGGATGCCCGCCCAGGCAGCTCCCGCGCGAACGCCGGCGCCGAGCCGGGGCAGCGAGGGCAGCAGCACCGCGAGCAGCCCGCCCGCCGCGAGCTCCCACAGCCGGGTCGGAGTGACGAAGTACGCCACCGCGGGCTGCGTCCAGGTCCACACGACGGAGGCCGCCAGGGACAGCGCGAGAACCGTCGCGATCCCCGCGACGAGCCGTCCGCGGCGAAGCACGAGCAGGCCGATCAGGACCGGCCAGAGGAGGTAGAACTGCTCCTCGACGCCGAGCGACCAGTAGTGCTGGAGGGGCGAGGCCGCCGTGCGCTCCGCGAGGTAGTCGACCGAGGAGAGGGCGAGCCGCCAGTTCTCGACGTAGAAGGTCGAGGCGAGCGCGTCGGCCACGAGCGGGGCGAGGCGCGTCACGGGGAAGAGCAGCGCTCCGGCGACGACGGTCACCGCGATCACGATGAGGCTCGCCGGGAGGAGGCGGCGGAGCCGGCGAGACCAGAAGCTCGCGACATCCGCGGGCCCTCGTGGTGGATTGCGCACGAGGTGGCCGGTGATCAGGAAGCCCGAGATGACGAAGAACACATCGACGCCGACGAAGCCGCCGCCGAGGTACTCCGGCCAGAGGTGGAACCCGAGCACGAGCAGCACGGCGATCGCGCGGAGCCCCTGGATGTCGGTGCGCACCTCGCTGCCGGCGAGCTCCGCAAGTGGCGCGCGGCGCGTCACTTCTTCGGTTCGCGCTGGCCGACGCCGTACCAGCGGTTCGCCGGAACATCCGCTGCCGTGCAGAGCGCGAGCCAGATCTCGCGCGTGTTGACGCCTGCCTTGATGCCCTGCTCGGCGGTGAGGCCGCCGATCGCGCCGAGCACGAGGTCATGGGTGATGACCCGCCCGTAGGCCTCGCCGAACTCGTCAGAGACGGCGAGCCAGAACTCGCTCAGCTTCATGGCACCAGCCTAGGTGGAACGCACGAACGCCCCGGTCGCGATGACCGGGGCGTTCGGTGGATTGACGTGGTTACCTCGAAACGAGGTCGCCATCGAACTCGGCGACGAGCTCGTCGGGCAGGGTGTCGGGGATGCGGCTGGCGCCGAGCCCCTCGATGACGGCCATCCGGTCGCCCACCTCGCGCATGATGACCGAGATCGGAGTCTCGAGCGCATCGGCAACCGATGCGAGGATCTCGGAGCTTGCCTCTTTCTGGCCTCGCTCCACCTCGCTGAGGTAACCGAGTGCCACGCTCGCCTTGCTCGCGACCTGGCGAAGGGTGCGGCCCTTCTGTAGACGGAAGTCACGGAGAACGTCACCGATTTCTTGACGTACCAGAACCATTGGACCCTCCTTCTTTGACTGATCGTTGCGGCTAGCTTAGGTAGAGCCTAGCCACTCGTATCTGTGCGGTGCTTGTGAATTCGGTAGTTGTAACGAGATCGAAACGACCAGTATTCCCGAAGCTCAGCCCAGCAGTTTCGCGAGCTCCACAAGTGATTCGTAGACGACGGCCGAGCGGATGTGCTCACGATCGCCCTCGAGCTGCAGTTTCGCGGTGCGCACCTCGGAGCCGATCGCGAACCCCAGGTACACCGTGCCGACGGCCTGGCCGTCCTGCGGGTCGGGGCCGGCGACCCCGGTGGTGGAGATGCCGATGTGGGCGGGGCGGCCTGCGACGGCGAGGGCATCGCGCACGCCCGCGGCCATCTGCGCCGCGACATCCGGATGCACGGCCCCGTGCGCGGCGAGGACCTCGGCATCGACGCCCAGCACGGTGTGCTTGAGCTCGGTGTTGTACGCGACGACTCCCCCGAGCACGACAGCCGAGGCCCCGGGGGTGCGGATCAGTTCGGCGACGAGCAGCCCGCCGGTGAGCGACTCGGCGACGGCGATCGTCTGGCGCCGCGCGCGCAGCGTGGCGATGATGTCGGCGCTGAGGGTGCCCGAGTCGGTCACGCAGTCCGCTTCGACTTGGCGGCCTGGTAGAGGTACTCGATGCCCGAGTAGACGGTGAGGGCGAGCGCGAGGCCCATGACCGCCCAGTTGACGACGTGCACCCAGTCGCCCAGGAGCGTCCACAGCGGGACCAGGAACAGGGAGACCGCCACCGACTGGACGATGGTCTTGGCCTTGCCCGCGAGGGACGCCGGTATGGCGCGGTCGCGCAGCGCGATGAAGCGGAAGATCGTGATGCCGAACTCGCGCACGAGGATCACGATCGTGACCCACCACCACAGCTCGCCGAGGATCGACAGCGCGACGAGGGCGCCGCCGATGAGGATCTTGTCGGCGATCGGGTCGAGGATGATCCCGACGTCGGTCACGAGGTTGCGTCGGCGAGCGAGCTGGCCGTCCAGGCTGTCGGTCGCGATGGCGATGATGAAGAGCGCGGCGGCGATGTAGCGGATCACGCCGAGCTCGCCGTTGTCCCACAGCAGGAGCCAGATGAACACCGGCGCGAGCAGGATGCGGGCCACCGTCACGATGTTCGCGACGTTGCCGGTGCTCGCGGGGGTGTCGCCGTGGCTGGCGACGCGGCCCTTCATCGACTCGCGGACCACGCGGCTCGCATCGAGGGCGGAGTCTCGCATGGCGTTCGCGGTCTGGGCCGGGGTCTGGCGCTTCGAAGAGCCGGTACTGCTCGGTTCAGTCGCCACGCGTTCACTCCCGATCGGTCAGGCCCCAGGCATCCTCGTCCGAGTACCCGTCGACAACATCGTACCCGGCCAGTGAATCGGCAACTGCGTCCCGGCTGGGAGTTCCGCTGCTCGGCATCGGCTCGTCCCCGCCGCGGAGGCGGGCGAGCACGACGGGCAGCTGCTCGACGCTCACGAGCACGTCGCGCGCCTTCGATCCCTCCGACGGGCCGACGATCTCGCGCGACTCGAGCAGGTCCATCAGACGGCCGGCCTTGGCGAAGCCCACCCGCAGCTTGCGCTGCAGCATGGAGGTCGAGCCGAACTGCGTGCTGACGATGAGCTCGGTCGCCGCGAGCAGCAGCTCGAGGTCGTCGCCGATGTCCGCGTCGATGTTCTTCTTCTCCGCGACCTGGGCCACGTCCTCGCGGTACTCGGGGCGGGCCTGCGCGATGACGTGCTGGACGACCGCCGCGACCTCGCTCTCGGTCACCCAGGCGCCCTGCACCCGGATCGCCTTCGAGGCGCCCATCGGCAGGAAGAGCGCGTCACCCTGGCCGATGAGCTTGTCGGCGCCGGGCTGGTCGAGGATGACGCGGCTGTCCGTCATGCTCGACACCGCGAATGCGAGGCGCGACGGCACGTTGGCCTTGATGAGGCCCGTCACGACGTCCACGGACGGCCGCTGCGTCGCGAGCACGAGGTGGATGCCGGATGCCCGGGCGAGCTGCGTGATGCGCACGATCGAGTCCTCGACGTCACGAGGGGCGACCATCATGAGGTCGGCGAGCTCGTCGACCACGACCAGCAGGTACGGGTACGGGGAGAGCTTGCGCTCGCTGCCCGCCGGCAGCACGATCTCGCCCGCGACCACGGCGCGGTTGAAGTCGTCGATGTGGCGGAACCCGAACGACGCGAGGTCGTCGTACCGCATGTCCATCTCCTTCACGACCCACGCGAGCGCCTCTGCCGCCTTCTTCGGGTTCGTGATGATGGGGGTGATGAGGTGCGGCACGCCCGCGTAGATCGAGAGCTCCACCCGCTTCGGGTCGATGAGCACCATGCGCACCTCGGCGGGCTTGGCCCGCATGAGGATCGAGGTGATCATCGAGTTCACGAAGCTGGACTTGCCCGAGCCGGTCGAGCCCGCGACCAGGAGGTGGGGCATCTTGGCGAGGTTGGCGACGACGAACCCGCCCTCGACGTCCTTGCCGAGGCCGATGGTCATGGGATGCACGCTCTTGGTGCTCGCGCCCGAGCGCAGCACATCGCCCAGGGAGACGATCTCCCGGTCTTTGTTCGGGATCTCGACGCCGATCGCGCTCTTGCCCGGGATCGGCGAGAGGATGTTCACCTCGTTGGACGCCACGGCGTAGGAGATGTTCTTGGCGAGCGCGGTGACGCGCTCGACCTTGACGCCCGGCCCGAGCTCGAGCTCGTAGCGCGTGACCGAGGGGCCCCGGCTGAAACCGGTGACGGCGGCATCCACCTGGAACTGTTTGAGCACCTCGGTGATCGCGGCGACCACCTCGTCGTTCGCGGCCGAGCGCGACTTCGGCGGCGTGCCCGGCGTGAGCAGCGCTGCCGCGGGCAGCCGGTACGCGGCGGTGGACTGCCGCGGCGCCGGGGCGGCGACGGGCACGTCGAATTCGCCCGCGACGCCCTTCTCGCTCGCCGTCGAGTTGAAGCCCGGGAGCAGCCCCGGGCCGTCCTCCCGGAGGCTCATGGCGCCCGGGTCGACTTCGCCCGTGAACCGCTTAACGGCCTCCTCGGCCTTCAAGAGGTCTTCAAGGAGGTCGATGCCGAAGCTCGACTCGGGCTCGATGACGTCGGTGGCTTGCGCGTCGACCGGCTTCTCCCGGCCGATCACGGGGCTGTCGAAGGCTGCCGGCTCGTCGGTGTGGGTGGACTTGTTGCGGCGCCACCACGGGATCGACGCCGGGTCCTCCTCGCCGAGGCCGAGGTCGGTGAGCGAGCCGAACTGCACCGAGTCGTTCTTCGCGGCCTTGAGCGCCGCGCGCTCCTCGTCGTCGAGGAGCTGCGCGCCGAACAGGTACGAGTAGAGCTCGCGCAGGCGCGAGCCGATGCGGTTCGGCGG
Organism: Rhodoglobus sp.; assembly: GCA_025463515.1. Lineage (GTDB taxonomy): Bacteria > Actinomycetota > Actinomycetes > Actinomycetales > Microbacteriaceae > Rhodoglobus. Next base: position 12,230 of record JAODAQ010000066.1, read on the forward strand.
CGTCTTGGTGATGATGAACAGCGAGAGCACGAGCACGAGCACGACCACGGGGGTTGCCAGCGCGCTCGTACCGAGGTTGATGAGCGGCTGCGCGAGCACCCAGCCCAGGATGCCGCCGCCCTGGGCGAGCTTCTCCACGCCGTCGGTCGGGGCGGGCATCCCGCCGAAGATGTGGCACAGCCCGCTGATGGTCACGATCAGGAGCGTGACGCCGATGCCGATGCGCCCGTTGTCGTGCACGCTCGAGGGGTGCCGGAACAGCCAGATCGCGAACAGCAGCATGATGACGGGGAGCGCGAACGCCACCCGGCCGATGAGGAGGCCGAACGTCCACGAGTCGAGGGCGGAGGCCACGGGGTCGTTGGGGTTGAACCACTCCACGACCGCGCCGATCACGGCGAGGACGAAGATGAGGAAGGGCACGCCGTCGCGGCGCTCCTCCTTGGCGAGGGTCTCCTTGCCGAGCAGCCGGAACCCCGCCCCGGCAGCGTGCGCGAGGCCGAGCCAGGCCTTGGTGAGCGGCCCGTCCTCCTCGATGACGACCTGCTTGCCGCGCGGGAGCCGCTTGGTGGGCTGGTTCGCCCGACCGCGCGCGGTCGACGTGCGCGCGCGCGAGGTCGACCTGGTGCTCGTAGCCATGCGGTCCACGGTACCCGCGGGGTCCGTCAGGACCGCGGAACGACACCCGAGCGGATCGTCAGTACCTGATCGCGTCGATGACCTTCACGCGCACCGCCACGAGCGCGGGCAGGAGCCCCGCGAGCGCTCCCACGAAGGTCGCCGCGCCGAGCCCGATGAGCGCGGCCTCGAGCGGGAACGCGGGAACGTCGGTGATGCCCTGGGCGATGAAGCCGACCACCATCGGGTTCTTGACGACCAGCACGGCGATGAACACGCCGACCACCCCGGCGGCCGCGGCCGCCACGACGCTCTCCATCATCACCGCGAAGAACACGCGGCCGGCGGTGGCGCCGAAGCTGCGCCGGATGCCGATCTCCCGGATGCGCTGGCGCACGGTCACGAGGGAGATGTTGACCAGCCCGAGCGCGCCGAGCAGGAGCACGAGGACCGCCACTCCCCCGACCAGGAGCTTGATCGAGAGCAGCGGGTCCTCCCCCTGGTACACGAGGTAGTCCTGCCGGTTGACGTCGACCTGCCAGCCGTCGCCGAGCGCCCCCGCGATGTCCCGCTGGATGAGGCCCGTGAGGTCCTCCGCGATATCCGTGGGCACCCAGGCCTCGAACTGCGGGTAGAGCGACTGCACCTGGGCCGGCGCCGCGATGGCCATGTACGAGTCGTAGAGCATGAACATCGTCGCGTAGCCCTGGCTGTACGGCGGGTCGGGGGTCACTCCGACGATGACCGCCGTGACCGGGTCGGCGCCCTGGATCGTGACAGTGGGGTGCGTGCGCAGGTCCGGCGAGCCGAGCCGCTTCCACACGGTCTCGTTCACCACGAGCGCCGGGGCGAGCCGCTGCTCGTCGCCCGCTGTGAACCAGCTGCCGGTGAGCATCTGCACGCGGTGCATGGTGCCGTAGTCGACATCCACGACCATGGTGTCGACCGGGGTCAGCCCCTCGGTGAAGTCGACGGAGACCTGCGCGTAGGTGGACCTCGTGGTCCAGTCCACCGAGTAGCGGTCCGTCACGGTCAGGAACGCCGTCGACAGGGTCTTCGCATCCGGCGTCGCCCCGGTCGTGGGGTTGTACGCGCTCACGAAGAGGGTCGCCGGGCGTCCGGACTGCCGCTCGTAGTTCTCGGTCGTGGCCTGCTGCGTGATGGCGCCGAGGCCCACGACGGAGGTGAGCGCCGCGACCGCGACGGCGACGCCGATGAGGCTCAGCAGCACGCGGGTACGGTGGATGCGGATCTCCGACCACGCCTCGACGAACGCGCCCACGATGCCGGTCACAGGGTCACCTCCGGCTGCGCGAGGGCGAGCACGCGGTTCACGTCGACCGGCGCCAGTACGCCGCGGTCGAGGCGGTAGTGCCGCCGGGCCAGGGCCGCGATGTTCGCGTCGTGGGTGATGGTGATGAGCGCCGCTCCCGAGCTGTGCGCCACCTCGTCGAGGAGGGCCATGACGGATGCCCCGGTCTCGACATCGAGGGCGCCCGTGGGCTCGTCCGCGAGGATCAGGCGAGGGCCGCGCACGAGGGCCCGGGCGATCGCGACCCGCTGCTGCTCGCCGCCGGAGAGCTTCTCGGGCATGCTCTGCGCGCGGTGCGAGAGCCCCACGCGGTCGAGCATCTCGAGCGCGATCTGCTCGCGGCGCCAGAACTGCCGCCCCGAGGCGTAGAGCAGCGGCGTCATCGCGTTCTCGAGCGCGGTTCGACCGCCGAGGAGGTTGAACTGCTGGAAGATGAAGCCGACATCGCGCCCGCGGGCGCGGTCGCGCTGGTTCGCCGACATGTCGGAGATGAGCCTGCCGTCGAACCGGATCGCGCCCGACGTCGGATTGTCGAGCAGCCCGAGGAGGTTGAGGAGGGTGGACTTGCCGGAGCCCGAGCGGCCGACGATGCTCACGTGGTCGCCGACGGAGACCGTCAGGTCGACGCCCCTGAGGATGTGCAGCGGCTCGTCGTCCGGCAGTTCGACGGTCCGGGTGACGCCCTCGAGCTCGAGGAGGGTCACTTGCAGACCGAGCTGCCGTCGGGGTTCACGATGCACTCCCCCGTGCCCATCCCCGGCGGCGCCGCGATCGCTCCCGGGATGAACTGCAGGATCAGGTCGCCCTCCGCGAGCCCCTCCTTGACCTCGACGTTGACGCCGTCGTTGAGGCCGAGCGTGACAGGGCGCACCTCGGTGGTTCCGTCCGGGAGGACGAAGTAGACGTTGCCGGTCTGGGCGGAGCCCTCCACGGCCGTGATCGGCACGACCAGCACGTTGTCGGCGACACCGCCCGCGAGCACGAGAGTCGCGGCGAGGCCCGGGAACACCGTGACATCCGTCGGCACAGCGCAGCGCACCGTCGTCGTCGAGGTCGAGCCGTCGGTGCCGGTGCCCGAGCCCGCTGCTGAGCTGATCGTGAGGCCCGTGCACGTGAACGGGGCGGGACCGCCCGTGATCGTCACTTGCGCGTCGGCGGGCTTGTTGAGGAGCCGGTACTGCTGCTCGGGGGCGATCGTGCCGCTCACGTTGAAGGTTGCGGGCTGCACCTTGCCGACGTCGTCCCCGACGGAGAAGGTCTGCCCCTCGAGGGCCGTGAAGGTGGAGAGCACGCCCGCGATGGGCGCGGTGACGGTCTCGTAGTCGACGTAGGAGGTGCCATCCGGGTTCGTGATCTCCGCGCGCAGGCGCAGGACCTCGGTGCCCGCGTCGACCTGCTGGCCCGGCGACACGTAGACGTCGTGGACCACGCCGGAGAGGGTCGCCTTGATCGAGACGGGCGAGTCGTTCGCGACCGTGCCGGTGAGGGTCACGTCGTTCTGGATGGTGCCGAGAGCCGCCGCGACCTGCGGCTCGACGATCTCGCCGGTCGGCTTCGCTGCGTCGTCGACGACGGGGTCCGCGAAGAACGCGATCTTGACGAGGGCTGCGGCGATCGCGGCGAAGACCAGGATCCGGATGATGGGGAAGACCCACTTGCGGGCGATGGACACGTGTTGGACTCCCCAGGCTTGGTGCAATCGGCTTCGCCACACTATCCGGGGGCGCCGGTCTAGCGAATCATCCCCGAGGCGGATATCACCAGCCCAACGTTTTCCGCACGTCGAACGTCGGGCCTGTCCTCGCGCTCAGGCGGCTACATGCAGGAGGCGCCGATCGGGTGGAACGTCGGCGTGTAGAAGGCGACGTCGTTGGTCGTGGCGAGCATCTCGCCCACGGCCTCCGTGTCGTAGAAGACCGACATACGCATCCAGCCACGGTCGTCCTGGACGATGTAGACGTCGCCGCGCGGGTCCGACAGCGCGATCGGGATGCCCGGGTAGGCGTTGAGCACCTGCTGGCGGGTGCTGCCGATACCGACGCCCTGGGCGGTCTTGATCTCCGTGGACCAGACGACTTGGATGCCACGGACGACGCCGTCCCGCACCGCGACCGAGATCGGCCGGTGCCCATCGCTGTTCGGAGGCCAGATGGCGTCCGTCGACCAGTCCAGAACGGTGGGGTCGCACTCGAGCGGCGCTGACGAGATGAGGGCGATCGCGGGGTCGATCGTCGAGGGGTCGATGCCCAGAGGCAGTTGCTCGAAGCCGCCCGGGCTGAGCACGAGTTCGGCGAGCGCCGGACGAGTCGGCGTTGGCGTTGGCGTGGGACTGGGAGTGGGACTGGCGGAGGCGGAGGGCCTGGGCGTGGCTGACGAGGTCGGCGCAGCGGTTGGCGCTGCGGGCGTGCATCCGGCCAGTACGACTACCAGCAGAGCGGCGAGAGCCAGAGGCTTCATGCGCTCATCTTCACCGCGTCCTGCGACATCGAGCAAGTCTCATGCGCGGTTCGTTAGCAATCCGATACTCAGGACGGCCCGGCATCCCGTCGCTCGCTGCGCAGCATCGTGGTCGAGTTGCCCACCCGCCCGACCGGCACGAAGCCCTGCTTGCGGTACAGCTCCTCGGCAGGGTTGCCGTCCTCCACGCTCAGGCTCAGATCGGTGGTGGATGCCGCGATCAGGGCGTTGAGCAGAGCGCGCCCGATCCCCTCCCCGCGACGGCCCTCGACCACGCCGATCCCGATCTCCGGAATGTCTGCCGCGACGAAGCCGTAGCCCGGCTCCTCCGCCGTGAAGTACCGGGACCACACCGCCCCGACCGTCTGCCCGTCGCGCTCCGCGACGAGGCCGAAGTCGGTCGACCGGGGGAAGCCGCCGATGTACTGCTGGAACGTCGGGTCGGCGCGCCAGTGCGCGGCGCCCTTCGCGTTTGCGGGGTTCCAGTCCATGGTGATGACGAAGACCTCCTCGAGGAAGGGCAAGTCAGTCGCGGTTGCCCGCCGAGTTGTCGTCATGGGTGGAGACTACGCCCCGAGGGTGTCGCCCCGGTTCAGGTCGCCTGCGCTGCGTGCCCGGATGTAGTGCACGCCGCTCCGACTGAGCGCCGTCGGCAACGTCGCGTGGTCGATGAGGCCGAATATCCCGTCGACGTCGACATCCCCGGGGACGGAGGATCTCTGGCGGGCGATCGCGACCGCCCGGTCACCAGTGCGCCAGAACCGGATCTCCTCCTCGCCGTCGAGAACGGACCGCACCGAGTAGCCGGCGAAGGGCGAGTCGCTGTCTCCCGCGGTCTCTTCGCCCCACGCCGGATTCGAGCCGGTCTCATAGCTGACCACGGTCTCGTGGTCGAGCTCCTCGCCGGTTCGGAGGCCGAAGGCCTCCGGTGCCACGGAGAGGAGTGCCTCGGCCTCGCCCTCGCCCCAGTCGTCCTGGCGGAGCGCGCGCTCACCGAGCACCCGCTCATACGCAGCCCTTCCGGCGGCGACGATCGCGCACCGGGTGTAGAGGAAGACGTCCTCGCTCATCGGGAACTCGCCGTCCTGGACCGCGAAGAGCTCCGGCAGGTCGAGCGCGTACAGCTTGGCAGCCAGCGCTTCATGGAACCGCAGGATCGTCGCCTTCGCCTTTCGCGACAGGGCGGTGGTCAGTGCCTCCCAGTCGTCGCGCTCGTCGCCGAGCGTGTTGAGAAGAGCCCAGAACTCCACGTCCGGGAGGGGCGCGGTGTGCTTGCCTGCTCCCTTGGAGGTGGAGAGCGCCACTCGCACATCGGTCAGTAGCGAGTTCGGCTCCGCGGAGCCGGTGTCCTTCCCTCGCCGGACGAGCTGTCCGTCCGAACCGCCCGGCGCCCAGATGTTGCCTTCGACCCGCAGCGGTTCGCCGACCACCCGAACTGTTGCGCGGACCATGTTCCGCAGGGCCTTCGCGAGGTCTTCCGTGGCGTCCGGATTAATGTCTGCACCGGTGAACGAGAGGTACAGCTGAACGAGCTCCACCCGCTCGGCCCCGCGCGAGACTTCGAGCAGGCGCGACCAGTTGCACGACGGCTGGGTCGCCTCGTACTTGGCCTCGTCGTGTGTCAGCAGCACGCCGGGCAATTGCACGCCGGTCGATCGGTAGTACGCCCACGGCGCCGCCCGCAGGACCAACTGGAGCTCGGCCAGCCTCCACTCGTTGACGGCCGCGATCACCGCGCGCCGTACCGCCGCGGGCCGCAGACTGTCCTGTGGCCCCGGTACGCCCGTCCACGGGTGCAGCGGCAGCCCGATGTGCCCGTCGGGGATCTCGGGGACCACCTCGGACCCGGGGATCGCCAGAGCGCGGTCCACCTGGTCCCGCAGCGGCACGAACATCGAGTCGGGGCCAGCGCGCTCCGCCGCGGCCGTCCACGGGTTGGGCCCCCGGTTCATCCGGCTGCCGTCGTCGAGCTCGAGCACCCGATTGATGCTCGTGCGCGTCCACGTGCCGTCGATCAGGTGCTCGAGAAGACTCGCGTGGAAGTCTGCGATCTCGTCGACCGGCCACTTCTCCAGGCGTTCGACGACAGCGAGATGGCCTTCCCAGGTCAGTTCGTTCCCGTGCATCGCGAACACCTCCGTGATGCGATGCGGCTCCACTTCGCGGCCTACGCCTCGATGACGACGGGGATGATCATGGGCCGACGGCGGTGCGACGTGTTCACCCAGCGCCCCACCGTGCGGCGGATCACCTGGGCGAAGGCGTGCGTGTCGCGAGTGCCGTTCTCCGCGGCATCCGTGAGGGCCTTGAGGATCTGCGGGATCACGGTGTCGAAGACCTTCTCGTCCTCCGCGAATCCGCGCGCCTGGATCTCCGGGCCGACGATGACCTTGCCGGTCTGCGGGTCGATGGCGACGAAGATGGAGATGAACCCCTCTTCGGCGAGGATGCGGCGGTCTTTCAGGTCGGCGTCGGTGATCTCGCCCACGCTCGAGCCGTCGACGTAGACGTAGCCGAGGTCGAGCTGGCCGACCACCTTCGCAATGCCGTCGCGGAGGTCGATGACCGTGCCGTCCTCACCGATAATGGTGTTCTCCTCGGGCACGCCCGTGGCGATCGCGAGGTTGGCGTTGGCGACCAAGTGGCGCTGCTCGCCGTGCACGGGCAGTACGTTCTTGGGCTTGAGGATGTTGTAGCAGTAGAGCAGCTCGCCCGCCGCTGCGTGGCCGGAGACGTGCACCTTGGCATTGCCCTTGTGCACGACAGTCGCGCCGAGCTTCATGAGCCCGTTGATGACGCGGTAGACGGCATTCTCGTTGCCAGGGATGAGGGAGCTTGCCAGGATGACCGTGTCGCCCTTGCCGACCTCGATCTGGTGCTCCATGTTGGCCATGCGCGCGAGGACCGCCATGGGCTCGCCCTGGCTGCCCGTCGACATGTACACGAGGCGGTTGTCGGGCAGGTCGGCGGCCTTCTTGGCGTCGAGCAGCACTCCGTCGGGCACCTTGAGGTAGCCGAGGTCCGCTGCGATGCCCATGTTGCGCACCATCGAGCGGCCCATCAGCACGACCTTGCGGTTGTTGGCGACGGCGGCGTCCAGCACCTGCTGCACGCGGTGCACGTGGCTCGAGAAGCTCGCGACGATCACGCGGCGCGGGGCCTTGGCGATGACCGCCTCGATGACGGGGCCGATGTCGCGCTCGCTCGGCGTGAAGCCGGGGACGTCGGCGTTCGTGGAGTCGGGCAGGAACAGGTCGACGCCGGCCTCGCCGAGCCGCGCGAACGCACGGAGGTCGGTGATGCGGTCGTCGAGCGGGAGCTGGTCCATCTTGAAGTCGCCGGTGTGGAGGACAACGCCGGCCTTCGTCGTGATGGCGACGGCGAGGGCATCCGGGATCGAGTGGTTCACAGCGATGAACTCGAGCGCGAACGGGCCGAGCTGCTCGTGCTGGCCCTCCTTCACCGTGAGCGTGTACGGCTGGATGCGGTGTTCCTTGAGCTTCGCCTCGATGAGGGCGAGCGTGAGGGTGGAGCCGACAAGCGGGATGTCCTGGCGCAGCTTGAGGAGGTACGGCACGGCACCGATGTGGTCCTCGTGGCCGTGCGTGAGCACGATACCGAGGACGTCGTCGAGGCGGTCGCGGATGGAGCTGAAGTCGGGGAGGATCAGATCCACGCCCGGCTGGTTCTCCTCGGGGAAGAGCACGCCGCAGTCGACGATCAGCAGTTTGCCGTCGATCTCGTACGTGGTCATGTTGCGGCCGATCTCGCCGAGTCCGCCGATGGGCGTGACACGGAGAGTTCCGGGAGCGAGGGCGGGCGGATCGTAAACGGAGACTGGCATCTGAACCTTGCGTGGTGGTGGTGGGGTCTTGAGCCCCCTGTGTAAGACCTAGCGAGTGGTGCCGGCCACCTTGGGCAGAGCACCGCCGGCGGCCGCATTGCGGTCGGGCCGGAAGTTGTCGAAGCTGACGCCGGGGATGTCCTTCACGAGGGCGATGTCGTCCTCGATGATGGCCGCCTCGTTCTCCTCGGGGCCGACGAGCGGCAGGCGCACGCGCGGGCTCTCGATGCGGCCGAGGCCGTGCAGGATGTACTTCGCCGCGACCGTGCCGGGCACGTGGGTCATGACCGCGCGCACGAGCGGCTCGAGGGCCTTGTGCGCCGCGGTCGCCGTGGCGAGGTCGCCCTTGTTCACGGCGTCCACGATCTGGCGGTACGGCGTCGCGGTGATGTTCGCGGTGACGCCGATGAGGCCGGTCGCGCCGATCGCGAGGTGCGGCAGCACGTTGGCGTCGTCGCCGGAGAAGTAGAGCAGGTCGGTGTTGTTGAGCACGCGGCTGACCTCGCTGAAGTCGCCCTTGGCGTCTTTCACAGCCCGGATGTTCGGGTGCTTGGATGCGCGGAGGATCGTCTCGTACTTGATCGGGATGCCCGTGCGGCCGGGGATGTCGTAGAGGATCACGGGAAGCTCTGTCGCGTCCGCGATCAGGCGGAAGTGCGTGAGCACGCCGGCCTGGGTGGGCTTGTTGTAGTACGGAGTGACGATCATCACCGCATCCGCACCGGCCTTGACCGCGGCCTTGTGCAGTTCGATCGCGTGGGCCGTCTCGTTTGAGCCGCCCGCCATGATGATCTTGGCGCGGCCGTTGGCCACCTTCTTGGCGACCTCGACGAGGCGCAGCTTCTCGGGGTCGGTGAGGGTGGAGGTCTCGCCCGTGGTGCCGCTGATGACGATGCCGTCGCAGCCCGCGGTGATCACGTCGTCGACGTGCTTCTCGACGCCGGCCCAGTCGACTTCACCCTCAGAGGTGAACGGGGTGATGAGTGCGACGAGCACCTGGCCGAAAGGATTGTCAGTAGACACGGTTTACAGGGTATCGCGTCCTCGCGCGCGGCACCTCGCGGCCTGCCGGTGCGCCACCTCGGCAGACACCGCGACGCGGTCGCCTGCGAGCTCGCGCCTGCTCCAGTGGATCACGCACGGATGGGCCCTCTGGCGCTCGCGGGCCACTCGGTGCGGTCTCCGGGGCCACGGCGCGATGTGAACGAGGGGACGAGCCTCGCGGCGGGGCCCGCCGGCCTGCGGGTCACGCCACTCACCGAACTCAGCACCTCTTGCGCGACAAGGCCTGCCTGCCGATTGCTCCGCAACCGTCCGGACTCAGGATCTCTCGCGCGACAAGACCTGCGGGCCGAAGCGTCACGCCACTCACCGAACTCAGGACACTTCACGCACCGCTCGACCGTGCTGCGCAAGCCAGACGCGCACACCTGCACCCCCGCACACCTGCACCCGCACCCGCGTGTTTGTCCTGAGTACGGTGAGCGTGCTGGGAGGTGAGCGTCCTCGGAGGTGAGCGTCCAGAGGGTAAGGGTCCTGAATTCGGCGAGCGTCTTAGGAGGCGAGCGTCTTAGGAGGCGAGCGCCCTGGCATGCGGCCGGCCTCGGAGGTGTTCGTCCCGGGAGGTGCGCGTCCCGGCTTACGGGGCGACGCGGCCGTTCTCGTTGAAGGCCGCGTGGGTGAGGGGCATGAGGCCGGCCCAGAGGTCCTCCATCTTCTCGGCAGCCATCTCGATCTCGCGCTGCGGGAAGGAGGGGAAGTGCGAGCCCTCGCGCTTGGTGCGCAGGGAGACGAAGTTCATCAGGGAGCGGGCGTTCACCGTCACGTACATCGAGGAGTAGATGCTCAGCGGCAGGACGATACGGGCTACCTCGCGCGCAATGCCGGCGTCGAGCATCCGTTGGTACGACTCGTAGGCGTCGGTCGCGACCCGCTTCGCCTCCGAGACGGCGAGGGCGGTCTGCTCGGGCGAGCCCGGGAGGAAGTCGTACGCACCCGCCTTGCCGACCTGGACGAGGTTGCGCTCGGGCCCAGGAACGTAGAACACCGGCTTGAGCTCGCGGTAGCGGCCGCTCTCCTCGTTGTAGGAGGCGATGCGGTGCCGCATGAACTCCCGGAACACGAAGATCGGCGCCTGCACGTAGAACGTCATCGAGTTGTGCTCGAACGGCGAGCCGTGGCGGTCGCGCATCAGGTAGTTGATGAGGCCCTTCGAACGGGAGGCGTCGAGGTCGGCGTCCTGTACCGACTCGAGGGTCTGCTCCCCCTGTGTCGACACGCGCGCCGCGAACAGCACGTCGGAGTCATGGGCCGAGGAGCGCACGAGCTCCACAGTCACATCGGAGCGGAAGGAGGGCGCAGGCGATTCGGTCTCAGGCACGGCCCTCACGATAACCGACGGGCACCCGTAACAGACCGCAACACTCCCCCGTGGGCCGGGATGCGGCCGTACCTTGGCACCACTATGAATCCGATTCTCGTCAGCGCGGTACTCCTCGGCCTCGTCGCCGGGGCGACGGCGCTCGGATTCGTCTGGAAGCAGTCGCAGGGCCGCATCCGGCGCACCGACGGCCAGACGGTCGTGCGGATCGCGGACATTCCGGGCGCCAAGCGCTTCGCCCGCGGTGCGACGCTGCTCCAGTTCTCCACCGAGGTGTGCGCCCCGTGCCGAGCGACTCACGTGGTTCTGGGGGACGTGGCATCCGGCCGCGCCGACGTCGACCATGTCGACCTCGACCTCACGCACCGCCCTGATCTCGCGAGCAGGTTCAACATCCTGCAGACGCCCACCACGCTCATCCTCGACCGCAAGGGCGTCGTGCGCGCCCGGATCGGCGGCGCCCCGCGCCGGGATGCCCTGACCCACGAACTGGAAAGGATCCTCGCAGCATGACCGCTCAGCAGGGTATCGACCCCCGCTCCCCCCGCTTCGGCGCCGGGATCACCGCCGTCCTCCTCCTCGTCGTGATCGGCCTCGACCTCGGCGGCGCCGACCTCGCGGCTACCGTCCTGTTCGCCGCGATCACGCTGCTCTTCGCCTGGGGCGCCTTCGCGGGCGTCAAGCGCCACCCGTACGGCGCGCTCTACCGCGCCGCCGTGCGCCCGCGCCTCAAGCCCCCGGCCGAGCTCGAAGACCCGGTGCCGCCGACGTTCGCGCAGGGTGTCGGCTTCGTCATCACCCTCGCGGGTCTCGTCCTGCACCTCGCGGGCGTGCCGTACGCGCTCGTGATCGCCGCCGCCGCGGCTTTCGTGGCCGCCTTCCTCAACTCGGTGTTCGGCTACTGCCTCGGCTGCCAGATCTACCTGCTGCTCGTGCGCGCCGGCATCCTCGGCCGCTCGAAGGGTGCAGCCACCGCCTGAGCGCGCCTAGTCTGGAACTGACGAAAGGGACAACACATGTCAGTCACCAGCGAAGCCACCACCCTCTGGTTCGGGGACCTCATGAGCGGGTCGGGCACGACCTCGCTCGACTCCTCCGACGCCGCCGAGTTCCCCGTCAGCTGGGCCGCGCGCTCCAGCAATGTCGCGGGCAAGACCAACCCCGAGGAACTCCTGGGCGCCGCGCACTCCGCGTGCTACTCGATGGCCTTCGCGAACGCGCTCGCGACCAACGGCACCCCGCCCGAGAGCCTGCAGGTCACCGCAGCGGTCACCTTCGCGCCCGGTGAGGGCATCACCGGCAGCCACCTGCTCGTGAGCGCCAAGGTCCCCGGCCTGTCGCCTGAGGACTTCCAGCGCCTCGCGGAGGATGCCAAGCAGAACTGCCCCGTGTCGAAGGCGCTCACGGGCATCCCGATCACTCTCGAAGCAAGCCTGGCGTAGTGCGCGTCCTCGTCGCGGGCGCGTCCGGCTACATCGGCACCGAGCTGGTGCGCCAGCTCGAGTCCGCGGGCCACACGGTCCGCAAGGTCGGCCGTGGCGCGCCCCGCGATGAGAACGAGTACCGGTGGCATCCCGAAGCCCTCGAGATCGACCCCGCCGCCGTCGAGGGCGCGGATGCCGTGATCAACCTCGCGGGCGCCACCACCGGCCGCATCCCGTGGACCAAGGGCTACAAGCGCGAGATCCTCTACTCCCGGGTGCAGGGCACCCAGACGCTCGCCGAGGCGATCGGCCGGGCGTCGAGCCCGCCGCGCATCTTCCTCAACGGCTCCGCGGTCGGCTACTACGGCGACCAGCCCGGGGTACTGCTCACCGAGGACTCGGCAAAGGGCGAGGGGTTCCTCCCCGACGTCGTCGAGGCGTGGGAGAAGGCCGCGCACCTCGCCCCGGAGGGCACCCGCGTGGTGACCTTCCGCACGGGACTCGTGGTCGGCCGAGGCGGCGCGTTCACCCCGCTCATCCCGCTCACCCGCCTGGGCCTCGGCTCGCGCTTCGGCACGGGCCGCCAGAACTGGCCGTGGGTCGCCCTGCGCGACGAGGCCGCCGCGATCATGCACCTCCTGACCTCGAGCCTCGAGGGCGTGGTCAATATCGCAGGCCCCACCCCGGCAACCTCCCAGCAGGTGACGGATGCCCTCGCCGACGCCCTCGGCCGCTGGCATCCGTGGGTCGTCCCCGAGTTCGCGGTCAAACTGCTCGGTGACGCGGGGCACGACCTGCTGCTGCTGAGCGAGAACGTCGTGCCGGAGCGCCTCTTGGCCGACGGCTTCGTGTTCCGCTACGAGACCGTCCAGGCCGCTATCGGTGAGATCGCTCGAGAGCTATAGCCTTCCGCGTCGCCCAGCGCGCGCGCCGGCGGTCGCCGCTCGCGTCGTAGGCGAGGCCCAGGCGCAGCCATGCGCGCCACGACTCCGGCTCGGCCTCCACCTCGGCCTGGTACTTCGGGAACTCGAGGTCGGCTGCCGCCGGGTCGGTCCTGCCGCTGGGAAGCCGGGGCAGGTCGTCGACCGGCAGCCCGCCCTCCGCGCCCAGCACGCGCACGAGGCGCTCCCCGCGGACCACGAACACCAGATCGGCCGCCAGCACTCCCGCACCGAGCAGCGGCAGCACGATGAGGGCGAACCCGATGGCTTTTGCGAGCGGCTGGTCGTCGTTGATCAGGATCAGGGCGTAGTTGGTCACGAAGACCAGGTACAGCACGAGGAGCGCCGCCATCACGAGGGCGGCGACGCGGGCGCGCACTACCTCTCGAGCCCGAGGTCGATGAGCTTGTCGAGCCCGACCACGACGCCGCGAGCGGTGCGCGCCGCGCGGAGGGCGAGCAGGATTCCGGCCTCGTAGGCGTTGGACGCGAACGTCTCGTGCGTGAGCGTGAGCACCTCGCCGTTGCCGCCGAACACCACGTCCTGCCGAGCGACCACCCCCTGCATCCGGAGGCTGTGGATCGGGATGCTGGACACCTGCTGCCCGCGGGCGCGCTGGTCGACGTGCGGGGCCGCCACCGGGCCGAGCACGCCGCGGGCCGCGCCCATGAGCTCGGCGGTGCGGACCGCGGTGCCCGAGGGCGAGTCGACCTTGGAGGCGTGGTGCGCCTCGATGATCTCGATCGAGTCGAAGAAGCGGGCGGCCATCGTGGCGAACGAGGTGGCGAGCACGGAGCCGATCGAGAAGTTGGGGACGATGATGACCCCCACCTCCGGCTGGTCGGCGATGGCGCGCTGGAGCGTGGCGATGCGCTCGTTCGACCATCCGGACGTGCCGACGAGGGTGCTGATGCCGTGCGTGACGGCGAACTCCACGACCCCCTGCGACACCGCGGGGAGGGTCACGTCGACGACGATGTCGGCACCGAGCATCCCGCTCAGGTCGTCTTTCGAACCGAGCTGCGCGACGAGCTCGAAGTCGTCATCCGCCTCGACGATCTGGGAGACCAGCGTGCCCATCCTGCCCGTTGCGCCGACGATGGCCACCTTGGTTGTCATTCTGCAAATCTACCAACTGGGGCAGGGCGGCGGATGTTGCGCGGTTTCCCTACTGCGCGCGGATGCCGCGGTGCGGGAGCATGACGGCATGACTCTCGCCGCTCGCACCGCCCTTGTCGCCGCCTCCCTCCTTCTCCTGGCGGGATGCGCCCCGGCGGCCGCCCCCACCGGCACGACCGACGGCTCGTCGGACGGCTCTTCGAGCGGCGGCACCTCCACCGAGGCCGGCGGCTGCCCGGTCACCGACGGCTACGAGCTGTTCTCGAGCGACCTCGTGACCTCGGCGCCGGAGCCGGGAGCCGTGTACGGCGACGGCTCGACCCTGAGCTTCACGCTCGCGATGGGTGCGGGCTACTCCCCCACGCTCGACCTCACGTATGTGAGCGACGACGGCACCCCCATCGTCATGGGGGGCCAGAACCTCCTCGACAACGGCGACGGCACCTACAGCAACAACCTCAATGTCTTTGACTCCGACGCCGACGGCCGCCCGGGCTTCGCGAGCGTCGTGGTCGTCAAGGACGACACCTTCGAGGCGCCCGCCGGCCAGGAGACGGCGTCGCAGCCGATCCTCGGTGTCTACTGCGTCACGTTCGCGGTGGAGTAGGTCGAGTCCGCAAAAAATGCTGTCCAACGGGCGCGCAAGGACAGTTTCTGCAGAGTCGCGGCGCGCAGGGTCGAATACCCTCGACGTGTGAGCTTCCGAGAGACCCCGGTGACGGATGCCGCCGCGCACGCCCTCCTGGCCGAGTACTTCGCGTACCGCGCGCAGACCTTCCCGAACCCTGCTGGCTACGTCGCGACGTTCCCCGCTCCCGAGCAGTTCGTGCGGCCTCTCGGCGTCTTCCTGGTCGTGGAGCTCGATCGCGCGGATGTGGGGTGCGGGGGCATCCGGTCGCTCGGCAACGGCCGTTTCGAGGTGAAGCACCTCTGGCTGCAGCCCGGCGTGCAGGGCCGCGGGCTCGGGCGGGCGCTGCTCGCCGAGCTCGAGAGGGTGGCAGTGGGGCTCGGCGCGACCGAGCTGGTGCTCGACACCAACGCGAGCCTCGACGCGGCGGGAGGGCTGTACCGCTCGACCGGGTACGTGGACGTGGAGCCGTACAACGACAACCCGAACGCGAATGTCTGGCTGGGCAAGGTGCTCGACTAGTCGCCGGAGGCTCGCGCGGTCGACCGCGACCGGTTTCGATACGCGCGCCAGAGCGCGCTACTCAACCCGCCTAGAAGGGCTGCAGGTCGGGCATCCCCGTGCGCAGCTCGACGGGAAGGTGCCCGAGGTCGTTGTGCGTCACGAGCACGGGCGGCTTGGCGCTGCGGACCCGGATGATCGTGAGGCCGCAGTTGGCCTGGTTGAGGCCCATCCACCGCCACGACGGAGCACCGAGCACCTCGCGCACGAACCAGGCGATGACGAAGTTGTGGGTGATGAGCAGGTCGTGCCGGTCCTCGCGGGCGGGGGCGAGGAACTCGGCGACGGCGTCCGCCATCTGCGCCTCGCCGGCCTCGATCTCCTCGGGGGTGATCGCGCCGAAGAAGGGCTCGAAGGAGTGCGGCATGTCGGGGGTCGGCCCGGACGGGATGCAGTCCATGAGGAGGGCGCTCGGCACCGAGTCGAGCGCGGGCATCCGCTCGGTCATGATCTCGGCGGTCTCGGCCGCGCGCTGCAGCGGGGAGTGCCACGCGCGGGAGAACGGGACGCCGCTCAGGCGCTCGGCGATCGCCGTGGCCTGGCGCTTGCCCTTGGGCGAGAGCGGTCCGTCGGGGAGGCCGTACTCGGCGTCCTGCTGCTCGCCGTGGCGCACGAGGTAGACGTAGTGGGCCATCAGGACACCTCCATGACCGGCGACGCTGCCAGCCCCGCGAAAGACTTCTCGTCGACGGTGCCGACCGCCGCGATCGATACCGGCCGCGAGACGAGCTCGGCGGCGAGATCGCGCACGCCGTCGGCAGTCACGGCACCGAGGCGCCGCAGTGACTCGTCGAGGTCGACGAACTCGCCGAGGGTGAGCTCGCTGCGGCCGAGGCGCGACATGCGAGTGTCTGAGTCTTCGAGGGCGAGGGCGGATGCCCCGCTCAACTGCCCCACGGCACGGCGCAGCTCCTCGTCGGTGACGCCGCCGGAGCCGAGCCGCGCGAACTCCTCGAGCATGAGCTCGGTCACCTGCGCGGCCTTGGCGGGCGAGCATCCGGCGTAGATGCCGAACAGGCCCGCGTCGGAGTAGCTGGGCGCGAAGGAGTAGACCGAGTACGCGAGGCCCCGCTTCTCGCGGATCTCCTGGAACAGCCGGCTCGACATCCCCCCGCCCAGTACCGAGTTGAGCACGCTCAGCGTCGCACGGCGGTCGTCTGCGGAGGCGAGCCCGGGCACGCCCGCGATGATGTTCGCCTGCTCGATCGGGCGCTTGACCGTGACGAGGGCACTGCCGCGCTCGATCACGACGTGCGAGCCGTCGCGCCGCTCGACGGGCGAGGCCGCGATGGACAGGTCCCAGCCGGCCCGCTCCAGGGCGGCCGTCACGCCGCGCACGAGCTCGTCGTGGTCGACGGCCCCCGCGACCGTGATCACGAGGTCCTGTGCGCGGTAGTTGGCGCGGTAGTGCTCCCAGACCGCCTCGCGCGTGACGGCGCGGATCGTCTCGGGGCTGCCGCCGATCGGGCGTCCGAGGGGATGCTCGCCCAGCACGGCCTCGATGAAGCGCTCGCTCGTGACATCCGAGGGGTCGTCGTCGGCCATCGCCAGCTCTTCGAGGATGACCCCGCGCTCTGTCTCGAACTCCTGCGGGTCGAGGGTCGACGAGGTGAACATGTCGGCGAGCACGTCGACGGCCATGGCGAGGTCGCGGTCCTGCACCTTGGCGTAGTAGCAGGTGTACTCCTTCGCCGTCATGGCGTTGTGCTCGCCGCCGACGGCGTCGAACGCCACCGCGATATCGAGGGCGCTGCGGGTGGGCGTGCCCTTGAACAGCAGGTGCTCGAGGAAGTGCGTCGACCCGTAGGTGACCGGATGCTCGTCCCGCGAGCCGACCGCCACCCAGTAGCCGATCGTGGAGCTGCGGGCCCCCGGCACCGACTCGCTCAGGATGCGCACGCCGCTCGGCAGCACCGTGCGCCGGACGAGTGAATCGCCCGAGGCGGTGAAGGAGAGGTCGAGGAGATCGAGCGGGAGGGAGACGGCGCCGTTCATCACTTCCCGAGCCTACGTCACGCGCGGGCGCGCAACCCGGCACCCCCCGAATTGGGGTACCGGGTATGCGGACAAACAGACTGGTCTGTCTGTCCTCCTGTGTTACTCTCTTCATGTAGGCACCCGAAGCCTCACGCCCAGCCGCTGCCCGAGCGGCGTGGGTGCATTCCCGAAGGAGTCGCGCTGTGATGGTCGTTGAGATACCTCCGACCACCCAGCGCGCTCCGGCAAAAGGCCGCATCCTCGAGACGGCCAACGTGCTCTTCTACGAGGACGGCATCCGCAACGTCGGCGTCGACCTCATCATCAGCGCGTAATCCGTCACGAAGGCGACGTTCTACAAGCACTACCGCGCCAATGACAACCTGATCGTGGAGTACATCACGGCCCGCCACGACTCGGTGC
>JAODAQ010000022.1 GCA_025463515.1 Rhodoglobus sp.
GCCGGGGCGCGCTAGCCCCAGTGCGGCGGCTTGTCGCGCTTGAGCTGGTCGTCGTTCTCGGTGGAGGCGTGGCGGGGCGGCTCAGGCGCGGGAGCGGGGTCGGAGCCGGGCGGCGGCTCCGTGGTCACGCGGCGGTGCTTGCCGCGGCCCACGGGGACGTCGGTCGAGACGTCGGCGCGGTGCGACGGCTCCGAGGGAGCGAAAACTGCACTCTCGGGCGGGTCGGCGTGGTCTGGGCGGCGCTTCTCAGGCACGGGACGAGGCGTCCACCGGGATGATGGCGATCGGCTCGGTCACGGGCGCGGCGTCGGCGCCGAGCATCACGGCGACCTTGGCGGCGACGGCATCCGGGTCGCTGAACAGTTCGAAGGCGTGCACGCGGAGGTAGTGCCATCCGAGGCGGCGCAGCAGCTCAGGACGCAGGCGCAGCGACTCGCGCAGCGACGTGCGGTGCAGCACGGTGTCGGTCTCGATCGCGATGCACATGCCGCCGCGGGATGCCACGAGCCCCAGCTTGCCGCGGTGGCCGAGGGCCACGTTGAGTCCGCGGGACTGCAGTCGCTGGGCGAGGTCCACGAGCATCGGCTCGCTGTCGTCGGGGATCGGCTGAGCGGCCTGGCGGGCGCCGACCTCGCTCAGGATCTCGGCGAGTGCAACGGCGCCGTGCTGCATGCGGCCGTCGTCGAGGTCGGCCGGCTCGAACGACGAGACGATGACCATGGAGCGGCGGGCGCGAGTCATGGCGACGGCGAGCAGGCGCTCGCCCCCGGGCTCGCCGAGGGCGCCGAAGTCGGAGAGCACGCGGCCGTGCGGGGTGCGGCCGTAGCCGATCGAGAAGATCACGCGGTCGCGGCTCTGGGCCACGGCCTGCTCGATCGTGCTGACCGTGAACGGCTCGGGGCGGTCGGTCGTGACGAAGTCGAGCAGCTCGGGCTGCGTCGCGGCGAGATTGAGAACGGCCTGCATGACGTCGACGGCGTGCTTCTCGGACGCCGTGATCACCATGAGCGACTCGTGCGGCTTCTTCGTAGCGTGGTCGAGGACGAGGTCGACGACGCGCTCCACCTCGGCGCGCGGGCTCTCCACCGCGCCGGAGTCGGGGTCGGGCATCCCGTGGCCATCGGCGACGTAGTCGAGCGCGAGGCTGCCGTGCCCCAGGAACGAGCCCGCCCACGGGAGCGACTCGATGCGTCCGCCGTAGAAGCGGCGGTTGACGAGCTCTGCGAGGTCCTCGCCGCCGGGGCGGTAGCTGCGCGTGAGAGTCAGGGTCGGCAGCAGCTCGCCGAGGCGGGCCAGCGCCGAGTTGGCGTGCAGCTCGTCGCGGGAGTCCTCGGTGGAGGCGGCCGGGGTGGTGAGCGTCGGGTCGGTGACGGCGATCTCGAAGGGCGCGGGGGTCTGCGTCACGGGGTCGCCGAACGCCACGATCTGCTTGGCGCGGCGGATGGCGCCGGCGTTCTCCGCGATGGTCGTGGCACCGGCATCCACCAGGATGACCGTGTCGAACGGCATCGTGTCGACGATCTCGTCGATCTCGTACGGGGTCGTGAGCCACACGGGCGCGACCGTGCGGGAGAGGTGCGGCGCGGTCGTCTGCAGGTCGAACGCCGTGAGGGACTCCCGGGAGAGCAGGCGCTTGAGCAGCGTCGCCTCGTCCGGCCAGTCGACGAGGCCGATCTTCCAGTTCTCGGCGAGCTGCCAGCCCAGGAGCTGCGCGTTGCCGGCGGCGTGCGCCTCATCCACGAGCTTGAAGTCCGCCTCCAGGCGATCGAGCACAGAGGTGTTGGCGTTGAGGAGCGCGCGGTCGGACTCGAGCATGCCCTCGAGCGCGGACTTCCACCACGAGAGCTCGAGCTCCGCGGCCACCTCGCTTTCGGGGACGTGCCGGCGCGCGAGGTCGTCGATCAGCGGGTCGAGGTCGAGCTCCCGCAGGTTCGACATCAGGGCGGTGCGCTCCTGCAGGTTGTGCAGCACGTCCGACTCGGCGGCGAGGCCGGCGATCTTCTCGATGAGGAAGGCGACGGGCATCCCGCCGAGCTGTGTCTCGCGCGAGGTGAGGGCGAGCGGCCCGTCGAGGGCGCCGAGGTCCTGCGAGACCTGGGCGTAGAGCCCCTGCACCTCGCCGATGCCCACCGGCACCTCGGGCGTCGCGCCCTCCGCGACGAACCGGTGCCAGAGCACGCGCTGCTGCTGGATGCGCACGAGTGAGGCGTTGAGGTCGCCGACGCGCACGCCGGGCCGCACGTACTCGAGCGCGAGCTTCTTGAGGCGGCGGCGGTTGCCGCTGGTCATGTCCGGGAAGTCGCGGCGGGGCGCGGTCGCGGCGATGAGCTCGGTGATCGACCGGTCGAAGACCATCGGCTGGAAGCGGTCGAGGGTGTCGCGGAGGTCGACGAGCAGGCGGAGGTAGGTGCCGAGCTCGTTGAGGTTCTGGAACGGGCGCATGTGCGTGCCCGAGATGAGGTGCATGCCCGCCTCGACGAGCTTCGGCAGGGTCTCGTTGAGCCGCTTCGCGATCTCGTGCGCGCGCAGCGCCTCCTCGCCGCTCGAGAACTGGGCGCCGTACCAGGGCGAGTCACCGGGGCCGTACTTGAACTCTCCGAGCTGGGCGGCCGCGACCATGACCTCGGTCGCGCGCGCGCGGTCGGAGGCGAGCCGCTCCACGGTGCCGCGCGACAGGCGGGCGGTCGTCGAGGGCGGGTTCGGCAGCAGTTGCAGGCGGCTGAGCTCGGTGACGCAGTCGAGCACGGAGATGCCGAGTGCGGCATCCTTCTTCGACAGCCCGCCGCGGTAGTCGAGCAGCACCTTGCGCAGGCGCAGCAGGGCCTCGTCGACCTCGCCGACGAGGGGCTGCTTCGCCTTCTCGCTGCGGGAGATCGACCGGATGATGTCGCGCCGCAGCGTGCGCGGCGCCACCGCGAGACCGGGCAGGCCGATGTCGCCGAGACGGTCGGAGATCGACTGCAGGGATGCCCGGCGGGCCGACGCCACGAGCACCCGCTTGTTCTGCGCGACCAAGGTGCCGATGGCGTTCACGATCGTCTGAGTGCCGCCCGTGCCGGGCAGCGTCTTCACGACGAGGGAGTTGCCGGCCGTGATCTGCGCGATCACGTTCTCCTGCTCGGAGTCCGCGTCGAGCAGGAGGCTGTCGGTCTGGGGGGCCCGTTCGTCAGAGGGCACGGACTGCACCGGGGCGTAGGCCTCCTCGACTGTCCACTTCGCGGCCGTGTTGCCCGCAACCGCATCGAGGACCGGATGCTCGAGCGCCGAGGAATCCCGGACCAGCCCGGCCGCGACATCCGCGAACGAGGAGACCACGAGGCGCGGGCTGACCTGGAACGACTCGAGGTGCGAGGTGAGGCCGCGCAGCCGGTCGATCACGGGGTTGGGCTTGAAGGTGCCGTCGTCGTCGGTGAGCTTGACGAAGGCCTCGGCGTCGAGGCGGAGCTGGAACTGCTCGTCGAGCACGGCGGCGAGCGCGGGGTTCAGTACCGCCTGGCCGCGCAGCTTGACCTCGAAGTCGCGGCCGTGGCGGCGGATGGCGAGCGGGCGCAGCAGGATCGGGGCGCGGTACTCGTCGCCGCCGTGGCGCCACTCGGCGATGCCGATGCCGAGGTGGATCGCGTCGATACCCCGCGCCGACTGCAGTTCGAGGCCCTTGGCGGCGATCGCGCCGGCCGCGGTCTTCGCCGCGCGCAGGGCGACATCGTCGCGGATCAGGTTGGAGAGCAGCGTCGTCTTGCCGGTGATGAACTGGGCGAGACCGCCGGGATGCGTCGTGGAGAGCTCGATACGGGTGCGCGGCGAGTCGATGAAGTGCAGCAGGGGCGAACGGCCGCCGACCGCCTCGAGCTCCGCGCGCCACTGCGCCCACACGGGCTCGGCGATGTTGCCGGGCAGCACACCGGGCTCGGCCAGGGTGATGGCGTGCGGTGCCGTGACCTGCACCTGCGCGTGAGCCGCGGGAGTTTCCGGCTCGACGAGGTCCGGTTCGACCGTGAAGTCGTCAGAGTGTCTATCGGCGCGCCACACACCGCAACGTTAAGGCCGCCTCCCGCAGAAACCCCGCAGGACGCCCGAGTTTCGCGGAACCGCGCCGCCGTACACTTGGGGCTCATGGACGTGGTCACGGGCATTGTCGTCGCGGTCGTGACCGTCGTGGTCATCGTCGGCGCGCTCGTCGGGGTCGGTTTCGTGCTGCTGTTCCGGCGCCGGGGAGACCGCGGCATCCGGGCATCCGGTCCCAACACGCTCGAGGCCCTCGGCCAGCGCGCCTCGAGCCTGCTCGTCCGCATGGACGACGCGGTGCGCGAGGCGGACGAGGAGCTCGGCTACGCGATCGCGCAGTTCGGCGCGGACAGGGCGCGCGACTACGGCTCGACGGTGACGGCGGCGCGCGGCAAGGTGGCCGAGGCGTTCCGGCTGCGGCAGTCCCTGGACGACGCGGTTCCCGACAGCGACCAGCAGAAGCGCGAGTGGACACTGCAGATCATCGCGCTGTGCGAGCAGGCGGAAGCATCGCTCGCTGACCAGGATGCGCGCTTCGCCGGCCTGCGCAAGCTCGAGGTCAACGCCGCGGGCACGCTGGCCGACGTGCGCTCGCGCATCGCCGCCTCGACCGCCCGGCTCGCCCCGGCCCGCGCGACCCTGGCTTCGCTAGCCGCAACGTTCTCTCCCTCTACTTATGCGGGGGTCGCGACCAACGTCGACGACGCCGAGCACGCCCTCGGCGAGGCGACGGCGGGGGCGGATGCCGCGGCTCCGGCCATCTCGTCCACCGGCGTGAACGACATCTCCGACGCCCTCGACCGCGCCGGCCAGGCCGCACATCGTGCAGACCAGCTGCTGGACTCGGTCGACCGCACCGCTCGCGACCTCGCCGCCGCGGCGGCGGCCCTCGAGACCCTCCGCGCGAGCACGCGCAAGGACCTCGTCGAGGCAGCCGCCGAGCGGGACAAGGCCCCGGATGCGGACACCACCCAGGGCATCATCGACGCGATGGGGCTCGTGGAGAAGTCTCTCGCGGGCGGCGCCGGGGATCCCGTGGCCGAGCTCGACCGGATCGGCGAAGCGGTGGCGCAGCTCGACCTCGCCCTCGCGAGCGCCCGGAACCAGGCATCCCGGCTCGCCCACGCGCGCGCTGCCTACGAGGGCACGCTCGTGAGCGCGACCAGCCAGATCGCCGCCGTGCGCGAGTACATCGGCAGCCACGGCAGCGGCGTCGGCGCACGGACCCGGTTGGCGGAGGCCGAGCGGCAGTACGAGCTCGCGACGGCGGCGACCGACCCGGTTGAGGCGCTCGACACGATCCGCCGCGCGGTCACGCACGCGCGCGACGCGGACGCGCTCGCCCGCTACGACGGCTAGGCCGGTTGAGTAGGGCGCTCTAGCGCCCGTATCGAAACCCCTGCGGGTTGAGTAGGGCGCTCTAGCGCCCGTATCGAAACCCTGTCCACCCCCGGTTTCGATACGACCGCTAGCGCGGCCTACTCAACCCACCGACTACACCGCCTCGAGCACCACCGCAGACCCCTGACCGCCTCCGCCGCAGATGCCCGCAGCACCGAGCGTGCCCGGACCGGCCGCCGCGAGGCGGCGGGCGAGGTGGCCGACGATGCGGGTCCCGGAGGCGCCGATCGGATGGCCGAGCGCGATGGCCCCGCCGTTCGCGTTGACGATGGAGGGCAAGACCCCGAGCGACCGGGTCGAGTGCACGGCGACCGCGGCGAACGCCTCGTTGATCTCGACGGCAGCCAGGTCGGAGGCCGGGCGGCCCGCCGTAGCAAGGGCGGCCGCGATGGCGTTGGAGGGCTGGGCGTGGAGGGAGACGTCCGGGCCGCTGACCAGGGCGTGGGAGACGAGGCGGGCGAGAGCCCTGAGCCCGTGCGATTGGGCGTACGAGTCGCTGACGAGCACGACGGCGGCCGCGCCATCCGTGATCTGCGAGGAGTTGCCCGCCGTGATGCTGCCGCCCTCCTTGAACGCCGAGCGGAGCCTTCCGAGCGAGTCGGGCGTGGTGTCGGCGCGCAGGCCGTCGTCCTCGGTGACCGTCACGGGCGTGCGGCCCGGAACCGTGAACGGGGCGATCTCGTCGCCGAACGTCGCGGCCGCGAGACGGGAGTGCGAGGAGGCGGCGAACACGTCCTGCTCCTCGCGCGTGAGGCCGAAGGACACGTTGAACTCGTCGGTCGAGAGGCCCATGCTGCGGCGCTCGAAGGCGTCGGTGAGGCCGTCGAACTCGAGGGTGTCGACCAGGGTCGCGTTGCCGTACTTGGTGCCCTGGCGCGACCCGACGAGGGCGTGCGGCGCGAGCGACATCGACTCCTGGCCGACCGCGACGACGACCTCCGCCTCACCCGCCGCGATGAGGCGGTGCCCGGCGACGATCGCCTCCATGCCGGACAGGCACACGGCGTTCACGGTGATCGCGGGGGTCGACATCGGGATGCCCGCCCCGATGCCCGACTGGCGGGCCGGGTTCTGCCCGGCCCCCGCCTGGAGCACCTGCCCGCCCACGACGTACTGCACCGCGTCCGAAGCGATCCCGGCGGCGGAGAGTGCGGCGCCCACCGCGTGCGCGCCGAGCACGGTCGCCGGCACATCCTTGAACGCGCCGTTGAACTTCACGAACGGGGTGCGGGCGTAGCCCACGATCAGCGTGCTCATGCGAACTGTGCTCCTGTTCTCTCTTGGACTTCTTCACGGGTGACACCGGGCGCGAGCTCGCGCAGCACGAGCCCGGCATCCGTCACGTCGAATACCGCGAGGTCGGTGATGATCTCGTTGACGCAGCGGCGGCCGGTGAGGGGGAGCGTGCACTCCTCGACGATCTTGGGGCTGCCGTCCTTCGCGACGTGGTCGGTGATGACGGTCACATGCGGGGTTCCGGCGACGAGGTCCATCGCGCCGCCCATGCCCTTGACCATGGCGCCCGGCACCATCCAGTTCGCGAGGTCGCCGCGGCCCGACACCTGCAGGGCGCCGAGCACGGCCGCGTTGATGTGGCCGCCGCGGATCATCCCGAACGACGCCGCCGAGTCGAAGAAGCTCGCGCCGGGGTTCGCCGTGACGGTCTGCTTGCCAGCGTTGATCAGGTCGGCGTCCTCCTCGCCCTCGAACGGGAAGGGGCCGATCCCGAGCAGGCCGTTCTCGCTCTGCAGCGTCACGTGGATGCCGTCGGGGATGTGGTTTGCGACGAGCGTCGGGATGCCGATGCCGAGGTTCACGTAGTCGCCGTCCTTGAGGCCGCGAGCAGCGATGGCGGCCATCTCGTCCCGTGTCCACGCCATTAGTTGCCCGCCCTCGGTCGCGTCGTGCGCTGCTCGATGTCCTTCGCGCGGCTCGTGGTGATCAGCCGCTGCACGAACACCCCCGGGGTGACGACGTGGTCGGGCTCGAGATATCCCTCGACCAGCTCCTCGACCTCGGCTATCGTGACGCGTCCCGCGGTCGCCACGAGCGGGTTGAAGTTGCGCGCCGTGTGCCGGTAGACCAGGTTGCCCTCGAGGTCGCCGCGGTACGCGTGCACGAGCGCCAGGTCCGCGACAATCCCGCGCTCGAGCAGGTACTCCTCGCCGTCGAAGTCCATGGTCGGCTTGCCCTCCGCGATCGGGGTGCCGACGCCCGTCTTCGTGTAGAAGCCCGGGATGCCCGCGCCGCCGGCCCGCAGCCGCTCCGCGAGCGTGCCCTGGGGCGCGAACTCGACCTCGAGCGTGCCCGCGAGGAACGCCGCGGCGAAGCCCTTGTTCTCCCCCACGTACGAGGAGACCACCCGCCGCACCTGCCCGTTCTCCAGCAGCACTCCCAGCCCCTTGCCGTCGACGCCCATGTTGTTCGACACGACCGTGAGATCGCGCACGCCCGTGTCGCGCACGGCGTCGATCAGGTCGGCCGGGATACCACTGAGCCCGAAGCCCCCGACCGCGAGAGTCATGCCGTCCTCGAGGAGGCCGGCGACAGCCTCCCGCGCGCTGGCCCAAAGCTTCGACATCGGATCTCCTGCTCACAAGGTGGACGGTTCACCTTCGCAGGCCCGCCTCTTGTGCAGGGAAACTTCAGCATCATGTGGTCGTTCTCGGCTAGCCTGACCACATAGTGGACAAGATTCAGGGTGGCCAGGTCGTCGCGCGCATCGCGAGCATCCTGCGCGAGCTCGGCACGAGCGGAGCCGGCGGGATGCGCACGAGCGACCTCGCCGCGGCGGTCGGCCTCACCCGCCCGACGGCCTACCGGCTGCTGCGCTCGCTCGCCGCCGAGGGATTCGTCGACCTCGACACGGCCACCTCGCACTGGCTGCTCGGCCCCGAGCTCTTCGTCATGGGAACCATCGCCGCGGGCCGCTACGACGTGACAGCCTCGGCGGCGCCCTTCGTCCAGCGGCTGGCCGCGCTCACGGGCGAGAGCGCCTTCCTCTCCGTGCGGCGCGGGGACGAGACCGTGTGCCTGTTGCGCGAGGAGGGCAGCTTCCCGGTCCGGTCGTTCGTGCTCTACGAGGGCGTGCGATTCCCGTTGGGGGTGGCATCCGCCGGGCTCGCCATCTTGTCGTTCCTGCCGGACAGCGAGGTGGACGCGTACCTGCGCCGGTCCCCCGGCATCGAGGCGGAATGGGGTGCGAGCCACTCGGGAGCGGGCATCCGGGCACGGGTCCTGGAAACGCGGGAGCGGGGGTTCGCAGTGAACCCCGGCCTGATCGTGGAGGGCAGCTGGGGCATGGGGGCTGCGGTCTTCAACGCGAGCGGCCACCCCGCCTACGCGCTGAGCATCACGGGCATCGAGTCACGGTTCACGGATGCCCGACGCCCCGCCCTCGGGAGAATGCTGCTCGACGAGGCGCACGCGCTGTCGCGCCGCCTGGGGGCCAGCTAGCGGATGCTCTAGCCGCGGTACTTCGAGCCGGCCATGGCGACGATCGCCACGAGGGCGCCGAGGCCGGTGCACAGGGTGAGGACGCCGATGATGATCCAGAGGACGGTAGCCATGGGATCAGGGTACCGGGTCGCCCGGCTCTGCGGCGCGACCGCTGGTGGCGACTAGGTGGCGGCGCTCACCGTATTCAGGACGAGCCGGGGCCGATCGGGCAGACTGGCGGCATGGAGTTCGGCCTGGACGCGACGACCCGCACGGCCGTGCTCGTCGAGGGCACGAGCGACAAGGTCGCGGTCGAGGTGCTCGCCGCCAAGCGCGGGCGCGACTTCCGGCTCGAGGGCGTGACCGTCGTCGCGCTCGGCGGCGTGACGAACGTCGGCAACTTCCTCACGCTGTTCCGCGGGTACGACCTGCGCTGCGTGGGACTGTGCGATGCCCGCGAGCGGCGCTACTTCGAGCGCGCACTCGAGGAGTACTTCGTGTGCGATCCGGACTTGGAGGGCGAGTTCATCCGGGCGCTCGGCGTCGAGGGAGTCGAACGGGTCGTCGCGGAGCTCGGCGACCTGCCGGCGCTGCGGGTGTTCCAGAACCAGCCGTTCCAGCGCGAGCGGGCCCCCGAGGACCAGCTGCGCCGGTTCATGGGGACCATGAGCGGCCGCAAGGCGAAGTACGCGGCAGCGCTGGCCGAGGCCCTCGACACCTTCCCCCCTCCGCTCGAGGAGCTGCTCGCGCATGTCTGACTTCCGCCGGTTCTGGCTGGCCGAGACGGTCTCGGGCTTCGGCACCTACATCACCACCATCGCGCTGCAGGTGCTCGTCGTCGCCACACTCGGCGGCACGGCGACCGACGTCGGGCTGCTCAACGCGTCCCGCTGGCTGCCGTACCTGCTGCTCGGCCTCGTAGTGGGTGCGCTGATCGACCGGCGGCGGCGCAGGCCCGTCCTCGTCGCGACGGACCTCGGCCGCGGCATCCTGCTCGGCCTGATCCCGCTGCTCTGGCTGCTGGGCGCGCTCACGCTGCCGGTGCTGCTCGTCATCGTGGCGGCGATCGGCGTGCTCACCCTGCTCAACGACTCGTCGACGCAGTCGTACCTGCCGCGGCTCGTGCCGCGCGAGGGGCTGCTCGGCGCGAACGCCCGGCTCGACCAGAGCGCGGCGGTCGCGCAGACGTCCGGGCCGCTCATCGCCGGCGGGCTCGTCTCGCTCGTCGGTGCGCCGCTGGCGGTGCTCGTGGATGCCGCGACCTATCTGTTCTCCGCGATCGTGCAGGCGGGCATCCGGGTCGTCGAGCCACCGCCGGTCGTCGAGAAGCTGCACCTCCGGCGCGACATCGCCGAGGGACTGCGCTGGGTGTACCGGCACCGCACCCTCGCCCCGGCGGCGATCACGAGCCACGTGTGGTTCCTCTTCAACAGCATGCTCACGACCGCCTTCGTGCCGTTCGTGCTGCTGTCCCTCGGTCTCAGCGCGCTCGAGCTCGGCATCGCGTTCGCGGCGGCGGGGGTGACGGGTCTCCTGGGCGCGCTGCTCTCCACGCGCCTGGGACTGCGGTGGGGCGTCGGCCCAGTCGTGATCGCCGGGCACCTGATCATGGCCGGGGGCTGGGCGGTCATCGCGCTGGTGCCGTCCGGGAATCCGTGGATCACCGTCGCGCTCCTCGCGGTCGGGCAGGGGCTGTACGGATTCGCCCTGGGGATCCAGAATGCGAACGAGATGGGCTACCGGCAGGCCGTCACGCCCGATGAGCTGCAGGGCCGCGTGAACACCACGATCCGGTCGATCAACCGCGCGGCGATCGTGCTCGGCGCCCCGCTCGGCGGCATCCTCGCCGACTCGATCGGCTACCGCCCCACGTTCTGGATCGCGATCGCGGGCTTCGTCCTCGTGGCAGTGGCGCTCGCGCTGTCGCCGTTCCGCAGCGCGCGGCACTAGCCGGGGCGGCCGCGGCCGCCCGCGCCGGGCGAGTCGGCAATAACTGCTCCTCCCGAGCGCGGGAAGAGCACTTTGTGCAAACTCGCGCTGCAGGAGCGGGTCGCGGCACGACTTGTTGTGACCAAGTACTGTGCGTGATACAGTACCGGACATGGCACCGAACACCTCTCCCCCCACAGGCGACGCATTCGCGTCCGACCTGCTCCGCGGGCACACCGACACGATCGTGCTCGGCACCCTGCGCACGACCGACCGCTACGGCTTCGAGATCTACAAGACGATCCGCGACGCGACGGGCGGCGACTACGAGATCAAGGAGGCGACGCTCTACGCGACCTTCCGGCGTCTCACGAAAGACGGGCTCGTCGAGGCGTACTGGGGCGACGAGACGCAGGGCGGCCGCCGCAAGTACTACCGCATCACGGATGCGGGGCGCGCCGTCTACACGCAGAACGTCAAGGACTGGACCGCCACCCAGCGCATCATCAACACACTTCTGGAGACCAAATGAACACCAACATCCACCGGTACCTCGACGACGCCTTCGTGGGCATCGAGGTCACCCCCGACATCCAAGACCTCAAGGAGGAGCTGCGCGGCAGCCTCTCGGCCCGCGCCGACGAACTGCAGGCGGGCGGTATGGATGCCGCGACCGCGGCCGCCACGGCCGTGCAGGAGCTCGGCGACATCCAGGAGCTCGTGGCCTCCCTCGACGACGGATCCCCCGCCGGCGACACCATGGCGGAGCTCGTGCAGCGCAACGCGGTGAAGCCGAAGCCGGGCTTCGTCGTCCGCGCGGTCGTGCTCGCGCTGCTGCTCTCCGCAGCCGCCGTGGTCGTGCTCCTCGTGGCCCTCCACGTGATCGACCTCTCGTGGTGGATCGCGCCGGCCGTGTTCGGGGCCGCCGTCAGCGCCCTCGTGCTCGACACCCTGCGGCAGGAGACGAGCCAGCACTACCCGGTGCGCGGCGGGCGGGCCGTGGGCTTCGGCCTCGCCTCGCTCGGCATGGGCCTCGGCCTCGGGCTGGTGGGCGCGTTCGTCGGCGAGCCAGAGGCGGGCATCCTGGTCGCGGGTGTCGCCCTCGTCCTGGTTGCGGCCATCGCGTTCACCTGGCTCGGCGTCACGCAGACCAACCGCACGAAGCCGTGGGCGCTCGAGCTCCAGCGCGCCTACGCCGTGGAGGACCGCTTCTCCCAGGACCCGGCCGCGGCAGCCCGCTTCGGCCTCTACACCGTCGTGATCTGGGTGCTCGGGTTCGCGCTGTTCGGCGTGCTGAGCTTCACCGTCGGATTCGCGTGGTCGTGGCTCGCCATCATCGGCGCGCTCGTCGTGTTCTTCCTGGTGCTGGCCCGCATGCTCTTCGAGGTGAAGAAATGATCTCGGCCAGCGACCTCACGAAGACCTACCCCGGCAAGCCGCGCGTCGTGGCCCTCGACGGGCTGAGCTTCGAGGCGCAGTCCGGCACCATCTACGGGCTGCTCGGGCCGAACGGCGCGGGCAAGTCCACGACCGTGAAGATCCTCTCGACGCTCTCGAAGGCCGACTCGGGCACCGCTCTCGTCGCGGGGATCGATGTGGCGAAGCATCCGGAGCGCGTCCGCAAGGCGATCGGCTTCGTCGCGCAGAAGCAGGTCTCCGACCCCATGGACACCGGCCGCGAGAACCTCAGGCTCGCCGGCCAGCTGCAGGGCATGACCGCGCGGGATGCCGCGGCGCGGGCCAGCGAGCTGCTCGAGCGCTTCTCGCTCGCGGACGCCGCCGACCGCCAGGTGAAGACCTACTCCGGCGGCATGGCCCGCAAGCTCGACGTCGCGATCGGGCTCATGCACCGGCCGACCGTGCTCTTCCTCGACGAGCCGACCACCGGCCTCGACCCGGAGGCGCGAGCCGACATGTGGGCCGAGCTCGAGACCATGGCCGCGGTCGAGCAGATGACCGTGCTGCTCACCACCCACTCCCTCGAGGAGGCCGACCGGCTCGCGAGCCGTCTCGCCATCGTCGACCACGGCCGAGTCGTGGCCGAGGGCACCCCCGAGGAGCTCAAGGACGGCCTGCACGGCGACGCCGTGTTCGTGGAGCTGCGAAGCGATACGGATGCCGGTGCCGCCCTCGAGGCGGTGACCCGAGTCCCCGGCCTCAGCGAGGTGCTGCTCGACGGCCGCGTCATCCGCGGCCGTGCGACGGCGGGAGCCGTCGCACTCCCCCACGTGCTCGCCGCGCTCGACGCCGAGCGACTCGCCGTGGCATCCGCCACCGTCGCCCGCCCGAGCCTGGACGACGTATACCTCCGCCACACCGGCCACACCCTGGGGGCGAAGGCAGCATGACCGCCATCACGCACACCACCATCCTCACCGCGAGGCAGCTGCGCGCGTTCATCCGCGTGCCGTTCTACCTCGTGATGAACCTGATCCAGCCCATCATCTGGCTGCTGCTCTTCGGGCAGCTGTTCACGAAGGTCGTCGACATCCCCGGGTTCACCGGCGGCGACGACTACCTCGTGTTCCTCACGCCCGGCATCGTCATGATGATGGCGCTCTTCGGCAGCGCGTGGGCGGGCACCGCGTTCATCCAGGACATGGACCGCGGCGTCATGGACAGGTTCCTCACCTCGCCGACGAGCCGCGGCGGGATGATCGTCTCGACGATGCTCTACCAGTCCGTGCTCGCCGTGCTCCAGACGCTCGTCGTGCTGGGCGTGGCCTGGCTGGCGGGCGCGCGCTTCGGCGGCGGCATCCTCGGGACGCTCGTGCTGCTGCTCGCGACAGTGCTCCTCACCTTCGTCTTCTCGGCGTTCTCGAACGCGATCGCGCTCATCGCGAAGCAGCAGACCGCGCTCATCGCGATCTCGCAGCTCATCTCGTTCCCGCTCATGTTCCTGAGCTCGGCGATCATGGACACCTCGCTCTCGCCCGCGTGGGTCGGCGAGGTCGCGCGGTTCAACCCGTTCGAATGGGCGGTTGTCGCGGGGCGCGGCGCCCTGCAGGACTCGCCGGACTGGGGCGCCGTGTGGGCGAACCTGGGGCTGCTCGCCGCCCTCGCGGTGATCATGACCTGGCTCGCGACGCGGGCGTTCCGCGCCTACCAGCGGGCCGCCTAGCGCCGGTTAAGCCTGTCGAAACCCCAGCGGCGTGATCGTTTCATCTCGAAACGGTCACGCCGCTTGCACGTGCACGCGCGCTCACGCTACGTTCGTACTCACGCCAATGAAAGGAGGCCGTCATGTTCAACCCAATGGGAAGTTCCCTCATCGCCGGCTTCGCTGGCGTCTTCACCGCATAGCCCGCTGACGGATTCCGCCACCGGCTCACGGTGGTGACGCTCTCGAAGCTCTCTCGTCTCTCACAGACGATCGCCCCGTCGACGACCGGTCACATCCGACACGGTCGACCCACTCCGCCGCTCACGAAGCGGCATCTCCGGGCGCGCGCACGCGCCAGCAGTGAAGGAACACAACTCTCATGAATTCGACCTTGACGACCGCTCCCGGTCGCCACGACCACCCGCCCATACAGACGCAGTCGCACCCCGTGCGCCGAGTCGGAACGCTCGACCGCATCGCCCTGCACCTGGGCGTCGCCCTCATCAAGTGGGGACGCCGCCCGCAGCTCGTGCAGTCGCGCGAGCGCCGCGCCAACCGCTACGAGCAGCAGCTCGCCCGGCTGGAGCGCGAGCGCCAGTTCGAGCGCAACTACAGGCTCAACACGCAGTCGGTGCGATGAGCACCCCCACGAGGCCGTCGCCGGAGTCCGCTCCGGCGACGGCCTTCGCCGGTTAACTGTCGCGGTTGTCCGGCTCGTCGAACTCCTCGAGCGCCTCGACTATCGCGTCGTTCGACCCCTCGTCCAGCGTGCCCGTCCCGTCGGGGTAGCCGGCCTCGTCCGGGAACTCGACCACGAACGGCTTCGCCTTCGGGGCAGGCTCCACGTCCGGGTCCACGGGGTGGTGGCTCGTGATGGAGAGCCGGTTGAACGAGTTGATGGCGATGCCAAGCCAGCGCACGGCGGCGACCTGGGCATCCGTGAGCTCGGGGTGGTCGTCGTCGGCAGCGCGGCGGCCGGAGGTGACCTCCGCGATGAGGGTGATCTCCTCCGTGATCGCGAGGGCGGCGCACTCCGCCTCGGTGAAGTAGTCGGTGTCGCGCCAGGCCGAGAGCACGGCGAGGCGGTCGGCCGTCTCGCCCTTGGCCAGGGCATCCCGCGTGTGCAGCCGCAGGCAGTATGCGCACCCGTTGATCTGCGACGCCCGCAGCTTCACCAGCTCGATCAGAAGCGGCTGCAGCCCCACCGAGAGGGCCGCGCGCTCGGCCTCCTTGCTCACGCCGAGCAGCGCCTTGTAGACATCCGGAAAGGCCTTGTCGAGAAATATCGTGCGCATGGATGTTCCTTCCGTCAGCGCGGCGCTGCGCCGAGCCACTCGGCGAACCGCGTCGTCGCGAGGGTGGCGCCGGCGCCCGGGAGCAGTTCCCGTTCGTCGAGCTCCGTTCCAAAGTACCTCGCGAGCGGATCGGCCACGACCTCGCGCGGGTCGTCCCGCAGCCGAAGTTCGGTGCGCACGAGCTCCTCGAGGCGGAACTGCTCGGGCCCGGCGAACTCGAGCACGCCGTTCGCGGGCGCGCCCAGGGCGACTCCGGCGACGGCCGCGGCGATGTCGTCGCCCGCGATCGGCTGGATCAGCGCGCGCGACAGCCTGACGACGTGGCCGACGGTCGCGGCATCCGCGATGCTCTTCACGAACTCGAAGAACTGGGTGCCGTGCACTATCGAGTACGGCTTGCCGGAGTCGCGGATCAACTTCTCCTGCGCCTCCTTCGCCGTGAAGTACCCGCCCTCGGATGCCGCGAGCCGGTCGGTGCCGACCGCGGAGAGTGCGACGTGGTGCGCCACGCCCGCCGCCGCGCCGTAGGTGAGCAGGTTGAGCGTGGACGCGTAGAAGAAGTCGAGTGCGGCGCGGTCGTCGAAGTAGCCGGAGTTCGAGGTGTCGACGACGGTCTCGACGCCCGCGAGGGCCTCCTGCACCCCCTCGCCGGTGTAGGAGTTCACGCCCGTGGCGCGCGCGGCGACGACGACGTCATGCCCCTGTGACCGCAGGCGGCTCACGACCTTCGTGCCGATGAGGCCGGTGCCTCCGACGACCGCGATCCTCATGCGCGGGCCGCCCACTCCGCGTAGCCCAGGGTGGAGAGCTGCGCGCCCTCGCCCGGCGTGAGCTCCCGGCCGGCCAGCGGGGTGCCGAAGTACTCCGCGTCGGGGCCGGTGGTGACCGTGCGGCCCAAGTGGTCGCGCATGAAGTCGTCCATCGGGAACGCCTCGGGTCCGCCGATCTCGAGACGGCCGTTGAGCGGCTCATGAGCCGCCGTGC
Organism: Rhodoglobus sp.; assembly: GCA_025463515.1. GTDB lineage: Bacteria > Actinomycetota > Actinomycetes > Actinomycetales > Microbacteriaceae > Rhodoglobus. Next base: position 16,156 of record JAODAQ010000022.1, read on the forward strand.
GGGCGACGACCGCCGCGACATCCGTGGCCGCGATCGGCTGGAAGTAGCCGTGCGGCAGGGTGACGACGCCGTCGACAGTGGCGGAGTCGGCGATGCGGCCGACGAACTCGAAGAACTGCGTGGCCTCGATGATCGAGTACGGCACCCCCGACTCCTCGATGAGCTTCTCCTGCGCGACCTTCGCCCGCAGGTAGCCGCTCTTGGGCAGCCGGCCTGCGCCGACTATCGAGAGCGCGACGTGGTGCTTGACGCCCGCGGTCTTCTCCGCGGCGAGCTGGTTCGCGGTCGAGACCGTGAAGAAGCCCATGACGTCGTCGTCGGCGAACGACGGCGAGTTGGTGACGTCGACGACCACGTCGGCGCCGGCGAAAGCCTCCGCGAGGCCCGCGCCGGTGAGCGTGTCCACGCCCGAGCTGGGCGAGGCGGCGACGGCCTCGTGGCCGTGCTCGCCCAGCATGGTGACGACCTGAGAGCCGATGAGCCCGGTTCCCCCGATGACGACGATCTTCATGAGAATGCCCTTTCGTGATGCCGGATGCCCTTTCGCCCCGGTCACGAGCTAAGACAGCGCGCCCCGCCGATCTGTGACAGCTAGCTGTTCCAGCGCCTCAGCTTGAGCGGGCTGAGGGTGATCCACACCCGCGCGATCCGGTTTGCCTCGAAGCCGAAGCTCACGATGCACGACACCCGCTCGCCGCGGCGGGCGACGATCGCGCACACGCCGTTGACCTGCTGCGCCGAGAGGTCGGCGCCGTCGAGCGCGTCCAGCAGTCTCGGGACGACCTCGTCGCCGGTCAGCGGCCAGGTGGAGGCGATCAGGTCGCCACCGGTGTCGATGAGCGCCACGACCTCGGGCGAGAGCAGGGTGTGGAGGGAGGGGGCATCCCGGCGCTCGCAGGCGTCGCGCACCTGCTGCACTACCGCGTCCCGCGCCCCCGGAGGGAGTGCGGTCATCGCGCGGAGACGCTGCCCAGCTTCTCCGGGTTCATCATCCACAGCAGCTGGTCGATGCCCTCGTCCGATGCGGACGCGGTGACGACGGTGAAGTCGACGCCGTCGCGGCTGAGCACGACCGAGGGCTGGCCGTTCGCCTCGGTCCAGCGCAGGGACACTCCTACCCAGAAGTGGCTCGCGAACGCGGCGACGAATTTAGCGACGCGGGTGCGGCCGATGACCGGGATGCGCGCGGCCAGCGCCAGCCCGCCCCCGTCGGAGTAGCTCACGACGTCCTCGGCGAACAGCTTCTCGAGGGTCTCGAAGTCGCCGGCCTGAGCGGCCTCGAGGAATGCGGCGAGCAGTTCGCGCTGCTGCTTGCTCGCCACCGGCGCGCGCCGCTCGGCGACGAGGTGCTTGCGCGCCCGGCTCACGAGCTGCCGCACCGCCGGCTCTTTGAGCTGCACGATCTCGGCGATCGTGGAGTACGGGTAGTCGAAGGCCTCGCGCAGCACGTACGCGGCGCGCTCCACGGGCGAGAGCTTCTCGAGCAGCAGGAGCACGGCGAACTCGAGTGCCTCACCGCGCTCTGCGCCGAGGGCGGGGTCGGCGCTCGTGTCGACCGGTTCGGGCAGCCACGGGCCGATGTAGGTCTCGTGGCGGGCCCGGGCCGAGGTCGCGGCGTTGATCGCGAGCCTCGTGGTCGCCGTGGCGAGGAATGCGGCGGGCGACTCGACCGTGCCGCGGTCGTAGGCCTGCCAGCGCAGCCAGACCTCCTGGAGGATGTCCTCCGCCTCGGTCGCGCTGCCCAGCATCCGGTACGCGATGCCGAACAGGCGCGGCCGCACCTCCATGAACTGCTCCACACCATCACTCATGAGACTCCTCCACTAGTCAAGACAGGGTGGGGTGCCGGTGTGTGACAGGGGTACTCAGAATTCCTCGTCGAAGGCCTGGTCGAGGTAGAACTGCCGCGAGAGGCGGTAGGCCATGTGCTCGGCGTACCAGGCCGGCCATTCCTCGTCGCGAACCCCGCCGTTCTGCGCCTCGTGGATGCCGTGTGCGGACGCGGCGCTGAGCAGTGCGTCCAGCACGTCCTCCTCGCGGTAGCTGTCGCCGAGGGCGCGGGTCATGTGTGTCGCGTAGAACTGCGGCCACTCGGTCGGGCCGTGCTCCTCTTGGTACGCGAGGTGCGCCACCTCGGCGCGCTTGAGCAGGTCCGTGAGGACGTCGACAAAAGCCTGGTCGGTCATCGTCCCGGCGCCTTCACCGTGATCTCCTGCAGCACCCAGCCGTTGCCGTCGGGGTCGCTGAACTCCGCGAACGAGCCGTAGCTGCCGCGATCGGGGGCGAGCCCGGGGACGCGCGCCTCGGTTCCGATGTGGTGGAAGATGCCGGTCGCGTCGTGGAAGATCTCGCCCACGTCGATGCCGCGGCCGATGAGCTCGGCGCGCGCGGCCTCGATGTCGGTGACTACCAGGTGCAGTTTCTGCACCGAGCCGGGAGCCGCATCGGTGATGCCGGTGCCGAGGATGATCGAGGCGTCCGATCCGGGCGGCGTGAACTGGATGACGCGGTAGGTGTCGCTCGCCACGTAGTCGATGTCGAGCCGGAAGCCGGCCTTCTCGTAGAAGGCCTTCGCCCTGTCCACATCGCTCACCGGGAGCACGAGCACTTCGAGTTTGAGATCCATGATCTTTCTTCTTTCGCTAAGTAACCACTTGAACTGGTGATGACCAGTGCACCATCGCGCGTCACCTGTCAATATGGTGACGTGAATCATTCCTTCCCGTGCGGCGACCTGTCCCTCGACTTCGTGGGCACACTCAAGGCACGTCGCAATGATGCTCCGCACGAGACGTTCACAACACCCTCGAGCGTGAGCAGCTGGTTCGACGAGTCCGGCCTCGTCGACTCCCCGGTCTCCTTCGACGACCTCCGCGACGCCGTCGAGCTGCGCGAGGCCGTCTACTCCGTGGTCACCTCGGCCCGCCTCCACGAGCCCCTTGAGCCGGATGCCCTCGCCCTCGTCAACCGCGCGGCCCTCGCCGCGCCGGTGCAGGTGCAGCTCGACGCCGGCTCGCGCCGGGCCTCGGCCACGGCATCCCAGGCCCTCTCGTCCGTCGCCCGCGACGCGATCGACATCGTCGGCGGTCCGCACGCCGCCCTCCTGCGCGAGTGCGCGCGGCCCGAGTGCACGCAGGTCTACGTCGACCACTCGCGCGCGGGCCGGCGGGAGTGGTGCGCGATGGAGACCTGCGGCAACCGGATGAAGGCCGCCGCGTACCGCGCCCGCAAGCGCGCCGAGGGGGAATGACGAAGGCCGCCACCTTCCGGTGACGGCCCTCGATCGCACGGCTGGCTAGACCTGCGGCACCAGCGCGAACGTGACAGACCCGTTGTCGATCTGCGCGTCGAGCGTCTTGTCGTCGAGCACGGCCGAGGCGGTCGGCTCGAGGAAGACCTTGGCTCCGTCGGACTCCACGGTGGAGTCGCCCGGCAGCGGGTTCGCGACCACGGAGATCGCGAAACCCTGGTTCTCGTCGAGGCCCTGGCCGATGCGAAGGCCTCCGCCCTCGACCTCCGGGGTGCCCGAGATGATCGCCTTGACGGCGGTCGTGGCTGTTTCAGTGAGGGTGAGCATGCTCTTCCTTTCCTTATGCAGCGAATGCAATGAGTCAGCCACGCTTCCGCACCTCGGCCGCCCGATCAACCCGGATCGCCCGATACGGAGGGAACTCACACCTGGCCGAGCACGCCGTCCACCCGGCGCGGGATGCCCAGGGGGTTGCCGTCGCGGAGGGCCGGCGGCAGCGCGGCATCCGGCGCGTCCTGGTAGGCGATCGGGCGCAGGAACCTGCGCACCGCCGTCGCCCCGACCGAGGTGAACTGCGACGTGGTCGACGGCCACGGGCCGCCGTGGTGCTGCGACCAGGTCACGGCGACGCCGGTCGGCCAGCCCGCGAACAGCAGCCGCCCCGCCACCGTCTCGAGTCGCTCGACCAGTTCGGCCGTGGCGTCGGACTCCTCCGCGTGCAGGGTAGCGGTGAGGCTGCCCTCGAGCTTGTCGAGCGATGCGAGCAGGCGCTCGTCCGAGCCGTAGCGCACGAGCACGGTCACCGGCCCGAACACCTCCGCGAGCAGCTCCTCGGCGTGCGCCTCGAGGGCGTCGAGCGGCGCCGCCACCACGAGCGGGCCGTCAGCGGAGCCCGACACGAGCTCCACTCCGGGCACCGCGAGCAGCCGGTCGACACCAGAGGCGAAGCCCCGAGCTATCGAGTCGGTGAGCATGGCGCCCGCGGCGGGAAGGTCCACCGCCGCCAGGGCGCGCTCGAAGGCCGAGCCCTCCGGGACGAACACGACTCCCGGCTTGGTGCAGAACTGGCCCGTGCCGAGGGTGAACGACGCGGCGAGCCCGGCGGCGAGGGATGCGCCCCTGGCCGCGTCGGCACCTCCCGTCACGACCACGGGGTTCACGCTCCCGAGCTCGCCGTAGAACGGGATGGGCGCCGGCCGTGCGGCGGCGAGGTCGTGCAGCGCCCTGCCGCCCGCGACGGAACCGGTGAAGGCCACGGCCATGACCGCCGGATGCCCCACGAGCGCGATCCCGTCCTCGTAGCCCTCGACGAGGGCGAAGGCTCCGGTCGGCGCGCCCGCCGTCGCGAGCGCTCCGGTGACGATCTCGGCAGTCAGCCGCGAGAGCTCCGGATGCCCGGGGTGCGCCTTCACGACGACCGGGCAGCCCACCGCGAGCGCGGAGGCGGTGTCGCCCCCGGCCACCGAGAACGCGAACGGGAAGTTCGAGGCGGAGAACACGGCGACGGGGCCGATCGGGCGCAGCATCCGGCGCAGGTCGGGCCGCGGCGGGGCGGCGGTCGGCGCGGCCTGGTCGATCGTCGCCTCGAGGTAGGAGCCCTCGAGCACGACGTCCGCGAAGAGCCGCAGCTGTCCGGTGGTCCGCGCGACCTCGCCCGTGAGCCGGCCCTCGCCGAGGTGCGTCTCGCGGTCGGCGACCGCGACGAGGTCGGCGGTCCGGGCATCCAGCGCGTCTGCCACTGCGCGCAGCCAGGCCGCGCGCTCCGCCAGGGTCGACCGGACCATGGCCGCGGCTGCCGCCGTGGCTCGTACGAGTACTGCGTCGTCCATGGTGCTCTCCTCGCTCAGGCGAACCTGATCCCGATGCCGGGGGCGTCGCCGCCCACGGCCCTGCCCGCCACGATGTCCACTCCGCTCGGCGCCGCCAAGACACCGAGCGGGGTGAAGCGCGCATCCTCGACATCCTCGACCCACGTCTCCTCCGGCATCGCGAAGGCGAGCTGCGCCGAGAGCTCGGGCAGCAGGTGCGGCGCGAGCCCGAGGCCCGACTCGCGCGCGAGCTCGGCGATGGCGAGGAACGGGGTGATGCCCCCGACACGGACGACATTGGGCTGCAGCACGTCGATCGCCTCGGCGTCGATGAGGTCGCGGAAGCGGTGGACGGTGTGGACGTTCTCGCCGAGCGCGACCGGCACGTCGACGGCGCTGCGCAGCACGCGGTACCCGCGGGTGTCGTCGGAGCGCAGCGGCTCCTCGATCCACACGAGGTCGAACTTCTCGAGGGCGTGCACCGACATGACGGCGCGGTCCAGGTCCCAGCGCTGGTTGGCGTCGATCATGAGCCGGATGCCCGGGCCGATGGTCTCGCGCACCGCCGCGACCCGGTCCACGTCCTCGGCGAGGTCGGGCTTGCCGACCTTGATCTTGACGCCGCCGTAGCCCGCGTCCCGCCAGCGCGCTGCCTGCGCGACGAGCTCCTCGAGCGGGTAGTGCAGGTTCACCCCGCTGCCGTACGCGGGCAGGCTCTCGTGCCGTCGGCCGAGCGCACGGGCGAGCGACAGGCCGCGCTCGCGCAGGCCGAGGTCCCACAGCGCGAGGTCGACGCCCGCGAGCGCGATGGTCGTGATCCCGCCACCGCCCGCTTCGTGGATGTGCTCCCACGCGCCCTGCCAGAGCTCCGGCACGGCCGCGCGGCCGATCAGCCACGGGGCCAGGTCGTCGCGGAGGAGCGCGTCGACCGCGGTCGCCCCGATCGACGGCGTCCACGAGAATCCGTGCCCCGTCGCGCCGTCGTCCCGGGTGATCTCCACCTCGACGACCCCGAGGTCGCGCACGTCGGGCCCCCATGGGCGGGAGAGCGGGACCCGGATGACGCGGGTCCGCACTCCCTCGATCGACCCTGTCATCCGGCCAGGGCCCTGCCGCGCTCGAGGATCCGGGCGAGCTGCTCACGGTGCTCGGCCGGCGGGTCGACGAGCGGCGGCCGCACCCCGCCGACTCGCAGTCCGGCCAGCTCCAGCCCCGCCTTGATCAGGGCCACGGCGTAGCCGGGCGTGGTGTCGCGCAGGCGCACGAGCGGCGCGTAGAAGCCGTCGAGCAGCTCGTCGATGCGGGCATCGTCGTTCGCGGTGTAGGCGTCGAACCACGCGGTCGCGACCTCGGGCGCCATCGCGAACACCGCGGAGGAGTACAGCGGCACGCCGATCGCCCGGTACGCCCGCTGGCTCAGCTCGGCGGTCAGCAGCCCGTTGAAGAACTGCAGGTCGGTACGGCCGGACCGGCCCGCGGCGAGCACGAACTCCTGCGCGAGGGCGATGTCGCCCACGCCGTCCTTGAAGCCCGCGACCCGGGGGTGGGCGGCGAGCGCCTCGACCGACGCGACAGTGAGCTGCGCGGTGCCGCGGTGGTAGACGATGAGCGGCAGCTCCGTGGCGGCGGCGATCGCCTCGACGTAGGCGACGAGACCCTGCTGCGGTCCGGTGACGAGGTACGGCGGCATCACGAGGAGGGCGTCCGCGCCGAGGCGCTCTGCTGCTCGCGCGCACTCGAGCGCGTGCCCGAGCGGACCGCCGGTGCCCGCGACCACGGGCACGGCGCCGGCCGTCACGGCCACCCCGCGCGCGACCACGAGCTCGTACTCCGCGAGCGAGAGGGCGTGGAACTCGCCCGTGCCGCAGGCGATGAACACCGCGCCCGGGCCGTCCGCGAGCCGCGACGCGAGGTGCTCGTCGAGCACGTCCGGTGCGACCGCGCCGCGCTCGTCGTACGGCGTCACGGGGAAGTACAGCACGCGCTCCGGGAACACGAGCCCGGTCACGAGGCGCCGTCCAGGGCAAGCTCGGTGCGCCAGGTGCGGGTGGCCCGCCAGCCCAGGAGCCGCTCGGCGAGGCCGGAGCTGAACACGGCGTCGGTACCGTCGAGGGCTCCCGCGAGTTCTGGCCGGTAGCGCGGGACCAGCTCGGCGAGCGGCTCGCGCGCGAGCGAGTCCGGTGCCCCGACGAAGAACACCGTGCCGTTGGGGATCTCGGTCGCGTGCTGCAGCCAGGCGAGCACGAACTCGCCGGCATCCCGCGCATCGACGTAGTTGAAGAGGGCGACTGCCGAGAGCTCGGGCTGGTCGAGCCGCTCGGCGACCGTGTGGCCCTGCTGGGTCGGGGCGCCCGCCCACTCCTCGGGCGCGATCACGTAGCAGGGGCGGAAGGCGCCGACCCGCAGGCGGTCGCCGTGGGCGCGGACGGCCATGGCGGCGATCGCCTCGACGGCCTGCTTCGAGAGCGCGTAGCCGTTCCAGGGCGCGAGCGGGTGCTGCTCGTCGAGGGGGAGGTACTCCGGCTGCCAGCCGGACGGCGCGCCGTAGCCGATCACCGTTGGGCTGCTCGCGAACAGCAGGGACGAGACCCCGCTCGCGATGCTCGCCTCGAGCACGCTGAAGGCGAGCCCGGTGTTGGTGGCGTAGAGCTCCGGATCCGGGCGGCCGAACGGCACCGCGATGGCGGCGAGGTGCACGACGGCATCCGGCCGCACCTCGGCGAAGAGCGCGGCGGTCGCGGCGGGATCGATCAGGTCGCAGGAGATGTGCCGGGCCGGGCCGCCGCCGTGCGGCGAGCGGTCGACGGAGATCACCTCGTGGCCGGCCTCGGCGAGCACCGCGACCACGGAGCGGCCGAGCCTGCCCGAGCCGCCGGTGACCAGGTAGCGGCTCACGAGCGATCCCCGAGGGAGGAAGCGGCGGCCCCGAGGTCGAGGTCGGCGATCCGCACGGCGGCGCCGGTCTCGAGGGAGCGGTTGCCCGCGAGCCCCACCACGACGGAGCGCACCCCGTCGCGCCAGGACGCCGCGTGGCCGAGCGGGTCGTCGCCCACGCCGCGGAACACGTCGCGCAGCAGCACGGCGTCCCCGCCGCCGTGGCCGCCGACGCCCTCGGGGATGGCGACCTCCTCTGCCGGCGCGAAGTGCCGCTGCAGGGTGAGCGTCTCGGAGGTGGGCCGGCTGCCCTCCTCGATCACGAGGTCGGGCCGGGCGCTGGGATCGACCACGACTCGGCCCTGCTCGTCGAGCAGCACCGCCCCGCGCTCCACGACGTGCAGCTCGGCGCGGCCCTTCGTGCCGTTCACCTCGACCGTGTAGCCCTCCCACGGCGAGTGCGCGTTGAGGGAGTACGACATGGATGCCCCGCGCGAGTAGTCCACGACGAGCGACAGGTTGTCCTCGATGGTGATCCCCGGGTCGAACACGTCCTGGTCGCGCCGGTAGCCGTCGAAGCCCTCCTGCTCGAGGTAGAGGTGCCGCAGCTGCTCGTCGGCGCGCAGGTCGAGGCTGAACTCGTCCCGCAGCGGCGAGTCGGTGGTACCGCGGTCCGGACGCTCGCCCAGACCGCGGGCCGTCGCGTTGTCCCGGCCGTAGAAGCGCAGGCCGCCGCTCGCGAAGACGCGGGCCGGCACGTCGTCGATCCACCAGTTCACGAGGTCGAAGTGGTGCGAGGCCTTGTGGATGAGGAGCCCGCCCGAAGTCTCCTTGTTCCGGTGCCAGCGCCGGAAGTAGTCGGCGCCGTGCGCGGTGTCGAGCACCCACTCGAAGTGCACGGATGTCACGTCCCCGATCGCCCCGTCGGCGATGAGCTGCCGCAGCGCGGTGTTGCGGGGCGAGTAGCGGTAGTTGAACGTGACCGTGACGTTGCGGCCCGTGCGGTCCACGGCGTCGGCGATCGTTCGGACGCCCTGCTCCGTCGTCGTGAGCGGCTTCTCGACCACCGCGTCGGCACCCGCATCGAGGGCCGTCGCGACGTGGGCGGCGTGGGTGGCATCCGGCGACGTCACGATCACCCGGTCGACCCGGTGCTCCGCGACCACTGCCGCGAGCTGGTCCGGCGTGAAGCGGTGCGGTGCGGGGGTACCGGAGGGCAGGCGCTCCTCGTAGTAGCCCAGCCGCCCGGGATTGGTGTCTGCCCAGGCCACGAGCTCGGCCACCTCGGCGTGCGGGCCGGTGATCGCGTCGATGTACATCTGCGCGCGGGATCCGGTGCCCACGATCGCGTAGCGAAGCCGCGCCATTACTTGATGCCCGTCGTCGCGAAGCCCTTGATGAGGTACTTCTGGCCCACCAGGAACGCGATGAACAGCGGTACGAGCGACACGACCGACATCGCGAACATCGACCCGAAGTCGGAGCTCGATTGGGAGTCGAGGAAGCCCTTCAGCGCCACCGAGACGGGGAACATCTCCGGTATTCGCAGGTAGATGAGCGGGCCGAAGAAGTCGCTCCAGGTCCAGATGAAGGTGAAGATCGCGGTCGTGGCGAGCGCGGGGACCATGAGCGGCACCGTGATCTGCAGGTAGGTGCGGAAGTGGCCGGCGCCGTCGATGCGCGCCGCCTCGAAGATCTCCTTCGGCAGGGCGCGGATGAACTGCACCATGAGGAAGACGAAGAACGCGTCTGTGGCGAGGAACTTCGGCACGATCAGCGGCAGGAAGGTGTTCAGCCAGCCGAGCTCCTTGAAGATCGTGAACTGCGGCACGAGCACGACCTGGAACGGCAGCATGATCGTCGCGAGCATGATCGCGAACAGCAGCGTGCGGCCCCGGAACTTGAGCCGGCCGAACGCGTACGCGGCGAGCGAGCACGAGATCAGGTTGCCCGCGATCGCGCCGACCGAGAGCACCGTCGAGTTGAGCAGGAACGTCGAGAACGAGGCCCCGAGGTCGTTCCATCCGTTGATGTAGTTCTCGATGGTCAGGTTGGTCGTGAAGATGCTCAGGTCGCGGAAGATCTGGTCGTTGGGCTTGAAGCTCGACACCACCAGCCAGATGAGCGGGTAGATCATCACGGCCGAGGCCACGATGAGCGCCGTGTGCTTGAGCACGGAGAACAGCCGGCGGCGCGCCACGTACGACGCGGAGGACCGCACGTGCACGGTCTCTTTGGTCACAGTCTCAGTCGTCATAGAACACCCAGAATTTCGATAGCCAGAAGTTGAATGCGGTGAACGCCGCGATCACGATCAGCAAGAACCACGCCATCGCGGAGGCGTAGCCCATGTCGTATTCGAGGAACCCCGTTCGGTACAGGAAGAGCGTGTAGAACATCGTCGAGTCCGCCGGTCCGCCGGTGCCGCCCGAGACGACGTAGGCCTGCGTGAAGGTCTGGAACGCGAAGATGATCTGCAGCACGAGGTTGAAGAAGATGATCGGCGTGAGCAGCGGGAGCGTGATCGAGAAGAACCTGCGCACGCGCCCTGCGCCGTCGACGGATGCCGCCTCGTGGTACATCTCCGGGATCTGCCGCAGGCCCGCGAGGAAGATCACCATGGGCGAGCCGAAGGTCCAGATGTGCAGGATGATGATCGTCCCCAGCGCGTAGTCCGGATGCCCGATCCAGCCCGGGGCGTCGATGCCGAAGATCGCCAGGAAGCCATTGACGATGCCCTCCTTGCCGAAGACCTGGCGCCAGAGGATCGCGATCGCCACGGAACCGCCGAGCAGGCTCGGGAGGTAGAAGATCGACCGGTAGATCGGCAGGCCGCGCAGGCCGCGGTCGAGCAGCAGGGCAAGCGCGAGCGCGAGGATCAGCTGCAGCGGCACCGACACGACCACGTAGGTCACCGTCACCCGGAACGAGTTCCAGAACGCCCCGTCGCCCAGCATCTCTGCGTAGTTGTCGAGGCCGATGAAGTCCGGCGGGTTCTTGAGCGGGGACTTCAGCAGGTTGTAGTCGGTGAACGACAGGTACAGCGATGCGAGCATCGGCCCGATCGTGAACACCACGATTCCGACGATCCACGGCGCCAGGAACAGGTACGCCGCCTTGTTGTCCGGATTGCGCTCTTTGGCCCGCTTGCCGGAGCGACGGGCGTTGATCGCCAGCTCGCGCAGCTCGCCGAGACTGCTCACGTCGACCTCCTCGTAGACTGTGGTCCGCCGTGTCCCGATAGTTCGAGAAAGCGGTTTCACGCGTGGTGTCCGATTATTGCCCGGCTCGTGCCGGATCGTCAAACCCGACCCGCGCGCCATTATCGTGTGAGGCACCCTTGTCAGGGAAGGACGGGTAAGTGAAGCGACGCACAGGTGCTGCGACGATCGCCGAAGTGGCGGCAGCCGCGGGGGTCTCGCCGGCCACCGTCTCGCGAGTCATGAACGACCGCTTCCTCGGCGACGCGTCGATCGCCGAGCGGGTGCGCTCCGTAGCGATCGACCTCGCGTACTCCCCCAGCCACCTCGCACGCAGCCTCGCCCTCGGCCAGACCAGCGCGATCGCCTTCGTCGTGCCCGACCTCGCGAACCCCGCCTTCCAGGCCATGCTCTCGAGCCTGAGCAAGGCCGCCGCCAAGGACGGCTACCGCGTGCTCGTCGCCGACTCGGCAGAGTCGCCGAGCGACGAGCCGCTGCTCGTGAGCGAGATCCGCCGCCGCTGCGACGCGGTCGTGCTGTGCGCGCCCCGCATGTCCGACGCCGAGCTCGTCTCGCTCGCGGGGTCGCTGCGCCCCCTCGTGCTCATCAACCGCGCCAACGACCAGATCGATGCGCCCTCGCTGTCGATCGACTACCGCTCGGGCATCCAGGACCTCGCGCAGCACCTCGCCGACCTCGGCCACCGCCACCTCGTGTTCATCGAGGGCCCGGAGGGCAGCGCCTCGAACCGGCACCGCGTCGACGGGCTCGACGACTTCCAGCGCCGCAGCCCGGGGGTGCGCATCGACCGGATCCCCGGTGGCGCCACGAGCGAGGACGGCCTCGCCGTCGCCGCGCGGGTACGGGACTCCGGCGCCACCGCCGCCCTCGCCTTCAACGACCTCGTCGCCATCGGGCTGCTCAACGGGCTCATCAATCTGGGCGTCCGGGTGCCCGAGGACATGTCGGTCACGGGCTTCGACGACATCCCGTTCGCGCGCTACACGACCCCGCCGCTCACCACGCTGTCGGTGCCCCACGAGGAGCTCGGCGCGCAGGCCTGGCACCGGATGCGCGCGCTCGTCTCCGGCGAGAAGCCCGAGCCGAACGTGGTTTTCCATCCCCGGCTCGAGGTGCGCGGCAGCACAGGACCCGCTCCGCGCTGAGATTTGTCGGTGCTGTTGACATTTCCCCGAGGCGGATGCTAATTTCCGTGAAAGCGGTTTCTCGACGAAGTGTCCCGCGTCGTGATTCCATCAAGAAGCAGCCTGGTGGCCCCCACCACGACACGAATCGAGGCGCAATGACGCGTAACACACGGTCCCTCGCAGGCAAGGCGATCCTCGGATCCGCCCTTGCCGCGACACTGATCCTGACGGGATGCTCCGGCTCCCCCACGCCCGCCGACACCGGCAGCGCGTTCGACCCCAACGAGAAGATCACTCTCGAGATGTCCTGGTGGGGCGACGACAACCGCGCCGCGCTGTTCGGCCAGGTCATCGACGGATTCGAGGCCAAGTACCCGAACGTCACCGTCAAGCAGACCCCGGTCGGCGCACCTGACGACCTCTTCAACCGCCTCGCGACCGACTTCGGCGGCGGCGGCGACACCGCGCCCGACCTCTTCGCCCTCGGTGGCGCCAAGCCGCAGGAGTACGGCGCCGCGGGCGCGCTCCTCGACCTCGGCACCGTTGCCGACGTGGCCCAGGTCGACAAGTACCCGGACTTCTCGACCGCGAGCGCGGTCGTCGACGGCACACTCTACGGCCTCCCCACCGGCGGCAACGCCACCGCCGCGTTCATCAACACCGACATCTTCAAGCAGGCCGGCGTTGACGTCCCCGACGCCAGCTGGACCTGGGACGACCTGATCGACGCCGCGAACGAGATCGGCTCGGCCGGCCTCACCAACGCGACCGGCGCCCCGATCTACGGCGTCGACCTGCGCGTGCAGGACATCATCGGCACTTACGCGGCGCAGGAGAGCGAGTTCGGCATCTACGACTTCGACGGCAAGCTCGGCGTCGACGCGGATGTCATCGCGGGCCTGTACGAGAAGGAGGTCGAGCTCCAGAAGGGCGGCGGCCTTCCCGACCCGACCATCGTGACCGCCGGCTGGGCGCTCCCGCCGGACCAGCAGCTCTACACGCTCGGCCAGGCCGCGATCACCTTCGGCTACAGCAACCTCATCGGCACGTACGGCGCCGGTGGAGCCACCGAGATCCTCACGCCGCCCACCGACACGAAGAAGACCGGCGTCGCGCTGCTCCCCTCCGCGTTCTGGGCGATCAACGCCGCCTCGAAGCAGCCGGTTGCTGCCGCGATGCTCATGAACTGGTTCCTCAGCGAGCCGTCCGCACTCGAGCTGATCAAGGACACCCGCGGTGTCCCGTTCAACCCGGACGCGGCCGCGATCGTCACGCCGCTGCTCGAGGGGCCGAGCCAGTCGGCCGCCGAGTACGTGCAGTCGGTGCTGGACTCCGGCGAGGTCGCCCCGCCGCAGCCCAACGGCGGCGCCAACATGAACAAGTACTCGCAGGACTCTGAGGCCGAGGTGCTCTTCGGCCGCCAGTCTCCGCAGGAGGCCGCACAGGCCTGGGTCGACAAGCTGTCGGCCGACCTGAAGTAGCACTCGCTCCACGCTGTGGGCGGTCCCTTCCAAGGGGCCGCCCACAGCCGTTTCCGGAAGGATGTACCTGTGACCTCGATCGATGACGCTCTCACCCGGCTCCGCGCGCAGCGGCACGCCGGGGGCGGTCCCGCGGCCGACGGCCTTCGCGCCGCTGGGGTGGGGTTCGCGGCGGTCGGCGGGCCGCTCGAGGCGCGCTGGCTGCAGGCGGTCGGGGAGCTCGAGGAGTGCATCCGGCCGCTCGCCGGCAGTGCCCCGGTGCTCAACGAGGGCGGCGTGTACTTCGGCAGCTGGCTCGAGAGCACCGGCACCATCAACGCCGAGCTGCTCTCGCGCTTCGCGCCCGGCGTCACGCGCGACACCCACCTGCTGTTCGCGGAGCGCCAGCGCGACGACGGCATGATCCCCTACAAGGTGACGGATGCCGGACCGGGCTTCAGCCAGATCCAGATCGTGACCCCGCTCGCCCGCACGGTGTGGAACCACTACCTCCTCGCCGGCCGCGACGCCGCCTACCTGCGCACCATGTACGACGCGATGGAGCGCTACGACGCCTGGCTCGTGCGCTACCGCGACACCCGCGGCACGGGAGGCGTCGAGGCGTTCGGCACGTTCGACACCGGCCACGACCTCTCCCCGCGCTTCTGGTTCCTGCCCGAGCGCGGGTATCAGAACGACGCGCGGCGGTACGACCCGGCCTCGGCCGTGCTCCCCTATGTGGCACCCGACCTCACCGCGAACGTGGCGTGCCAGCGGGCGTACCTCGCGCTCATCGCCGAGGAGCTCGGGCTCGATCCGCTGCCCTGGCGCGAGCGGGCGGCATCCTCGCTCGCGGCCCTGTTCGAGCAGTGCTACGACCCGGACGACGAGATCTTCTACGACCGCGATGCGACCGGAGCGCTCGTGCGCATCCAGTCGGACGTGCTGCTGCGGGTGCTCGCGTGCGAGATCGGCGACGAGCCGTTCTTCACCGCCGCGCTCGAGCGGTACCTGATGAACACGGGCAAGTTCCTCGCGCACTACGGCTTCACCTCCCTCGCCCTGGACGACCCGCGCTTCGACCACGACTACACCCGCAACTCGTGGGGCGGGCCGAGCAACTTCCTCAGCCTCATCCGGGCGCCGCACGCGTTCGAGCACCACGGCCACGTCGCCGAGCTCGCGCTCACCGCCATGCCGGTGCTCGCGGCGGTCGCCCTGGCGGACCGCTTCCCGCAGTGCCTCGACCCCTGGACCGGCACCGCCGGCTTCACCACGATGTACTCGCCCTCGATCCTGTGGCTGCTCGACGCGGTCGAGCGCCACTGCGGAATCCTGCCCCGCCCCGACGGCGAGACCTGGCTCACCGCCCTCGCCCCCACCCGCCTCGACCACGGCGCGGCGGCGGCCGCAGTGGCCTACTCCCGCACAGTGGACGGGGTCGCGTACGAGCTCGCGGGCGACGACGCGGCAGCAGTGGCCGTGCGCGACGGCACGGACTGGCTGCGCTTCCCCCGCGGCTGGCGCGTCGTGCTCTCCGCGGGCTCGGTAGTGGCGGTGGTCGGGATGTCGCCGGCCCCCGTCACGGGAGACCTCGTGATCGACGGCCGCAGCATCCGGCTCACCCTCGCCCCGAACGAGCGCGTGGAGCTGGCCGGCCTCGCCCGCTCCGGCCCGGCCTTCGTCCCGCCGCGCGCGTAGCGCGCCCTCTCACCACCGCACTTCCCCACATGGCTCTTCCCAACGCGACGAGCAGCCCTTTGGGGACGTTCGGCCGGTGCTCGCGTCAGATGCCGAGCGCAGAGCGCACACGTCGGATCGTGACATCCGGACGCTCGTACAGCCCCCGCGCACGCACGCGCACGACCGTCCACCCGGCCGCGAACGCGCGCTCGAGGCGGCCGATGTCCTTCTCGTACTGCCGGGTCGACGTGCGATGCTGATCGCCGTCGTACTCGACAATCACACGCGCATCGCGGTACACCATGTCGAAGCGGCCGATCCATCGGCCGCGGCGGTCGCGCACCTCCTGCTGCAGACTCGGCTCTGGGATGCCCGCCGCCACGATGAGCAGCCTCAGCAGGGTCTCCTCCCGCGATTCGGAACCGCAGCGCACCCGAGCGACGGCACGCCGCGCGAGTCGGCTGCCGCGTGCCCGCGAGACGCGGCAGCCCTCGCGCAGCTCCCCGAGGTCGACCCACGGCCGCAGGTCGAGCGGGTCGAGCACCTCGGGGTCCAGCACTAGCGCGTCGCCGACCGCCACGAGATCGTCCTCGCCGAGAATCGTCGCCAGTTCCAGGAATAGGGCAACCGGATCTGACAGCGGGAGGCCGAACCGGATGACCGAGGTGTCGGTCTTCGAGACGTGCCCGAGGACACGGCGACCCCGCGGCGGGTTGCGGGGCGGCGTGGCTGTGACGTGCACGTCCGAATGGCCCGGAGGCAGTGGGAGCGGCCACAGTTCGGCGGCCGAGGTGTGGCTGAAACGGTCCCCGGGCCTGAGAAGCGGGACGTACGCCAGCGCACGTGAGGCCAGTTGACCGGATCGGACGCCGTGGAACGGACGCGCGAGATCGGGACCGCGGAGCCTGCCCCGGCCAACGTCGAGATCACGTGCCGCGGCGACGCGGAACGGCTCGGTTGCGAGAGTCAGCGGCAGGGGGATCCGGGGCACCGCGACAGGATGCCGCACGCGCCCATCACACCGGGCTCGGCGTCCACAGCGACCGGGCGGTTGCGGGCATCCGGCCTGCCGAACTTCCCCAAAGGGCTGTTCGAACGCGCGGGAGCAGCCATTTGGGGAAGTTCGGTGAGGCCGGGCAGCGCGGCAGCAGGCCGCGCGGCCGCGGCCCCCGCGGCCTACCCGCGCAGGTGCGCCCGCAGCACCTCCGTGAGCCCCGTCCGCTCCACCGCGTTCTCGAACCGGAACGAGTGCGCGAGCTCGGCCGCCTGCCCCGCGCCCACCCCGGTGAACAGCGCGCCGAAGCGCTCCGCGAGCGGCTCCGCGAGCAGGATGTGGCGCACGAGCACCGCGATGTGCGGCTGGCGCCCCCACGGGTAGGGCGCGAATCCGGGGAACTCGCGGTCGAAGACGGCGTCGATGGGGTCGAGGATGTCGCGGACCCCCGCATCGGAGCCGCCCCACGAGTCCACCCCGAGGCGCCCCTTCGCCTCGAGGATCGGGCGGATCAAACCCAGGTACGGGCTCGACGGGGCAGCGTGCACGAGCCCCTGCAGGCCGATGTCCTTGTACGTCCACAGCGCCCAGCTCGCGCCGTGGTCGCGGTAGATCTCGAGCTGGTCCTGCAGCAGTCGGTAGCGCCACGGGTCCTGCGAGCGGTCGGTGGAGTACACCGGGCCGAACTCGCCGATCCAGATCGGGGTGCCGGTGCGGCGCATGTACTCGGTGCGGCGCAGGAAGGTCTGCTCGACGACGCCGCGGTCGAAGAACTCCCCGCGGGTCACGCCGGGGTACTCCGTCGCGCTCGTGATGCCGGGCAGGGCGTAGTCGTGGGCCGTGTAGACGGCGTTCGGCAGGGGCTCCGGCCGGCTGTCGAACGCGCTGAAGTCGGTCGAGTACCGGTTGCCGTCGAGGAACAGCACGTGCCGCGGGTCGATCGCGCGCACGGCCTTCTCGAGTCGCTCGTAGAACGGGACGAGCCGGGTGCCGAGCGGGTCTGCCGGCTCGTTGATCGGGTTGTATCCGGCAACTTCTGGCCGGTCGCGGTACCGCGAGGCGAGCGCCTCCCACAGGTGCACGACGCGGTCCTGGAAGTGCGGGTGGTCCCAGAACGTGGCGACGTTGGTGGGGTTGTCGCTGTGCCAGTGCTGGTTCTGGTAGCCGGGCAGCGCGTGCAGGTCGATGATCGAGTAGATCCCGTGCCGCCCGAGCAGCGTGATCACCCGGTCGAGCCGGGCGAACCCCTCCTCCTTGAGCTCGAAGGGCCGCGCGTCATCCTCGAAGTGCCGGTAGTTGATCGGGATGCGCACCGAGTTCATGCCGAGCGCCGCGAGGTGCGCGGCATCCGACTCGTCGAAGAAGTCCGTGTAGAACGCCTCGAAGAAGGCGTCGTAGGCCTCCTGCCCGAGGGCCGAGAGAAGCTCCCGCCGGATGCCCTGCTCCGTGCCGGGGTACCCGGTCACGAAGTTCTCCATGTTCATCCAGCCGCCGAGGCCCACGCCTCGAAGCAGTGCTGTCGCGCCGGTGTCATCGACCAGGCGGTCTCCGTCGACGCGGATCCAGGGCAGGGCAGTCATCTCTCTCCTTCAGGGGTGCAGTGTCGCGGGTCGCGGGCGCCCGGCGACATCGGTCGTCGGCCAGGCGGGGTCATGGGTGAGCAGCTCGACGCCGTGCTCGGTGGTGAGGATCGTGTCCTCGACCTTGAGCCCGCGCGCACTGGGGTTCCAGGCGAAGGCCTGGTGGTGGGCGACGGCGCCCGCGGTACCGGGCACGACCTTCGGGTCGCGGCCGAGGTAGCCGGTCGGGCCGCCCTGGTGGTGGCCGCGCCACTCCTCGGCGTCAAAGCCGTGGGCCGCGTAGGACGCCTGCAGGACGGCGAAGACCTCCGCCAGCCCGGCCCCCGGCACGGTCGCGTCGAGCACGTCGGCCTCAACGCGCCGGATGCCCGGCTCGCGCGGGTCGTCGGCCCCCGCGAAACGTACCGATCGCGTGAGGTTGACGATGAGCCCGTGGCGGCGGGCGCCCACCACGAGCATCGCGCAGTCGCCGAGCCGCGCGGCCGTGGGGACGGGGTGGCGGTATCCGATGCGCGAGGCGCCGGCCACGAGCAGCACGACCGGCTCGGCCCCGATGGCGTAGACCCGCTCGGCGAGGGCGCCCGCGACCGTGCGCTCGTCGGCATCCGGCCGCAGGGATGCCGCGACCGCCGTGACCGCAGCCGCAACGTCACCGCCCAGCGCGCGGTACCGCGACACCTCCACGTCGGTGAGGGATGCCCGCGCCGCGCGCAGCCCGCCCTCGAGCGACTCCTCCGCGAGGTATCGCTCACGCCACTCCGACGGGACGAGCGGCTCCGTCCAGGGCACCGCCACGACGGCGGCCACGCCCTCCTCCGCCGCGAGCCGCTCGGCCTCCATCACGGGGGCGCGCACCTCGTCCCGGTCGCGCGCGACGAGCACCGCCACGACCGACGGGCCGCCCAGCGGAACGCTCGTGCGCACGCCGCCGAGGTACCACGACACGACTCCCGCGGTCTCGAGCACAACCCCGTCGGCGTCATCGGGCAGCAGCGCCAGCACTCGTTCGCGCGGGGTCATCGGGGTGCCTCGATCGGCTCGTACTCGCGCATCCCGCGGGCCCAGCGCGTGGTCGCCGCTGCCACCAGGACGATGATCGCGCCGCCGATCGCCGGCGCCGCCCAGAGGGAGACCGTCGAGAGCGCGCCGACCCAGGCATCCCCGACTCGCGGGCCGGCCGTGAGGACGACCGTCGTGAGGCCCTGGATCCGGCCGCGCACGGCGTCCGGCGCCGCGGACTGCATCATCGTCGTGCGGAAGATCGCGGCGATGTTGTCGGAGACCCCGACGAAGAACAGCAGGATGCACGCCGCCACGAGCGGCCCCGTCGCCACCCCCGAGTCGCGCGTGCCGGCGCCGCCGATCACGAGCCCCACCGCGAGGATAGACACGCCGAATCCGACCGCGGCGAGCCCGACCGCGACACCCTGCCGGCGGATCCGCACGATCCGGCCCGACACCGCGCTGCTCGTCAGCACGCCGATCGCCGCGCTCGACGAGAGGAGCCCGACCACGAACGGCCCGCCCCCGAAGACCGTGGCCGCGAGCGCGGGGTAGAGCACCTGCGGCCGCCCGAAGACCATGCACACGACGTGCAGGAGGAAGGGCGCGCGGAGGGCCGGGCTGGACGCGAGGAACGTGATGCCCTCGAGCACCGAGCGCGGGCCGAGGCTGATGCGCTTGCCCTCCGGACGGATCGGCGGGAGGGTCACGATGCCGATGAAGGCGGTCGTATAGAGGATGACGTCGATCGAGTACGTCCACGCGAAGCCGATGCCCGAGATCAGCAGGCCGGCGAGAGCCGGCCCGAACGTGACCTGGAGCCCGGCGGAGACTCCGCTCAGCGCGGCCGCCGCGGGCAGCTGTCGCGCCGGGACGAGGCGGGGCAGGATGGCGAAGCGCGCCGTCCCGACGATCGTCGAGCTCACCGACGCGAGGGTCGTGAGCACGTACAGCGGCACGAGGTTCTCGTTGCCGAGCCAGGAGAGCGTGGCGATCCCGGCGACGCTCGCCCAGGACGCGATGGCCGCCCAGATCAGCACGATGCGCCGGTCGAAGGCGTCGACGAGGCTGCTGCCGAAGACGCCCACGATGATCATCGGACCGAACGCGATGATGCCGACGAGAGCGACCGCGAAGGTGGACTCGGTGAGGTCGTAGATCTGCACGCCGATCGCCACGACGGTCAGCTGGGCGCCGATTCCCGAGGTGACGCCGCCCGCCCACAGGCGCGCGTACGCGGGATTCTCGCGGAGCGGCGTAAGGTCGATCGCCCAGCCGCGACGCGGCAGCGCGCTCTCGTCAAGGTCGGACATCTACCGGTTTCTTCGTCGAGCAGCAGGAATGAGCGTCTCGTGAAAGCGCTTTCTCCTAGACTATAGCGAAGCACGGAAGAAGGACAACATGGACAGCGCACTCACCCCCCAGCAGCTCGCGGCGAGCATCCACGGCGCGCTCGAGCTCGAGTCCACGGCCGAGGGCGTTGCGCCGCTGCGCCTTCCCGCGTGGACTCGCGCTCAGCACGCCACGGGCGCCATCGACCGGATGTCGGCGCAGACCAGCGGCGTGAGCATCCGGCTGCTCACTGCGGCGCGCACCCTCGTGCTCGACGCCACGTTCACCCGCACCGCCTCGCGCGTGCACCCCGCGCGGCCGTTCCGCGTCGTCGCGGAGACGCCGGCCGGGGAGCACACCGTCACGCTCGACGAGGGGGACGTGCTCATCGAGGCGCCCGACGGTACTGCGGTCCGCGAGCACGGCGAGCGCTCGGCCGTGCGGTTCGAGCTGGATGCACCGGCGGGCGAGCGCCTGGTCACCGTCTGGCTCCCCGTCTCGGCCGCCTGCGTGATCCACGCGATCACCGCGGACGCTCCCCTCCGGGCCGCTCCCCCGGAGGGCCCGCGGTGGGTGCACTACGGCAGCTCTATCAGCCACGGTTCCGACCTCGACGACCCGCGGGCGCCCTGGCCGCAGCAGGCCGCGCGCGCCCTCGGGCTCGACCTCGTCAACCTCGGCTTCGCGGGCAACGCGATGCTCGACCCCTTCGTCGCCCGCGCGATCGCCGCGACCCCGGCCGACATCATCACGCTCAAGATCGGCATCAACATCGTGAACGGCGATTCGATGCGCGCCCGCACGTTCGTGCCGGCGGTGCACAACTTCCTCGACCTCGTCCGGGAGGGGCACCCGTCCACTCCCCTGGCCGTGATCACCGCGCTCGCGTGCCCCATCCACGAGGACGCGACCGGCCCGGTGCGCGAAGTCTCGCCCGGCAAGGCCGGCGCCACTCCCCGCGAGATCCCGCCCGGCGACGGCAGCCTCACCCTGCGGCGCACGCGCTCCCTCATCGAGGGCGTGGTCGCGAATCGGAATGACCCCGCCCTGCACCTCGTCGACGGCCTGAGCCTGCTCGGCGTCGACAACGGGCACCTGCCCGACAACCTGCATCCGGATCGCGAGGGCCACGACCTCATCGCCGCCCGCTTTCTGCCGGTCGCGCGCCGCCTACTCGGCTAGGCCTGCACGACGCAGAACCGGTTGCCCTCCGGGTCGGCCATGATCACGTAGTCCGCGTCGGCCGGCCGCTTGTCCCAGTGCACCTCGGTCGCCCCGAGCTCCTTGAGCCGTGCGACCTCCGCCTGCTGGTCGTCGGCGTACATGTCGAGGTGAATGCGCGGCGGCAGTTCATACGCCGACGGATGCTCGTCCAACGACACATTCGGCCCGACCCCGTCGCGCGGCCGCAGCAGCGCGAAGTCGTCGTCCGGCTCGTGATCTCGCGGAACGTAGTCGAGCGCCGCAGACCAGAACGCCTCCTGGGCGGCGAGGTCGGTGACTCTGAAGACGATGGACCCAACGCGCATCATCCTTCGACGTTACGCCTCATCCAGCAGCGCCAAAAGGCGCGTCGTCGTACCCCACGTGCGCATGGTCATCTGCTTGAACATCGGCATCGCCATGAGCGTCTGCACGCGAGTCTTCGTCGCGCGGGCCTTCACCCGCGAGAAGTAGAGCACGCCCGGGCCCGCCGAGATCGAGTCAACGCCCTCGCGCAGCTCGGGCACCTGCGCGAGCGCGGCCTTTGCCGTGAGGGGACTCTTGAGGAAGATGACCTCGCTGCGCAGGTCGGCTGAGGCGTGATCGGCGGGGGCTTTCGCGACGATGGCAGCGAGCTCGTCGCGCGTGCGGACGATAACGAGAATCGGGATGCCGAACCGCTGCTCGAGCATCCGCTCGATCCCGTCCTCCGCTGCGCGGCCGGCGGCGAACAGCACGTTGCCGCTCTGGAGGTGGGTGCGGACCTCGGTGTACCCCGCATCGCGGAACGCCTCGGCCAGCTCCGCCATGCTGATCAGGTTCTTGCCGCCCACGTTGATGCCGCGGAGGAGGGCGACGTGTGGCGTGGTCATGGGGTCAATGGTGGCAGGTGGCACTGACGTCGCGAGGGTGGCCGTGGAGGACTCGAACCCGTATCCCTCCCTTTTGGTGGTGCGGGAGAGGGGCAAGAACCCAGTGTTTTACTGGGTTTTTTGACCCCACGAGATCACTGTGATCAGGCTGTTTTCATTCAGTTGAAGTCAAAATGCAGTCAAAAGGACCGTCGCTAGGTGGCAGGTCGGCTGTGATGTATCAAGACATCTCTGACGAAACTGCATCAGGACATCCCTGACAGTTGATGTATCAGGACATCGGTGACACCGAGCTCCGAACTGGCACGGCACCTGGCCGGATTGCCGATCGTCGGGTCGTTACCTGTTGAGCTTCCAATCCTCAATCTGTCGGTCGACTTCTTGCTCCATCGCGCGATGCGCCTCCATGACCAAGTTTTCAAAGTTCTCAAACTCGTCTTCAAACTTCGCTAGAGCCGCGAATGCAGCCATCTCATCAACTTCGCGCTCGATCTGTTCGGGGAACAAATCCCACCGCGCTAGTACTTTGTGGGTCACGGGTATCTTGCGCCGAAGGCGCGCTTCCGTTGTTTCAAAAGGGTCATCCGAGTAGAGCATGCGAATGATGTCCATCTCGGAGTTCGGTTCTCGACCGGAAAAGAAGCTGCTCATGTCAGCAAGCAAATCTCTTACAAGTTCCAAGCGCTGTTGGACGAGCGAGGCTAACAAGCCCGGAATCGATCGCGCCTCCTCGGCCACACCCGCGACCAGGTGCGCGGCCATTAGCTCTTGAAGCTTGAACATGTCTGTCACGTTGGCCAAGCTTGGGTCCAACGCTGCCGGCGCCTCAGTCGCTAGCCGTTCCTTGATATCGTTCACGGCCGCCGCCGTGTCCCCGCTGTTGCCCATATACCTCGGGGGGAGCCATGCAAGGAATTTTGCAGTGACGAGCGCGTACAACTGAACTGTCGCACGGAGAGCGCCATCCCGAATGTGATCGCGATGATAGATCTCATTTCGGTAGTCATGAAGACGATTGACGATGACTTCAAACTCGCTTGGCACCAACCCGAGCCAGATGAGCATCTGTATTTTTGAGGTGAAGTTCCGATCGATCTGAGCAACCTGAGTCTTCGAGAGCTGCAGGTTTAGGTAGTTCCACGGCCCCAAATCCCGAGCCTTATTGAGTTGATTGACGTCACGCAGATCGATCGCCACCGCGTCGTAGCGCGAAAACGCGCTCTCTTCGGTGAGCCCGTTGGCCAGGATCTCGTAGTCAATCGCGCGCACCATGAGCGTTTCGACGGTGCTATCGAGGAGCAAGAAGGAGACTCTCAGATCCTCGGGCGCCCCGCGGAGCATTAGCGCCTTGATCGTCGCAATCTGCGCCGCCAGCATCGCCGCCCGTTGGACCATGGTCAGATTCTAGGAGCCAACTCATCCAAAGAGGCAGGTGCCCAGTTCACTGGGCTACATTCGCGGCTGAGCGACTCGCAACGCGAAGTCGGGTAGTCAAACGATGCGAGCCCCCTCCGACTGAGATCCACTCGTTTCTGCGTGGGCTCACATCGTGCCTCACTACTGGAAGCACAACGCTCCCGAAGTCGGCCGAAGTTTCGCCGGAAGCGCGGGGGTGTCGCTAGACAACCGGATTGTCCCCGACATCGTTTTTGAGAAGAAGAGCCAACGCATTCAATACGAAGATGACATCTGTTCTGGATTGCGCGACCAAGTTCGCGGTCTCCACAACCTCCTCGTCCTCGAGTAGCAGTCCAGTAGCGCGCTCCAAGCTCTGCATCGCGTCATCGGACTGCCGGAGGATCACCTGACGCTCTTCTAGCCGCACGCCGTTAGCGAGAAGACGCATGTTGTATGCCACTAACCGCCTCTGATTGCGGCCGAATTCCATGCCTGCTAGAACCCGTTGGAGCGCGGCTTCAAAGCGCCCCCCATAACCCTGCACCTCTTCTATCTCACCGATTGCCATGATGAGAGCTCGTAACGCTGGGTCTGAGATGTACTGCAACCACGCACGGAGCGGTTCGTCCCCTAGAGGAACCAGCTTGGATCCGAGCGGTCCCGTTTCGGCTACATTCTCAAGGTCATACTCGAAAACATGGGTTCGCATAATTCTCTCCGCGCGATCCCTTACAGCCGCCCATCTGAACTGGATCTCTTTGCGTGTTCGCCAATTCTCAAAAGTGCGCGCAAACCACCAAAGAAATATGCCGACGAGAGCCGCGACGATGACGTCCGGGAAGAATTGAGTCCAGTCCGAGAATGCTGCAAGACGATAGAGAGGCCCGCCAGCAATAACCCAAAACAAAATCGCTGCGACGCTGAAGAGAACTGCGAACCAGAACACCATTGCTGCGAATGCCCGCACGCGACGGGGGCGGCTTGGGGTCCATGGCACGCGCCTGATGCTACCGGCAGCACGGGTCCTCGCGCGGCTCCTTTATGTTCCGAGGGAGGGCATGATCAGGTGTGATCGCCTTGATTTCGCTTAGACCCTCAAGTGCAAATAAAGACCGGGGCCAATTTCCATGAGTTGCGGGCGGCGCTCGGGGTCGCCGGAGGTCTCGCGTAGCCCTCAAGACGGAATGAACTTCTTCAGGTACTCGCGCAGCGGTGGATCGACTACGTAAACGTAGGTCCCCCGGATACCGCGAGTAAGTAGTACCGCGTAGATATTCACGACGAACCTGAGCAAGTCGTCGTCGCTGTAGACCTTTCCCAGAACGTCGTTGTTTTCCTTGCCCTTCTTGTCGAAGTAGGAGGCGCGGTCGACGAAGAGCTTCCGGGACACCGGGTCGAATCGAATGTCCGGGCCGATGATCACGCCCGCGTAGTTGAGGTCATAGCCCTGGACTGTGTGAATCGACCCCACCTCGTCCAGGGACGTCGCTGACGCGATCCAGTCCGTCTGGGTGCTGTTCCAGCGAAACCGGTGACCGTCGACGTCGATGTCGTAAGCGGTCTTGTCGTTTCGCGACTTCCACTCCCATGCGTACCCGGCGAGCAGCCTCGAGAGACCGCCCTCTGCGTCTCGGCTTCGGATCTCGGCGCTCATCGCTTCGACATCATCGAACAACCGGAAGTCGTAGCCTTCGAACTGCTGTGGCGTCACCTCGGCGCCAGCGAGGATCCGGCGGATATAGCCGACGTAGTCGGCGCCCGCCTGAACACGAATCTGCGTGGTCAGCGGGTAGTGACGCTCAGCACTCCGCGCCGAGGCGACGAGTTCCTCGAGCACCTCAGGTGGAAGATCCGCCGGACGGACACTCTGCGCAGCATCTAGCAGGAAGATCTGGTTTCTGCTCTTCGCTCGGATCCAGTCCAGCTGGGTCTTCGACGTGTCATCGCTTCCGAAGAGCTTTTCGGTGATCAGCCGGAAGTTCTTGTTCTGCACGCCAGAGGGCTGGTTCGCGCGCTGGTTGAGACGGTGAGCCTCGTCGACGATGAGGAGGTCGAAGTGCTCGTCCGAGAATCCAACCTCGAAGGCAGTCATCACCATCTCGGGCCGAAGGCCGGGCGTCTTTCTGAAGACCTTCTTGATGGATTCCCGAAGCGACTGCTGCGGAACGACGAGCCCGATCCGCAATCCGGAAAGCAGTTCGCCGTATTCGCCGAGGAAGAAGTCAGCAAACAGCGAGTCGCCGTCGAGGTCTTCGGTTGGCACCGAGCTCGCAATATCCATGAGCAGCTTCAGCATGTAGATCGCGACCACCGTCTTGCCAGTACCTGGATCGCCCTGGATCACGATTGTGCTGTCTACGCTGGCTCGAAGGTCTTTGAACAACCCCTCGAGGATGTCCTCCACCGCGATCGCCTGATCCTGAGTTAGTGCCTTGAACGGTGACAGCTTGAAGAGATCGCTGTTCTCGATCTCCGGGATCGTTCGGGTAAAGACGCCATCGCGCTTGAGCTCGTCGAACACATCGCGGAAAGTCTCGCGGTACCTGTCGCGGTCAAAGTAGTTGGCTTCGACGATTCCATCGTTGCGGTTGAGGACTCGGTACGCGCCGTCGCCGGCCAGCATCCGGATCAGATACGACTCAAGGTCGAGGCAGACCGATTTGTTGAAGGTCTCGTCGAGGATCACGCGGATGGTGCTCAAGTGCTGCTTCTCGGGAGTCGCGAGGTGCTGGCGCATCCGACCCGCTGCGTTGAGGGACTCCCCCACGTACACGTCGCTCAAAGTCTTGCCGCTGGGCTGCGCCTGGGATCCATCGTCGAGCACATATACGACGGGCCAGTTGATATTACGGCGGTCTAGCAGCGCCCAAGTGCCCACCGCGTCGAGGGTGAAGCCGACGCGGGCGACCTCAAAGGACGTCATACTTCGCGCTGCTACCCCGCGCCTTATCGACCGGGTACTTCTCGCGGGTCTTAGCCAGCTTGTCGAGCACGATCTGGTCGGGATCGAGGCCGAGCTTGTCGGCGAGGAGGAGGCAGTAGGTCAGCACGTCGGCGAGCTCATCTTGGACCCGCGCGGGGTCGGCATGCGGACTCCACTGGAAGCACTCGAGCAACTCGCCCGCCTCAATCGCGATGCTCTTGGCGAGGTTCTCGGAGGTGTGGAACTGCGCCCAGTCGCGCTCAGCGACGAACCTCGCTATCTCCTCGTTCATTGACGCTGCCATCCGGACACCGTAGCAGCGGCAAAGCTGCACGAATCGCCAGATCTAGGATGGCGTCATGGCACACGAAATTCAGATCGTCACGCTGGCGGCCGGGCCCTCCGCCGTCACCATTACTTACCAGGTCCAAGCCAACGGTCAGCACGTGAACTCATTTGCGAGTGAGGGGAGATTGCTGAAGGATCAGACGCCCCTCACGCCGGAGCAGCTTCGTGAGGCTGAGAGGGTATTGGATCTCTAGCGTCGCTGCGATAGGTGACCGACGCCACGACGTGAAGGACTACAACAACTCCCTTAACGCATATCGGCGCGGCGAACTTGGTCCGATCATCACGGCTTTCACCAGCGCTGCTGGCTACGCGGTCGTCAACGAACGTCAGCTCGTTCTTGAAATCGGAAGTATCCAAGCCGACTGGCAAGACAAGATGCACGGACTTCGCTCTGACGCCGCTACAAGACGGGTCGCCACCCTCGCCATTACTCACCCCGTCCTCAACTCGGATCTTGTCGCTCGCGATCTTGGGGTGCCGCCGCCAACTGTCTTCTGTGCCTTCGACGCGCTCGTTGATCGAGGCGTCCTGAGGGCAGCGAATTCACAGCGCCGCAATAGGTTCTGGATCGCTGAGAAGGTGCTAGATGCGCTGGACGACTTCGCCGCCCGAGCCGGGCGCAGAGGGAGAGTCGTCTAATTCCCCGGAATCACTCCCGACGTCGGGATACCCGCGAAAGGATATTGCCGTGAGCCCTGAACCGAATCCGATAGTGGTCCTGGAAGGGCCGGACTTTGCGGGAAAGTCGACGGCAATCTCCGCCCTAGTGAACCGCTTCGATGCGCTCGTTTGGGCCAACGGGCAGCCGGATCCGGTAGTCGATTTGAACCTCGACTACCTCGATCAAGTGGTGCGAGCCCGGGAGGCTAAGCGGATGGTGGTTTTCGACCGGCTCCACATCGGCGAACTGATCTACGGACCTCTATACCGCCAAGGGAGCACGCTAAATCCCAAAGGGTTGGCGACGATCGAAGCCGCCTTGTTGGGTGCGGGCGCCATCAAACTTCATGTCGACTTGGACGACGAGGAGCTGCTGAAAAGGTTCAGAGGGACTCGCGGAGACGCTCTAGTGAAGCACGAGTATGAGCTTCTGCGAATAGCCCACAGTTATCGCGACCTACTCGGCGACAATGGCACGATCCCCGGTTGGCGGAGCGTCAACTCTCAGGAGGTGGAGGCTGTCGTTTCGGAGGTCTTGGCATGATGCGAGCGTCGAACGGAGGGCGCCCAACTAGCGGCGAGCCAGGACTGGTTGATGCGAGCTTGCGAGTAAAGTGAGTCCTAGTCCAATATTGACGAGAAATCACGACAGAGGGGACATCATGATCAAAGAGCCTCTCAGTTCCACTTATGGCCCCCGTGCAAATCGCCTTCCAGGATGATGAGATGTGGGCAATCTGTGAGGATCCTATTGCTGCCAAGCTCGACGACGACCTTGCTGCCGCGATTCGTCGCAGGTTGGCCGATCTTGGTGCCGCCGAGACACTCGCCGATCTAGAGTTTCTTTTAGATCTCTCCACCATGAGCGCCGACCGCGTGGTGCTTCCACTGACATCGCAGCGCCGCCTCGTAGCGCGCATCGATCATTCCGATGTGAGGCGGGACGTCACGGGCGCCATCCGTTGGGATCGAACAAACCGGATTCAGATCGTGGCGATCGAGAATGCGAAGGAGCCCTCATGAACCCCACAATTGCCTTCGCGCCGCGGTGGGCCTCGGCTCCCGGAGAAACGATCGTCGAAGCATTGCAGCGCCGGAATCACACTGTTGATGACCTCGCAGACGCCTTGGGCGTCAGTGACCCTATTGCGCGCGCACTTGTCACCGGTGCGATCGAGCTCACGGAACCGTTCGCGGCCGCCTTAGCCAGGCTAACTGGCTCATCAGCAGACTTCTGGTTACGGCGCGAGAGGAACTACCGCGATTCGCTGCGATGGCTCTCTTTCGACGAATACGCACAGCAGGTGCCATTCGAGAAGGGTGAAGAGCTTGGTTGGGTCGAACGCGCCCCACACCATTGGCGAGAGCGCGCTCAGCAATTCGTAGAGTTTTTCGAGGTGGAGTCGATCGATGACTGGAGAGTGCGCTACGGCGATTCGTCGGCTTTGCGACGAGCCTCCGGCGCCTTCGACACGGACATACCGGCCCAAGCGTTGTGGCTCCGTCAGGCCGAACGTGAGGCTGATTCGATAAACATTGGAGCTTGGTCAAAGGCCGGCCTATCTGAAGCCGTCCGCAATGCTCGACATTTGTCACGCCTGCCTGATCCCGAGAGATTTGTCCCTCAACTGAAGAAGATGCTGGCCGACGTCGGAGTCGCCTTGGTCGTGCTGCCTACGCCACCCCGAGTCCCAGTCAGCGGCGCCGCGCGTCGCCGGCGTGACAATCGTCCGTTGATCGCGCTGAGTGGTCGTTATCTCACGGACGACCACTTTTGGTTCACTCTTTTCCATGAGATCGGGCATGTTCTTCGCCACGAACTCGAGAGCGGGTTCGTCGATGACCTCGAGCATCAGGAGGAAGGAGGACTTGAGTCAGAGGCCAATGATTTCGCCCGTCGGACACTACTCCCCTCGGGCCTCGATGAACTTCGGGGACGGCGCCTAATTTACAAGGATGTCATTGCCTTCGCGGCGGCGGCCGGCATTGCCCCTGGCGTTGTCGTGGGCCAGTTGCAACACGATGGCATCCTTGAACGTAATCAGCTCAATCAAGCAAAACGTCGCTATCGCTGGGCCGCTGGCCAACTCGTACTATCGCGACACTCCCAACGAGGGAGCTGAGGCGACTCAGCCCGCGAAGTATTTGTAGTCTTCGGGGGCCTTTTGCCAGTTGCAGACAGCGTCTTCAACGATGTTTGGCTCCAGGCCCGTCTCCGCGACCAGCTCCGCGATGCCTTGCTTAATCTCTTTTAAGGCGCCCAGCTTCGGGTCGCCGAAAAGTAGAAGGGAGGCCCCTCGGCGTGGACCCGTCGCGTTGCTCAGGTAAGCGTGCTGCGGACGAATGTCTAACAACTCAAGCTTCTGCAGCATCGTCAAGTAGTCGAACAGCGCCGTACGTCCGAACCGGTGCACCTGCCTCATCGAGCGGTAGATGAGATCGAAGCGCGCGCCGGGGTTCGAGTCCATGAGCGAATCGAACAGTTCGCGATGACCCCCGCCTGCAGCGGTCACCCAGTCGACGTAGCTCTCAAAAACCGCTCCCGTACCACCTTCGGACCAAGCCGCCAGACTCTCGTACTTCCTGTGGTTACCAAACCCGCCGAGTCCCCCATGAATCTCGGATTCGTTCTCGTCCAACCAGATTCGAAAGGACGTTACATCGGAAGAGACTTCGTCCCACGACCAGAGCGGACCCGCTCCGAGTCGGCCGTAGACGTCTTGAATGTAGCGCCATTTGCCCGTGAGATGTTTGCTGAAGTGGACGTAGAGAAAGACCATCCAGACGGCTTCGTCATAGTTTCCGGCGGCCTTGTGAAGGAGTGCAGCGCCGAGCGGATCGAAATGCTGGCTTTGCGGATCTGCGCGCTCGGGGTCGACTCCCCGGCTCCCTAGTCGGCGGGTGTACTCAACTCGGCGCTCGCTATCGATTATTTGCTCGATCAGTGCGGCGCGGGCTTCCGGCTTTGCAATTCCCACGAGTGCGCCGTTGTCGCGCTCATATTTAGCAAGTAGGCGCTTAATGCGGGCCCTCTCGTCTGAATATCCTCTGCGATTCATGCCACTACCTCATCGGGGTCTTCCAAGTCGAACGCGAGATCTGTCAGGTACAGCTCCCAGAACGGTTCGGTCATCATCGAGCGAATCCGAAGGATCTCCGCGGCGTCGCCCGAGCAGCGCGCTGCGCACATGAGAGCGAGATCTGTCCAGTAGCCGGATGGCCAAGTATCGATGTTTGCCGTGCCATCACGTGCGGATTTCTCCATCTCGAGAAACTGCGCGACGCCTTCCCAAGGATCTCCTGCTGTCATGATCGGCATTGCGTCCTGTGTCTGCTTCCCTTCGCCAAGGAAGCCTCGCGCGGGCTCCTCATTCCGTTCGTAGAGATGCAAGCTGCTGACCATATGCACATAGGCTCCAAGGTCGACCCCGAGGGCGTTCGCAACGAGCTCCTGGATCATCGTGAAGGCAAAGATGTCGTGCGGGAGCCCGATGTATGCGTCATTCGACCTCATATGCACCACCGCGTCGAGGCGACCTTCACGAAGCAAGAATTGAATGCTGCACGTACATGGAACTTCAACCGGACTTGCTGGCAGGTCGTGTCGATCGAAAACCTGTGCAACCGCACGACGGGTGGATGGGTGCGCTCTAAGCAAGTCCACCAGATTAGCAATCTGGGCATCGACCCCTGCTCCAAACAAACGCGGCCCATACGCCGACGGAACCCTGCCGCCGACGTCGTACTTGAGGTAGGCGGATATGTAGCGGGCAACAAACGCAGTCTCGTCGCTCCCGGCCAGATACCAGGCGAGCTCACCAATCCCGCTGAAAGCTCGTCCCCGCTTCATCGTTCTACTCAATCGCGCACGAGGATTCGACAAGCGAAGAACGACCCCCCTCAGCTCGCGGTTGGCGCCCTGCCGCGGTTCCGGAAGCACTTTTTCAGCTTCGAGAAGTTTCGGGTAGACGGCGCGCAGAAGCTCATCGAGTGATCCCGCCTCGATCTCCACCTGGCCTCCACAGTTGTTAAGAAGTGAGCGCTCGCCAAATATAGGCTGCGGGTCCCGCGCCTGCGCGCTCGACTCACCCGCGGCGACACAGGTCAGGTGCGAGTCCCTTGATGAATGTCACGATGGTCCAGGCACGCTCAATGTGTAGGCATTGGCGCCGTTCTCGACGATCTCGACACGAAGCCGGTCGCGCGCCGCGCTTTCAGGCGGCGTTGACCGGAGGGTCAATCAGGTCCAAACTCCAACGGGCACGAGCAAGCACTTCGTCGTACGTGACCACCTCCGGATAGGTCAGGTGTTTACGAAAGAGCTCGAAAGAGCGCACCTTGTCAGGGTTAATCTGCCCATCTCGAGCGAGCGATCCAAGAGATCCCACGACTAGGAACGATCGGGGCGATCCGGCGAATATCTGTTCACCGCTACGGAATCCATCTTTATCCCGCACTGCAAGCCATTGGCCAAGGTCATCTCGCGCTCGTTCTGCAGTCGTGTGAGCCTGCGCTATCCCGCCCACCACTTCCCGGGATGGTGCCCACGCGCCCGACCGATATTCGGACGATTCCAGAAGCGGATCGTCATGCAACTTGAGTTCTGCGAATACGAGGGACCTGATCAATCCGGTAGTGGCCAATAGTGCGTCAACCCGCTTTCCTGCCTCGGCGATCGACGATCCGGCAACTGTGCGTTCGAGTTTCTCCGCGTCCCACGATGTGAGCAGCGCGCCACTCAATCCAACGCCCAGCAACCAAGGGTTGGCCTCAAAGAATCGCTGCCATACGGCCTCGCGCCCGCCGCCCTTGCGCGCCGCCTCGAATGCTTCGGGATTGTTAAGGAGGACCTCGAACTCGGCGACAGCGCTTCGTCTGGCTGCAATAGCAACTACGTCTCGGGCGGTCACATCAGCTTCGATTAATGCAGAAAATCGTTCGGGATCCTTGGAGTAGACAGCCGCGAGTGCGTGGGGATTTTCGAACACGGCGGCAAGCACCTCTTCGTCAATCTTTACGGTATCCGTGCCCGTAGGGTCAATGCCGCGGACCGCAAGACAAACGTCCACCAGCCGCTTGGATGCGTCAGCGTCGAGGTTTAAGAGCGGCTGTATCGTCGCATCGCGTCCCGCCCTCCCAGTAACCTTCTCAAACCTGATCTCCATGACGTGCCCCTTGTCGCGCACGACTCTCGCTTTGACTTGAACACGTCCGGCGGGACTTCTATGGATCTCCATCTCTTCCTCCTCTCCGCCTTCACCAGGTGGTCGGTCTACATCCTCAGAAATGATCTGCCAGATCGTTCGCGCGGGAGCCCCTAAATACTCCGACGGACCGAAGTTCAGCGAGAAGGATTTTCCGACAGTTGTTCGACCAAGAACTCTCAGGGCCGCAAAATCAGCTTCAGTGTGAGGCTCAAAGGAACTCGAATCATCCCAACTGACCTGAGGCGAGTTCACGTGCTGATTCTGGCTTAGATAGAAGCGCTTTGCACGTGCCTCGCACTACACACCCCAATCCCTCGACAACACCATCGTCCCGCTATTGCTTCACCCTTCTTCGCTCTAGCCTTGCTTTTCCCTGTCCCACCGCCACTCCTCTACTTCCCAACCTCCCGTGGACAACTTGTTGGGTGCGGGAGGTTGGGAAGCTGGCTCCGCCAGGGAGTGGCGGTGGGACAGGGAAAATCGGGCCAAGATCGTTCGTTTGGGTGGTCGCACTGGGTGACCACCCAAACGACCACCCTCGCCGGGTACTCGTTTGGGTACTCGCGACGGGTGAGTACCCAAACGAGTACCCAAACGAGGACCCTGACGTCGGCCCTCCGTCGTAATGTCGAAGGGAGATCCCAGTCGAGCGGGGGTTAGCTATGGGAAGCATCAAGCCGTACGAGACGGCGAAGGGCCGACGCTACGTGGTCCAGTTTCGGAGACCGGATCGGACGTCGACAAGCAAGCGCGGGTTCCGCACCAAGCGTGACGCCGAGCTGTTCCTCGCCTCGACCGAGGTGCGCAAGGCCACCGGCGAGTGGATCGACGCGACGGCATCGCGCATCACGATCGACGAACTCGGCGAGGCCTGGCTGCGAGCCCAGACGCACCTCAAGCCGTCCTCGTTCCACGTGCTCGACACCGCGTGGCGTATCCACGTTCAACCGGTCTGGGGAGCCCGTCGCGTCGGCGAGATCCAGCACAGCGAAGTTCAGGACTGGGTGAGTCGGCTGTCGTCACGCAAGGGTGCGACCGTCGTAATCCGAGCGTTCGGCGTCCTCGCCGGAATCATCGACCGGGCCGTGAAGGACAGGCGGCTTCCGCTCAACGTCGCCCGCGGCGTCAACCTCCCGCGCAAGGGCAAGAAGCCACGCAGTTACCTGACCCACGACCAGGTGCAGAACCTAGCGCATGAGGCCGGCCCGCACCGCACGCTCGTGCTGACTCTTGCCTACACCGGCATCCGGTGGGGCGAAGCAGTCGGGCTCCGAGCGAACAGCCTCGACCTCGTGAGGCGTCGAGTGCTCGTGCGGGAGAACGCCGTGAACGTCGCGGGCAAGATCATCCCGGGTACGCCGAAGAGCCACGAGTCTCGGAGCGTGCCGTTCCCTGACTTCCTGACCGAGCTGCTGCTCGAGCAGTGCGAGGGCAAGGCGATCGACGCTCTCGTGTTTGGCGACGGAGTCACTCACCTACCCACGCCCACTCACGGGGATGGTTGGTTCGCTGGTGCGCGCAATCGCTCTCACGATGCAGACCCGTCATTCCCCCTCGCGCTGACCCTTCACGACCTGCGGCATACAGCTGCGAGCCTCGCCATCAGCGCTGGCGCGAACGTCAAGGCAGTCCAAAGAATGCTCGGCCATGCCTCCGCAGCCATGACTTTGGACACCTACGCCGACCTATTCGACGATGACCTCGACGCCGTCGCGGTAGCGCTCAATGACGCAAGACGTGCGTCAATCGCAGTCAAAATGCAGTCAAAAGCTTCGGATCAAGTGATCTAAGAGGCCAACTTCCGCCTATTTACTGGGAAGTTTGGTAATGATCGAGGGTGCCCCTGGAGGGACTCGAACCCCCAACCGTTTCCTTAGGACGGAACTGCTCTTCCATTGAGCTACAGAGGCTGGCGGATTGAGCCTAGCGAACTATGTGGGCGGGTAGAGGAAGGACTCGACGTCGGTGGCCGGGATCGTGCGCTGGCTGTAGACGTTGGGGACGTAGTTGTACTCCTCGACCGTCACGGTGCCGTCGGCGTTGACCGCCTTGACGTAGGCCACGTGGTTCGACCAGCCGAACCACGCGACGGAACCGACGATGGGGGTGTCGGAGACCGGCCAGCCGTGCGACTCCCAGGCGTACTCCCACTGGGAGGCGTTGCCGCCGGTCGGGGTCAGGTTCGACCACACCCACTTGAACGGGGCGTCGAACGAGCCCGCGTCGCGGTTGAGCCGCCACGCCACGAAATCGGTGCACTGCCGGAAGTAGTAGTTGAGGGGAGACAGGCCGGCGCCCTGGTCCTCCGAGAGCTCGTAGTACCAGGGGTAGTCGTCGCCCAGCTCGCGAGCGCCGGAGAGCAGGTAGTCGGCGTTGTTCTGGGCGCGGATCTCGTCCTTCGACATCTCCTCGACCTCGGCCTGCGTTGTCGCGTGGTAGCCGTCGCGCGAGGTGGCGACCACCTGGGCATCGGCACTGACCACGATCGACTGGCTGTCGAGCGATGCGGCCTGCTTGGCGGCCTGGGCCGCTGCTGCGGTCGTCGAGGTCGTCGACATCGCATAGGCCGGGATGCCCGCGACCGCGAACATTCCACCGACTACCGCCATCGTGGCAAGAGCACGAAGGGGGTTCTTGCGCGGCGCCTTCGGAGCTGACGCGTGCATGAGCGCGATCTCGGCGCGGCGCAGCTTGCGGCTCGCGGGCTGCTCGGGCTCGAACTCGCGGGCGGCGCGGGAGACAGCGCGGCGGTCGCTCGCCGGGCGGGAGAGCTCGGAGCGACGGGATGCGGCCCGCTCCTGCTTGCGGGAGACGGCGGGCCGCGATGCAGCCGGCGCCGCAGCACGGGCCTCTCGGCGGGAGTTGAACTGGGCCGTCTCGGCGGAACCGGGAGCCCCGGCATCCCGCTCCGAAGCGGGTACTCCGAAGTCGAACAGGTCATCCATGTTGCTGGATGGCGTGGTGTCGACCAAAACGGATGATTCCCTTCGGGATGGGGACAGACCTGAAAAAGGCTACGCGATATACCGGCGCGGCTTCCATTGTCACAGGAAGATAACAGGATAGCCGTTGCGCTACCCGCGTGGCGTCAGAGCGCCCTGATTAGCCGGGCGGGTACAGGTACGTGGCGTCGCCCGCGGAGATCACGCGCTGCCCGTACGAGTGGTAGTTGCCGTAGTTGTACTCCTCGAGGAGCACACTGCCGTCGCCGAGGACTTCCTTGACGTAGGCCACGTGGTTGTAGCCGGTCACGGCCACAGCGCCCGCGACGGGCGTGCCGCTGACGGGCCAGCCGTGCGAGTACCAGGCGTCGGTCCACGAGGAGGCGCTGCCGCCGCCGGGAGTCAGGTTGCCCCAGTCCCACCGGAACGGCGCACTCGTCGAGCCTGCGTCGCGGTTCAGGCGCCACGCCACGAAGTCGACGCACTCGCCGTAGTAGTAGCGCAGGGGGGAGAGCCCCTCCATGCCAGCCCACGGATAGTCGTCGCCTGCCTGGCGCGGGCCCGGGTCGCGGTAGACGTAGGAGGCCGCGAGCTCCGCCGCTGCCTGCTCGGCGGCCTTGGCCGCGTCGAGCTCCTCCTGAGTAGTGGCCGTGAAAGCGTCACGGGTGGTCGACTCGGGCACGGCGTCGGCCGAAACGGCGACGGACTGCGCTCCGATACTGGAGGCGAGCGGACCGGTCGCTGCCGTCTCCACTGTGTTCACCGCGTAGGCCGGAAGAGCCACGCAGGCGAACATTCCGCCTACGGCAGCCATCGTCAACAGCACACTCGCCGGGTTCTTGCGCGCCGTCTTCCTAGGGCCTGCGGTCAGGCTCTGGAGACTGCGTTTACTGCGTTCATCCACGTTACGTATTCCCCTCGGTGGTGCTGGGACCTCATCCAAGCTACGTCGCATGGCCCGTAACGGCAAGTCGACCCGCTACGCGGCAGGCGCCAAGTACTCCTCCCAGTCGGGCAGCGCGCGCTCTACTCCGCGGACCAACCAGGTGGTTCCGTGCGGCGGTCGGGGTGTCATTCGCAGCTGCCAAGACATCTCAGCGGGCGTCCGGTCGCCCTTGATGTTGTTGCAGCGCAGGCAGCATGCGACGAGGTTCTCCCAGCTGTCCTTGCCCCCGCGCGAGCGCGGCAGAACGTGGTCGATCGTGTTCGCAGCGCCGCCGCAGTAGCCGCAGCGGTGGTTGTCGCGGCGCAGCACTCCGCGCCGTGAGACGGGCACATGCCGCCCGCTCGGGATGCGCACGTACTTGCGCAGGATGATCACCGACGGGCGGTCCCACGCCCCGGTGGAGCCCCAGACCGGATGCTCGGTATCGGCCGCCACGATGGTGGCCTTCTGGTTCATCACCAAGACCAGTGCCCGCTTGAAGGACACGACGGCGAGGGGCTCGTAGCCCGCATTCAGGACAAGTGTGCGCAAGTGCGATCCTCTCGAAAGAGCCTGCACGGCTTGCAGGCGTTCGACTCCCTGAGGTTCACGCATCAAGGGGAGCTGCAGGTAAACAAAAAGGCACCGTCGTAAGACGATGCCTTCGGGTTACAGCCTGACCTGCCGTATGTAGAAGCGCGCGCGAACGTCCCTGGTTTGGACGCTGCTCACGATCAACATTCGGCTCTCCGGTTCACTTGTGAATCCCAAGGGTTTCAGGGTAACCCAGTTTGACCGAGGCGCCCGCCAAGGCGCCCCGGCTGTCAGATCCCGAATCTCACGATGTAGTAGTCGTCGGTCCACAGCGGGCGGACGCTGACGACGCCGCCCTCCTGCGGGGCATCCAGGATCATGCCGTTGCCCATGTAGAAGCCGTCGTGGCCGTCCATGATGATCACGTCGCCGGGCAGCGCCGCTGCGGGGTCGATCGCGGTGCCCGCGTTGCCCTGGCTCGTGGAGCCGTGCGGCAGCGAGACGCCGTACTGCGCGTAGACGTACATGACGAAGCCCGAGCAGTCGAAGCCCGACGGATCAGCCCCGCCGAAGACGTACGGAACACCCTGGTACTGCAACGCGGTGGAGATCACCGAGTCGAGGCTGAAGCCGGAGGGCAGCGGCGGATTGCTCAGGTAGTACGAGGTGCTGATCGCAGCGGCAGCCGTGGCGGCCAGCTCCTCCGGGGTGGTCGCGGTGAAGGCGTCGCGGGCGGCGGGCGCGAGTACGGCATCCGCACTGACCGCCACCGTCTGGGCATCGACGGTCTTGAGCTCTTGGAGCTGCTCAGACACCCGCGCCTGCGGACTCGGCGCCTGGGTCGCGTAGGCGGGCACCGCGACGGTGGCGAAGAGGCCGGGCACGACGAGGGCGACGATCGCGGCACTCAGCACGCTCGACCGGCGTCGCCGGACGAAGGCTTCAGGGACTTCCTGCTGCAGTTCGGGCGCGACGTGGATCGGGATTTCTGACAGTGACAAGAGGTTACCTCGTGCGTCTCGCC
The DNA here is from genome assembly GCA_025463515.1 of Rhodoglobus sp. Taxonomy (GTDB): domain Bacteria; phylum Actinomycetota; class Actinomycetes; order Actinomycetales; family Microbacteriaceae; genus Rhodoglobus. The sequence continues at coordinate 54,526 of JAODAQ010000022.1, forward strand.
CGCTCTCTGATGTACCTCTAGAGACGGGCAGTACGAGACGCTCTAACAGGGTCTTCTGACCGGGATTCTGGCCGCGGAAGACTTAGCGACTATAAGAAACCAATAGTTGACCTGTCACATAGACAGATGAGTCTGTCAGGAAGCTCCCGTGCCAGTCCCAGCTAGAAACGCCTCAGCGAGCGACGAAGATGTGGACGGCAACCTCGTTGGGCAGTTCGAGCCCCTCGCCGAAGCCGTCGACCTGCACGAAGACGTACGAGCCCGCGGCCGAGATCGTCGCGGTGGCACCGGGCAGCACGCCCGCCGCCTGCAGTTGCTGGAGGAGCTCCGGCTCGAACTGGACAGGCTCGCCAAGGCGACGGATGACCGCGCTCACGCCCTCGGTCGAGTCGCTCACGCGCTCCACGAGGTTGATGACGCCGTCCATGAAGGCCGGGGCCGGGGCATCCCCGAGTTCTGCGAGGCCCGGGATCGGGTTGCCGTACGGCGACTCGGTCGGGTGGTCGAGCATCTCGAGGAGGCGGCGCTCCACCTGCTCGCTCATGACGTGCTCCCAGCGGCAGGCCTCGTCGTGCACGTAGGCCCAGTCGAGGCCGATGACGTCTGCCAGCAGGCGCTCGGCGAGGCGGTGCTTGCGCATGACGTGGATTGCCCGGCTGCGGCCCTCGACGGTGAGCTCGAGGTGGCGGTCGCCCTCCACGTTGACGAGGCCGTCGCGCTCCATGCGGCCGATGGTCTGCGAGACCGTCGGGCCGGAGTGCCCGAGGCGCTCGGAGATGCGAGCCCGAAGCGGCACGATGTGCTCTTCTTCGAGGTCGAGGATGGTGCGCAGGTACATCTCGGTGGTGTCCACGAGATCCGTCATGTTCCAAGACTAACCGGATGCCGCCCGTAGGATTGGACGCATGCCCAGCCTGACCATTCCTTCTTCCCTGCTGCCCGCCGACGGCCGGTTCGGATGCGGCCCATCCAAGGTCAGGCAGGAGCAGCTCGACTACCTCGCGGGCGCCGGTGCGGCTCTCATGGGCACCTCGCACCGCCAGGCTCCCGTCAAGAACCTCGTGGGCCGGGTGCGGTCGGGGCTCGGCGAGCTCTTCCGCCTTCCGGAGGGCTACGAGGTCGTCATCGGCAACGGTGGCTCGACCGCCTTCTGGGATGCCGCTGCGTTCTCCCTCATCTCGCAGCGCAGCGAGAACCTGACGTTCGGCGAGTTCGGCTCGAAGTTCGCGCAGGCCGCCTCCGCTCCGTTCCTCACCGCGCCGCACGTGATCGACGCCCCAGCCGGCTCGCGCGCCGAGGTCGAGCTAGTCGACGGCGTCGACGTATACGCGTGGCCGCAGAACGAGACGTCCACCGGCGTCATGGCTCCCGTCACGCGCGTGGACGCGCCCGGCGCACTGACCGTCATCGACGCTACCTCGGCGGCGGGCGGCATCGACTTCGACTCCTCGCAGGCCGACGTGTACTACTTCGCCCCGCAGAAGAACTTCGCCTCCGACGGCGGCCTGTGGTTCGCCCTGTTCTCCCCCGCGGCGATCGAGCGGGTCGAGACCATCGCGAGCAGCGGGCGGTACATCCCCGAGTTCCTGTCGATCAAGAACGCCGTCGACAACTCGCGCCTCAACCAGACGCTCAACACCCCCGCGCTCTCCACCCTCCTCCTACTCGAGAACCAGGTCGACTGGATCAACGGCAACGGCGGTCTCGCCTGGGCCTCCTCGCGCACCCAGGAGTCGTCCTCCGCCCTCTACGAGTGGGCCGAGCGCACCTCCTACACGACCCCGTTCGTCACCGACCCGGCGCACCGCTCGCAGGTGGTCGTCACCATCGACTTCGACGAGAGCGTGGATGCCGCGGCCGTCGCCTCGGCGCTCCGCGACAACGGCATCGTCGACACGGAGCCCTACCGCAAGCTCGGCCGCAACCAGCTGCGCGTGGCCACCTTCGTCGCGATCGACCCCGCCGACGTGCGCCAGCTCATCGCGTCGATCGAGTACGTGGTCGAGAACCTCTAGGCACTCCTTGTCCTGGTCCTCCGAGTCGAACACCTGGCTGACCACGGTCGGCCCCGACGGTGCACCGCAGACGACGCGCGTCTGGTTCGCGGTCATGGATGACCGGGCGTGGATCTCCACCGGAGACACCTCGGTCAAGTGGCGCAACCTCTCCAGAGATCCGCGCGTCACACTCGCCTTCGACGGCAGCGATGCGGGCGTCGTCACGGGTGTCGCCACGCTTCACACGCCGGCTGTCGACTACCCCGACGCGGTAGCGGCGCTGGCGGCGAAATACCACGGGTGGGATGCCACGGCCGACGTGCCCGGCTGGGGCACGAGGGTGCTCATCTCGGTGCCGATCGCGGCCTTCCGCCCCGCCTGAGCGGGATCGGCATCGGCATCGGTTCGGCCCGGTGTGAACTCGAGCGGATCCCACCGCCAAGGTGCATGCTCTCAACCGTTCACCGTACTCAGGACATTAGAGCGACGCGACAAGATGTCCTGAGTACGGTGCGCGTCACCGTATTCAGGACATCGGAGCGGCGCGACACGATGTCCTGAATACAGGATGTCCTGAATACCGTGAGCGTCACCGTTTTCAGGACATTCGAGCAGCTCGACACGATGTCCTGAATACGGTGAGCGTCGTGAGGGGCCCGCCCAGAGGGGACGGGTCGACTCCGCCGGGCGCCAGCGGGCGCGCTAACGTAGACCCGTGCGCTTCTGGCTCAAGGACTCCGAACGGCGGCCCGACCCGACGCCCGTGAAGACCGACGACCGCAAGGCGTTCTTCGCCGGGACTGTCGCATGGGTGGTCGCCCTCGCCGTGTTCGTCGTGCTGCTGCCGATGCTCACCGAGCAGGGCCGCACGTGGTGGCTGTGGACGTGCGTCGCGGGGCTGGCGATCGGGGTGATCGGCCTCGGCTGGTCGGTCTGGCGCCGGCGGGCTCAGTAGGTCCGGTCTACTTCTTCGTCGTCATCCGCGTCGTCGTCGAAATCGTCATCGTCGTCTGACTCGTCGGAGTCCAGGTCGTCGATGTCGACACCGTCGAGGTCGCCGCCATGCAGCACGTCGTTTCCAAGAACGTCGTCCTCGTCGAGTTCGTCATCCGAATCTTCGTCGTCGGAGTCGTCATCGTCGTCGTCATCATCGTCGGACTCGTCGTCCTCATCCGACTCGTCGGAGTCGTCCTCGGGCGCGGCGTTCTCCTGAGCGGCCTTGTACTCGGCCAGCCGATCGCTCCACGGCACCCAGTCGGGCGCGAGCAGCGCGCCCTCGGCGGGCATGAGCTCGACCTCGAGGACAGTCGGCTCCTCGCCGGGAACCTGGGCGATCGAGACCGTCCACTTCCAGTCGGGGTAGCCGGCCTGTGCCGACGCGAACAGGACAGACACGATGCCGTCGCCCTCGTCCGTGGTGCCGACGAAGGGGCCCACTGTCGAAGCAGGGGTGATCTCCAGCAGCGCGCCGCGGGCGAGGTCTTCGTACGGGGACTGCTCAGGCATCCAGTTCGTCCGCGACCTTGCGCAGCATGGCGGCGATCTTCGAGCTGTGGGCCTTGTCGGGATAGCGGCCGCGCTTGAGGTTCGTGCCGATGCCGTCCATGAGCTTGACGAGGTCCTCGATGATGATCGCCATGTCGTCGGCCGGCTTGCGGTTGAGCTTCGCGAGCGACGGCGGGGCATCCAGCACCCGCACTGAGAGCGCCTGGGCGCCCTTCTTGCCGTCGGCGATGCCGAACTCGAGCTTGGTTCCGGGCTTCACGCCGGTGGTGCCTGCAGGCAGGGCGGACGCGTGAAGGAAGACTTCCTGGCCGTCATCAGAGGTGATGAAGCCGAAGCCTTTCTCGTCGTCGTAGAACTTGACCTTGCCGGTGGGCATCGCGGTACTCCTTATAGCTAGTGCACTAAGACTAGAGGACGCGGGCTATCCCGTATCCTTGGCAGGTGCCCAACGATGCCCCCATTACCTCCCAGCGACTCGAGCGCATCCTCGCCTTCATGGTCGCGTCAGCGGTGGGGCTCTCGATCATCTGCTTCCTCGCGGTCATCATCGCCACGGGCGTGGGCGTCGGGAAGGACGCATTCAGCCAGACTCCGTGGCCGACCATCATCTTCCTGCCGGTCGTGGGGCTGCCCATCGGCGCGGCCCTCCTGGTGGCGCTCATCGTGATCAGCAGCATTCGTCGGGGTCGTGAAGCGAAGGATGCCCGCAAGTAACGACACCGCCCTGGCTTTCGCCGGGCACCTGAGGTCGCTCAGCGACGAGGACCTCGTTCGGCTTCTCGGCGCCCGCGAGCTCCGCGAGAACGGCATCAAAGACTTCTTCGACCTCGCCGATGCACTCCTCGACCCCGCGTCGGTGCAGCAGGCCCTCGCGCGGCTCGACCGCCCCACCCTCGCCGCCCTGGCGACGGTCGGCGAGCTCGGCAGTGCGGGCATCCCGGATGCCGCTGCGAACCTCAAGGCCGCCGGTGCAGACCCCGCCGCCCTTGCCGCCCTGCCGGCGCATCTCGCTGCCGCAGTGCATCTCGCGCTCGCGATCGAGCAGGGCGGAACCTTCACCGTCCCGCCCGCCGTCACCACCCAGTTGGGCGAGTGGCCGTCCCTCGGCCTGCCCTCGCGGCAGGAGCTCGTCACCGAGCCCGCGCCCACTCCCCTCGCCCCCGTGAGCCAGGTCGACGCCCGGTTCACCGACACCGTCTCCGCGGAGCGTGCGTTCGGCACGACGACCGCGATCGTGGAGCTCGTCGCCGAGCTGCAGCACGAGTCTGCGCGGGAGCTGGCACGCGGAGGCATCGCCCTCCCGGACAGCAAGCGGCTCGCGGCCGCCATGGGCGTCGACATCGACGACGTCGTGGTGCTGCTGGAGATCGCGTCCCGTGCGGGACTGGCCGCCCTCGAGGGCGGCCGCTGGATGCCGACCGCGGCCAGCGCCCCGTGGCTTCTGGCCACGTCGGGCGACCGCTGGGCGGCACTCGCGAGCGCGTGGCTCGAGCGGCTGCCGACCGACATCCGCGCCATCCTCGGCCGCAGCGCGCACGCGACCTGGGGCGAGCGGCTCGACGACTACGCGACCTGGCTCTACCCGGCCGGCGGCGACTGGATGCGCGAGCGGGTCCGCGTCTACACGCGCGACGCCGAGCTGCTCGGCATCACGGCGCACAACGAGCCCAGCACCCCCGGGGTCGCCCTGCTCGCCGAGGGACCGGCGGCCGCCTCGGGCACCATGGCCGCGCTGTTCCCGCCGGAGGTCGCCAAGGTCTACCTGCAGCCCGACCTCTCCGTGGTCTCCCCCGGGCCGCTCGAGCCCGCGCTCGACTCCCGGCTGCGCGCGATGGCCGATGTCGAGGCGCGCGCGATCGCGTCCACGTACCGGATCTCGACGGCGAGCCTGTACCGGGCGATGGCGACCGGCGAGTCCGAGAGCACGATCAGGGAGTTCTTGACGGGGATCTCGCTCACGGGCATCCCGCAGCCGCTCTCGTACCTGATCACCGAGGCCGCCCAGCGCTACGGACTAGTGCGCGTGGGAGTCGTCGAGGGCGACCGCGCCTACGTGCGCTCGACGGACGACACCATGCTGCGCACGCTTCTCGTCGACCACGGCATCTCGGCGCTGGGCCTCACCCGCGCGGGCGACCGGCTGCTCAGCCGCTTCGACCGCGACCTCGTGTTCTGGACGCTCGCGGAGGCCCGCTACCCGGTGGCCGCGGAGAACGCCGACCGCGAGGTCATCGTGCTCACGCGCAAGCACGCCACGCGCGCGACGGCAGCGAGCACGGACTCGACCGCCTCGCTCATCGAGCGGCTGCGCCTCGGAAGCTCCAGCGACTCCGACGAGACCGACAAGGCGTGGCTGTCGCGGCAGCTGGATGTGGCGATCCGCAACAAGGTCGGGCTCACCGTTACGGTCCGGATGCCCGACGGCACCGACGTGGACTACCAGCTCGAGCCCGCGAGCGTCGGCGGCGGCAGGCTGCGCGCCCGCGACCGCAAGTCGGACATCGAGCGCACACTGCCGCTGACGAGCATCGTCTCGGTAGGCCCCGCGCAGTCGTAAGCTACAAGGATGCCCACGAACGGCCCACTCATCGTTCAAACCGACCGCACCGTGCTCCTCGAGGTCGCGCACCCGCAGGCGGAGGACGCCCGGCACGACCTCGCAGTCTTCGCCGAGCTCGAGCGCGCGCCCGAGCACATCCACACCTACCGCATCACGCGGCTCGGCCTCTGGAACGCGCGCGCCGCCGGCCACACCGCCGAGGACATGCTCGCGACCCTCGAGACGTACTCGAAGTTCCCGGTGCCCCAGTCGGTGATCGTGGACATGACCGAGACCGTCGGCCGCTACGGCCGCCTGGTGATCGAGCGGGCGGATGACGGCGCCCTCACGCTCACGGCCACCGACGCCGCCGTGCTCAGCGAGATCACCCGTGCGCGCAAGGTGGCCGGGCTGCTCTTCGAGAAGCGCGGCGACCACAGCTACGTCGTGCAGGCCTGGGCGCGCGGGCAGCTCAAGCAGGAGCTGCTCAAGCTCGGCTGGCCCGCCGAGGACCTCGCCGGCTACACCCCCGGCACCCCGCACGAGATCGCACTCAACGACGCCGACGGCTGGCACCTGCGCCCGTACCAGGACCAGGCCGTCGACAACTTCTACGCGCACGGCTCCGGTGTGGTCGTGCTCCCCTGCGGCGCTGGCAAGACGCTGGTCGGGCTCGGCGCGATGGCGGCGGGCAAGACGACCACGCTCATCCTCGTTACGAACACCGTCTCGGCCCGGCAGTGGCGCAACGAGATCCTCAAGCGCACGACGCTCACCGAGGAGGAGGTAGGCGAGTACTCCGGGCAGGTGAAGCAGGTGCGTCCGGTCACCATCGCGACGTACCAGATCCTCACCGCGCGCCGGAAGGGCGAGTACGCCCACCTCGCGCTGCTCGACGCGCTCGACTGGGGGCTCGTGATCTACGACGAGGTGCACCTGCTGCCCGCGCCCGTATTCAAGCTCACCGCCGAGCTGCAGGCGCGCCGCAGGCTCGGCCTCACCGCGACGCTCGTGCGCGAGGACGGCCGCGAGGGCGACGTGTTCTCGCTGATCGGGCCCAAGCGCTTCGATGCGCCGTGGAAGGAGATCGAGGCGCAGGGCTTCATCTCGCCGGCCTCCTGCTACGAGGTGCGCATCGACCTCCCCGAGCAGGAGCGGCTCGAGTACGCGGCATCCGCCGACGACGAGCGGTACCGGCTCGCGGCCACCGCACCCGCGAAGCTCGGGGTGGTGCGCGATCTCGTGAAGAAGCACGAGGGCGAGCGCATCCTGGTCATCGGCCAGTACCTCGACCAGATCGACGAGCTCGCCGACGCCCTCCACGCGCCCAAGCTCACCGGAGCCACGCCGGTCGACGAGCGGGAGCGGCTGTACGACGCGTTCCGCACGGGCGAGATCAAGGTGCTGGTGGTCTCGAAGGTCGCGAACTTCTCGGTGGACCTGCCGGAGGCGACGGTCGCGATCCAGGTGTCGGGATCGTTCGGCTCGCGGCAGGAGGAGGCCCAGCGCCTCGGCCGGCTGCTGCGCCCGAAGGAGAGCGGCCTGCCCGCGAACTTCTACACGCTCGTCGCGCGCGACACGGTCGACCAGGACTTCGCGCAGAACCGGCAGCGGTTCCTCGCGGAGCAGGGCTACTCGTACACGATCCTCGACTCGGACACGCTCGAGGCTGCCTAGCTTTACTGCTCTCGCCGCGGCGGCTCGCTCACAGTGGGTCGCCACCCGGGGCCGCGTGTTCCGGACGCTCACCGAACTCAGGACAACTTCCGCAGGGGCCCTGCCGGTGCCGGTGCTCGCGCAGGGTCCGGCTCGCCCAGTGTCCGGCTCGCGCAGGGTCGGCGCTGGCGCCGGTGAGCGCCCCATCACTGCATCTGCATTGTCCTGAGTTCGGTGAACGGCCCAGACGCCCCGCGGGCAGCCAGAAGCCCGGCGAGGCGCAGGCGGCTCAGCTAGCGCACGTACCGCAGCAGCAGGGTGTCGCCCGAGCGCAGCACGTGGGCGAGCCGCATGCCGCGCGCCGAGAGCACATCGCCGTGGGAGATGCGCGGGGCATCTCCCGCCTCGAGCGACGGCGACACCGTGAGGCACAGCTCGTCGACCGCGTCGGCGGCGAGCAGCGACCCGAACAGCGACGGTCCGCCCTCACAGAGGATCCGGGTGAGGCCCCGCGCGCGCAGCTGCTCGAGCGCGGCAGGGAGATCAGCCTCGATCACGTCGGCGACCTGCGAGAAGCGGTCGCCGGATGCCCCGGCAGTCGACACGACGATCGGCCGCACCGGCGCCTCGGTGAAGATCCTCGAGCCCTCGTCCAGGTCGAGGTGGCCGCTTACGATCGCGAAGACCGGATGCCCGGGCATCCCTCGCTCGACCCGCCAGCGCTCTGACGCGGCGGAGACCCGCATCGGCCCGTAGCCCTCGTCGCGCACGGTGCCCGCACCGACCATGACCAGGTCGCACACCCGCCGCAGCAGTTCGAAGTGCCGCTTGTCCGCCGCTCCCGAAAGGCCGCCGGAGCGGCCCTCGTGGGTCGCGGCGCCGTCGATGCTCGAGACGAAGTTGATCCGCAGGCCGGGGCCGAGGTCGGCGACCAGCTCGTCGTCGGTGAGGTTCTCGGCGGGGTCCGGCCAGAGCCGGTCGATGCGTGCGGTCATACGTTGTGCCTCAAGTAGGCGGGCTGCCTGAGCCCGAGGATCGCTTCGGTCATCCGCACGGCCGCGACCGAAGCGGGAACGTCGTGCATGCGCACGATGCGCGCACCCTTCATGATGCACACGACGGCCGCCGCGAGGGAACCCTCCAACCGCTGCCCCTGCTCGCGGTCGATCGACTCGCCCACGAAGTCCTTGTTGGAGACCGCGACGAGGGTGGGGTAGCCGAGCGCGACGATCTCGTCGAGCCGCCGCGTGAGCTCGAGCGTGTGCAGGGTGTTCTTGTTGAGGTCGTGCCCGGGGTCGACCACGAGCCGCTCGCGGGGGACGCCTGCCGCGAGCGCCCGGTCCGCGCGCTCCTGCAGGAAGGCGGCGACCTCGGCCACGACGTCGCCGTACTGCGGTTTGGGCTTCTCGGAGCGGGGCGGGCCGATGCTGTGGGTGAGCACCAGCGTGGCGTCGCTCTCCGCGATCACGCCGGCCATGTCCTCGTCCCAGAGTCCGCTCGTGTCGTTGATGACGGCGGCGCCCGCGGCGATTGCCCGGCGCGCGACCTCGGCGTTCGCGGTGTCGACGGAGATGACGACGCCGGATGCCGCGGCCACCCCCTCGACGACGGGAACCACCCGCGCGATCTCCTCCTCGACCGCGACCACCGGTCCGCGTCCGAAGGGGACTCCGCCGATGTCGACCCAGTCCGCGCCGTCCTCGGCCGCCTGCAATGCCGCCGCCACCGCGCGGTCGAGGGCGAACGTAGCTCCCTTGTCGTAGAACGAGTCGGGCGTCCGGTTGACGACAGCCATGACCGCGACCTGCTTCTCGAAGTCGAAAGTGCGGGCGCCGATCCGGCGCGGTGCGAGTGGCTCCATACGAGAATGGAACCATGAGCACCTGGACCGACACCGCCGTGACCCGCGCGCTGGGCATCCGGGTGCCGATCGTGCTCGGGCCGTTCGGCGGGATGTCGTCCGTCGCGCTGGCGGCAGCGGTCAGCAATGGCGGCGGGCTCGGGTCTTTCGGGCTGTACGGCTACGACGGCGAGCGCATCCGGACCACCGCGCGCGACCTCGCCGCCGCGACATCCGGGCCCTTCGCGCTCAACCTGTGGCTTCCGCACGACGGCGACCACGGGGTGCTGCCCTCGCAGGAGGAGTACGACGGGTACGTCGCCGCGCTCAAGGGCTTCTTCGACGAGCTCGGCGTCCCGCTGCCGGCACGTCCCGCCGCCTACCTCCCGGCGTTCGAGGAGCAGTTCGAGGCCGTGCTCGAGGCGCGGCCGGCGGTGGTGAGCTTCGTGTTCGGGGTTCCGCCAGCAGACGTGATCGAGCGCGCGCACGAGCGCGGCATCCTCGCGGTCGGCGCGGCCACGAGCGTCGCGGAGGCCGTGGCGCTCGAGCAGGGCGGCATCGACCTGCTCGTAGCGACGGGCATGGAGGCCGGCGGCCATCGGCCGTCGTTCCTCTCCCGCGCCGAGGACTCGCTCGTCGGCACGCTAGCCCTCGTCCCGCAGGTCGTGGACGCGGTGGGCGTGCCGGTCATCGCCGCGGGCGGCATCGGCGACGGGCGCGGAGTGGCCGCAGCGATGATGCTCGGCGCCTCCGCGGCCCAGATCGGCTCGGCATTCCTCTCCACCGAGCAGTCGGCGGCGGCCCCGGCCTACCGCGCGCTACTGCGGTCGCCGGGCGGCGAGCGCAGCGTGCTGACCCGGGTTCCCAGCGGGCGGCTTGCGCGGGGCATCCCGAACCGGCTCACCGGAGCGCCCAGCCACGCGCCGTTCCCGGTGCAGAACTGGCTCACGGGCAAGTTCCGCCCGATCGCCGGCGAGCAGGGCAACACCGAGCTGATGTCGCTCTGGGCGGGCCAAGCCTCGCGACTAGCAGGCGAGACGGATGCCACGGCCCTCCTGGCCCGCATCGTCGCCGACGCGACGGCCCTGCTCGACCGCTGACAGCCGCCTGTGCCACGCTGACGGAATGGATGTCACACCGTTCACTATCGAGGTGCCACAGGCTGAGCTCGACGATCTTCGCCGCCGGCTCCGCGAGACCCGGTGGCCCGACTCGGTGACTGATGACTGGAGCCAGGGCATCCCGACCGCCGCCCTTCGACGGGTCGTGGAACACTGGGCGGGGGCGTACGACTGGCGCGCGGTGGAGCGCTCGCTCAACGAGCTCGACCACGTGCTGGTCGACGGCATCCACGCGATCCGCGCGGGCACTCCGGGCGCGACGCCGCTGCTGCTCGTGCACGGCTGGCCCGACGGCTTCGTGCGGTTCCTCCGCGCACTGCCGCTGCTCGCCGACCGGTTCGAGATCGTCATCCCGAGCATCCCCGGGTACGGGTTCAGCGAGCACCCCACCGAGCCGCTCGGCCCGACCGGGGTCGCCGACCGCTTCGCCGGGCTCATGACCGCGCTCGGCCACGAGCGGTTCGCCGTGCACGGCGGGGACATCGGCACCCAGATCGCGGACCAGCTCGGCCTGCGGCATCCGGACCGCATCACCGCCCTGCACCTGGGCGACGTGCCCCTGCGCCGGATGCGCGGCATCCCGGCCGCGGAGCTCACCGATGCCGAACGGAAGTGGCAGGCCGACGGCGCCGCCTGGGAGCTCGCGGAGGGCGGCTACTCGCACCTTCAGCGCACCAAGCCGCAGACTCTTGCCGCGTCGCTCAACGACTCCCCCGCGGGCCTCGCGGCCTGGATCCTGGAGAAGTTCGAGGCGTGGAGCGACCGCGGCCTCGACGCCTTCACTCTCGACGACCTCGCCACGAACCTCACGGTCTACTGGGTGACGCAGAGCGCCGGCTCCGCGGCCCGGTACTACTACGACAACCGGGTCACGCCGACCGGAGTGCAGACGGTGCCGACCGGGTTCGCCCTGTTCCCGGCGGACATCTGCCCGGCGCCACAGGAGTCGGCGGGGCGCTGGTACCCGGTCGAGCGCTGGAGCGAGATGCCGCGCGGCGGACACTTCGGGCCGTGGGAGGAGCCGGAGCTGTGGAGCGCGGAACTGCGGGCGTTCGCCGATCAGCTAGCACTCTGACGGCGTAGACAGCACTCCCAGATAACATCCAGACAACTCGCAGATACTTGCTGCATGGCTGATGGACCCAAGATTCTGATCGTCGATGACGAACCCAACATTCGCGACCTCCTCACCACGTCGCTGCGCTTCGCCGGCTTTGCCGTGCGCGCGGTCGGCAATGGCGCGCAGGCCATCTCCGCCGTCCTGGAGGAGGAGCCCGACCTCATCATCCTCGACGTCATGCTCCCCGACATGAACGGCTTCGGCGTGACCAAGCGGCTGCGGGCATCCGGCTACACGGCCCCGATCCTCTTCCTCACCGCGAAGGACGACAACGAGGACAAGATCACCGGCCTCACCGTCGGCGGCGACGACTACGTCACCAAGCCGTTCAGCCTGGACGAGATCGTGGCCCGCATCAAGGCGATCCTGCGCCGCACGATG
>JAODAQ010000027.1 GCA_025463515.1 Rhodoglobus sp.
TACGGGCCAGGCCTTCGACCCGGAGTGGTTCAACCCGGCAGGCGCCTTTACCGATCCGGGCGCCGTGGTGCACGGGGTCCTGCTGGCCCTGTTCATCTACTGGGGCTGGGACACCTGCCTCGCCCTCAACGAGGAGACCAAGGACCCGGAGCACACTCCCGGCCGCGCGGCGATCCTCTCCACGCTGATCCTGCTCGTCACCTACGTCGGGGTGACCGTCGCGGCGATGGCCTACGCGGGCCTCGGCTCGAGCGGGCTCGGCCTCGGCAACGAGGACAACGCGGAGGACGTCTTCTTCGCCCTCAAGGACGTGCTGTTCGGCCCCTTCGCGTGGCTGCTCGTCGTGGCGGTGCTCGTCTCGGCGGTGTCGTCGACGCAGACCACGATCCTGCCGACCGCGCGCGGCACGCTGGCGATGGCGGCGTACCGGGCGCTTCCGCGGCGCTTCGGCGTCGTGCATCCCAAGTACCACACGCCGGCGTTCTCGACGATCGTCATGGGCATCGTCTCGACGGTCTTCTACGTCGGGCTGACCATCGTGAGCGAGGACTTCCTCTCCGACACGATCCTGTCGCTAGGCCTCGCGATCGCCTTCTACTACGCGATCACGGGATTCTCGTGCGTCTGGTTCTTCCGCCGCGAGCTGTTCGAGAACGCCCACAACGTGTTCTTCAAGTTCCTGTTCCCGCTGCTGGGCGCCCTCATGCTGTCTGCGGCCTTCATCTTCTCCGCGATCGACATGTTCAACCCGGACTACGGCTACACGGTCCTGTTCGGCGTCGGCGGCGTGTTCGTGGTGGGCATCGGCTCGCTCGCCGTCGGCATCGTGCTCATGATCGTGTGGTCGTTCTTCGCGCGCTCGAAGCCCTTCTTCCGTGGCGAGGCGCTCAACGAGAAGACCGAGGTGCTCGTGCCGGAGGAGACGGTGCCGTCGCGGCGCTCGGTCGATGGGGGCCTCGCTTAGGCTGTTGGCGTGCCACTGACCAGACGCCAGATCTACCGGCGCCGTCGCATCACCGTCTTCGGTGGCGGGCTCGTCGTCCTCGCGACGGCGTTCTACCTGCCGTTGACACTGCTCGCACCGCTCAAGCCCGTGGCGGCGGCGCTCGAGGCGTACACGCCGCCCGCGGCCGCCCAGCCCGCGGTGGCGTTCCCCGGCTACGGCGCCTCCGGCGTGGGTGCGGTCGGCTACCCCGGAGTCCTCGCGAGCGCGGGCTCGACCGACCCGCTCCCGATCGCCTCGATCTCGAAGATCATCACGGCGCTCGTCGTGCTCGACGCGCACCCGCTCGCCCTCGGCGATTCCGGTCCGGACATCACCTTCGGCGATGTCGACCAGGGCTACTACGACGCGCAGCTCGCCGACGGGGGTGTGGTCGAGTCGGTGTCCGTGGGCCAGGTCATGACCCAGCGCAACGTCATGAACGTCATGCTCATGGAGTCCGCGAACAACTACGCGGAGTCCCTCGCCACCTGGGGCTACGGCTCCGAGCCGGCGTTCATCACCGCGGCAACCGCGTGGCTTGCGGCGAAGGGGCTCACCAGCACGACCATCGAGGAGCCGACGGGGGTCTCGCCCAACAACCGCAGCACGGTCGCGGATCTCATCGAGCTCGCGAAGCTCGCCGAGGCCAACCCGGTGATCGCGGAGATCGTCTCCACCCAGACCATGGACGTTCCGGACATCGGCACCATCGAGAACCGCAACGGGCTCCTCGGCGTGGACGGCGTCGACGGCATCAAGACCGGCACCCTCGACGAGGCCGGCGCGTGCCTGCTCTTCTCGCAGGAGCACGCGGTCGGCACGACGACCATCACGGTCGTGGGGGTCGTGCTCGGCGGCCCGGACCACGACACGATCGACGCCGCGATCCGCTCCCTCCTCGCGGAGGTCGACGCGGGCTTCACCGAGGTCCAGCTCACGACGGCGGGCCAGGAGTTCGCGAGCTACGAGACGCCATGGGGGGATGCCGCGTCAGCAGTCGCGGCGGAGGACGCCTCGGTCGCGGTCTGGTCGGCCACGCCCGTCACCGTCGACGTGTCGGTGGACGACATCCACCTCGCCGAGTCGGGGTCGGACGTGGGCAAGCTCGTCTTCACCGCGGGCACCCAGACGGTCACCGTGCCGCTCGAGCTGTCCGCGACGATCGACGATCCCGGGCCGTGGTGGCGGCTCACCAACCCCGGGGAACTCTTCTAGGGAATAAGCGGGGTCTTCCCAGTCTCGACCGCTACGCTTGCCGTATCGAGCACCTGCTCATCCGCTGTGGCTGTGAAGTCATTCGACCCTCTGAGGCCACGTGACTACTGCTGCTGCCGAACCTTCTCGCATCATAAAGACCGGCAACCGCGGCCTGCCGAACCCCCTCTCGGAGTTCTCGGCACTGCTGCACACGGTCCGCGATGCGGGTCTGCTCCGGCGCCGCAAGCGGTTCTACGGCATCACCTTCGGGGTCATCACGACCGCGATGGTCGCGGCCTGGTTCGGTTTCGCGCTGCTCAACGACACCTGGTACATCCTGCTCATCGCGGGTGCACTGGGCATCCTGTTCACGCAGTACGCCTTCATCACGCACGAGCTCGCCCACCGCCAGGTGTTCGAGTCGGGCAAGGCCAACGACTTCGGCGGCCGCATCATGGCCGACCTCGTGGTCGGCATCAGCTACTCGTGGTGGATGAGCAAGCACACCCGCCACCACGGCAACCCGAACACCGTCGACCGCGATCCCGACATCGAGACCGACTTCATCATCTTCCAGGAGCAGAAGGCCCAGGGGCTCACCGGCCTCACGAAGCTCCTCGCCCACAAGCAGGGCTACCTGTTCTTCCCCGTGCTTCTCCTCGAGGGCATCAACCTGCACCGCCACGCCTTCATGACCGTGTTCTCCAAGGGCAAGGTCGACAAGCGCGCGCTCGAGATCGTGCTGCTCACGGTGCGCAACGTCGCCTATGTGACGGTGCTCTTCACCTTCCTCCCGATGGGAATGGCGTTCGCCTTCCTCGGTGTGCAGCTGGCCATCTTCGGCCTCTACATGGGCGCGTCCTTCGCCCCGAACCACATCGGGATGCCCATCCTCGCCAAGGGCTCCAAGGTCGACTTCCTCCGCCGCCAGGTGCTCACGAGCCGCAACATCAAGGGGGGCCACTTCATGAACCACTTCATGGGCGGGCTCAACTACCAGGTCGAGCACCACCTGTTCCCGAGCATGCCGCGACCGCACCTGCGCCGCGCGGGCGAGATCACCCGCGAGTACTGCGAGGCCAAGGGCATCCTCTACACCGAGATCGGCCTGCCCGCCGCCTACGGAACCGTCGTGCGCTACCTCAACGAGGTCGGCCGCAACACGGACCCGTTCGACTGCCCCGCCGCAGGCCGCACGGGCTACGCCGGGATCTAGCTCCCGGGCCTCACGCTGCCGCCCCACGGTGCTGCCGGGCCTCCCGCTGCCGTCGCCCCGCGCCGCCGCCGCGGAAAGCTGTAGCGCGAACCAAGCAACGGGCCGACCGGGCAGGGCGAAGCCGAGCGCGAACCGAGCAACGGGCCCACCGGGCCCCCGGCCGACCGGAAAGTAGCCCCCGGCTAATAGCCCGGGCGCTTCGGCGTGACGTCGTCGCCGGATGACTGGTGCCGCACGCGGCGCAATACCCACGGCACGAGGTACTCACGGGCCCAGCCGAGGTCTTCGGCACGGGCCTCGCGCCAGCGCCTGGGCGGGAGCGGATCCGGGCGGAACGGCTCGAGTGCGTGGTCGACCGCGAGCGCGTTGAGCACCATCGCGGCGATCGTGTTGTGGCCGACGGGGGAGAAGTGCAGGCGGTCCGGAGCCCACATCCTCGGGTCGGCGAGCTCGCGAAGCGCCCACATGTCCGCGACGACGCAGTCGTGGCGCTGGGCGATCGCGCGCAGGTTCTCGTTGTAGATGGCGACCTTCCCGCGCACGCGGTTGAGGACCGGGGTCATCCCGATGTCGGGGCCGTTGAACATCACGACGGTCGCGCCGTCAGAGCGCAGGCGCTCGATCATCGCCTCGAATCGGCGGGACACATCGTCCGCGTCGGTGCCGGGGCGGATGATGTCGTTGCCCCCGGCCGAGACGGTGATCAGGTCGGGCTTGAGCTCCAGCGCGGCATCCACCTGGCTCTCGGAGATCTGCTGGAGGAGCCGCCCGCGGATCGCGAGGTTCGCGTAGGCGAAGTCCTCGGTCTGCTCGGCCAGCACCTCTGCCACACGGTCGGCCCAGCCGCGGTGCCCTCCCGGGCTCTCGGGCTCGGGGTCGCCGATCCCCTCGGTGAACGAGTCACCGATCGCGACGTACCTGCTCCAGGGGTGCTGCTGTGCCATGACTCCAGCATTACCCACCTCGCACCCTGCCAGCTACCAGACACGGCGGTCGAGGGCAAGGGGCATCCCCAGAATGAGGGTCTGTGATTGTGTGGAGAAGGCACCGAGACCCGGCGCCGCAGTAAAAGAACGACTGGGAGGTCGTCATGGGAATCATCGGCTGGATCGTACTGGGACTGGTTGCCGGTGCTATCGCAAAGGCAATCCTGCCCGGCACCCAGGGTGGTGGCTGGATCATCACCCTCATCCTCGGCGTCGTGGGTGCGCTGCTCGGAGGCTTCATCGGAAGCGCGATCTTCGGCATCGGCCTTGAGGGTTTCTTCTCCATCCAGACTTGGCTGCTGGCCATCGGCGGCGCGATCGTCGTGCTGCTGATCTACGGCCTCGTCACGCGAGGCAGTCGCAGGGCATAACCCTGCGCCAGCGACAACACATCGGAAGGGCGGTGGGCTTCGGCCCCCGCCCTTCTGCTGTTGCTGCTCCCTCTGTTGCACGAGCCCCGGGACTGCCACACTGAGGTGCGATTCGCGCCTGCGCGTCGCACCACATCACCTCTTGGAGTACTCGTATGAGCTTCTTTCCCTTCCTCCTCGTCGGAATCGTCGCCGCCATCGTCGCGAAGCTGATCCTGCGCCGCAAGGTCGGTTGGTTCCTCACGATCGTTCTCGGCCTGCTGGGTGCCGCCCTCGGCGCCTGGGTCGCTAGCGCAGTCCTCGGCTACGACGTCTTCGGAGACGGCGGCCTCACCTCACCGCTCACCTGGGTCTTCGCGCTCGGTGGTGCCATCGTCGTCCTCCTCATCCAGGGGCTCATCTTCGGCCGTCGCAAGACGAGCTAGACCACCGGGAGGCGGGCGTCCCTCGGGGCGCCCGCCTTCCGCATGCCCGGGGCGTCCTTCTGGCCGAGGCACTCCTGGCCGCGCCAGTCGTTGGCAGGTGGCAGGATGACGGCATGGGCAAGCAGGACGGCACGGGGCGCCACGTCACCCCGGTCGGCGTGGATGACAGCACCGCCACGATCCTCCACGTGGACATGGATGCCTTCTTCGCCTCTGTCGAGCTCCTCGACCACCCCGAGCTCGTCGGCAAGCCCGTCATCGTCGGCCACCGCTCCGCGCGCTCGATCGTGACCGCGGCCACCTACGAGGCCCGCAAGTTCGGTGTGAACTCGGCGCTGCCGATGTCGATAGCCCTCCGCCGCTGCCCGGATGCGATCGTGCTCGAGCCGCACTTCGAGCGCTACACCCACTTCTCCTCGATGGTCATGACCATCTTCGACGAGGTGACTCCGATCGTGGAGCGCCTCGGCATCGACGAGGCCTTCCTCGATGTGGCCGGCGCGCGAACCGTGTTCGGCTCGCCGATGCGGGTGGCCGAGCTCATCCGCGCCCGCGTTCGCGCCGAGACGGGGCTCGTGTGCTCGGTGGGCGCGGCATCCACCAAGTTCGTGGCGAAGCTCGCCTCCGGCCTGTCCAAGCCGGACGGCCTGCTCGTCGTGCCCGCGGACCAGACGATCGCCCTGCTGCACCCGCTGCCGATCGCCAAGCTGTGGGGCGTCGGCGGCAAGACCGAGGAGAACCTTCGCGGTCGCGGGCTGCACACCATCGGCGACGTCGCGCGCGCGTCCCGCGAGATGCTGCTCAAGGCCGTGGGGGAGGCCGGCGCCGACCGACTGCACGACTTGGCCTGGGGCATCGACCCGCGGCCCGTGCACACCCGCGCGGAGGAGAAGAGCGTCGGCCACGAGCTCACCTTCGAGACGAACATCACCGATCCGGCGATCATCCGCACGGAGCTGCTGCGCATGTCGAACATGGTGGCGGTGCGACTGCGCAATGCGCAGCTCGTCGGCCGCACGGTCGTGCTCAAGCTGCGGTTCGGCGACTTCACGACGATCACGCGGTCCCGCACGATCGCCGAGCCAACTGACCTGGGCCGGAAGATCTACGAGGAGGTCAGCGAGATCTACGAGGCCCTCGGCAGGCAGGACGCCCCGATCCGCCTCGTGGGCGTGCGCGCCGAGCAGCTCCAGGACGCCGCCACGGCCCAGCTGGGGCTGTGGGACGAGTCCGAGGGGTGGCGGGACGCGGAGGACGTGATGGATGCCGCTAGCGCCCGTTTCGGCCGAGGCGCCGTGAAGCCCGCCCGGCTGCTGGGGCACTCCGCCCACGAGCGCCCGCGGCTGGGGCAGCGCGACTAGATCTCGACTCCGCTCGATCACCGGTGTCAGGACCCTCGGGTAAAGTCTCATCAAGTGAGCACCCCCTTCCCGAGCCCGACCGTCGGGACTTTCGCGGCGGAGCACCTCTCACCCTCGTACCCCGAGCGCGCGGCCCGCGGCACCGCCGACAAGCTCCGCGCCTGGCAGGCCGAGGCGCTCGACGAGTACTTCCTCCGCGAGCCGAAGGACTTCCTCGCGGCCGCGACCCCCGGCGCCGGCAAGACCACGTTCGCGCTCCGGCTCGCCGTCGAGCTCATCGCGCGCCGCGTCGTCGACCGGGTGACGGTCGTGGCGCCCACCGACCACCTCAAGCGCCAGTGGGCCGATGCCGCCCACAAAGTCGGCCTGCGCCTGAATCCCGAGTACAACAACGGGGACGGCTACGGCGGCCGGCGGTTCCACGGCATGGCGGTCACCTACGCGCAGGTCGCGGTGCGGGCATCCCTGCACCGGGAGATCACCGAGTCGGCGCGCACGCTCGTCATCCTCGACGAGGTGCACCACGGCGGTGATGCCCTGAGCTGGGGCGACGCCATCCGCGAGGCATTCGGCCCCGCCACGAAGCGGCTGTCGCTCACGGGCACGCCGTTCCGCAGCGACCTGGCCCCGATCCCGTTCGTCACCTACGCGCCCGACGAGAAGGGCATCCGGACGTCGGTCACCGACTACAACTACGGCTACGGCCGCGCTCTCGCCGACGGCGTCGTGCGGCCCGTGATCTTCATGTCCTACGCGGGCAAGATGCGCTGGCGCACGCGCATGGGCGACGAGATGGAGGCGCGACTCGGCGAGCCGGACACGAAGGACGTCACGGCGCAGGCCTGGCGCACCGCGCTCGACCCAAAGGGCGACTGGATGTCCGCCGTGCTCCGCGCCGCCGACCGCCGCCTCACGGAGGTGCGGCACTCTGTTCCGGATGCCGGCGGCCTCGTGATCGCGACCGATCAGCAGTCCGCCCGCGCCTACGCGAAACTGCTGCGCGACATCACGGGGGAGCCGGCCACGATCGTGCTGTCCGACGAGAAGGAGTCGTCGGCGCGCATCGAGAGCTTCTCCGAGGGGGAGCAGCGCTGGATGGTCGCCGTGCGCATGGTGTCGGAGGGCGTGGACGTGCCGCGGCTCGCCGTCGGGGTGTACGCGACCTCGGCGTCGACGCCGCTGTTCTTCGCCCAGGCGGTCGGGCGCTTCGTGCGGGCACGGCGCCGGGGCGAGACCGCGTCGATCTTCCTGCCGAGCGTGCCGACCCTCGTGGGGCTCGCGGGCCTGCTCGAGCTCGAGCGCGACCACGCCATCGACCGCAAGCAGCAGGACGAGCAGCTGCTCGACGACAGTCTCCTCGACCAGGAGAACCG
Organism: Rhodoglobus sp.; assembly: GCA_025463515.1. Lineage (GTDB taxonomy): Bacteria > Actinomycetota > Actinomycetes > Actinomycetales > Microbacteriaceae > Rhodoglobus. The sequence goes on from JAODAQ010000027.1 coordinate 7,915, forward strand.
CGAGGAGACGACCAGCGAGGAGCTCACCGAGGAGTTCGTCTGGGAGGCGCTCGAGTCGGACGCGAACTTCGACCGGGTGTACTTCGGCAAGGAGGAGTTCGGGTTCGCCGCCGAGCCCGGGAGCGACGAGGAGCTCGACTTCATCGGGCTTCCGGGCATCCTCGAGCCGGAGCAGGTTCGGGAGCTGCTCTGGCACCGCCAGCAGCGGCAGTCCCGCCGGTCGGCGGCGAAGCCCACGGAGGAGAAGGAACCGGCGCTCTTCCGCAACCTCAAGGAGCAGCGGAAGCTCCTCAACGCGCTCGTCGGGATCCGCGCGAAGGGCTCGGGGGAGCTGCACGGGATCATCCACGCCGAGCTGCGCCGCGTCTGCGGCGGCCCGGCGGTCGCACAGGCCACCGTCACCCAGCTGCAGGCGCGCATCGACTACCTGCGCAAAGGCCTGCGCAGCTAGGTCATCCGGCCTAGAGCGCCGCGCGAACCTCCTCCTTGAGCGCAACGACCTCCGGATAGGCGTCGAAGAAGCGCAGCTTGTCGCCGATCACCCCGCCCGCGGGCGAGACCTCGTCGTCGAGCACCCATTCGGCGAACGACTCGGCGACGTCCTCGTAGGGGTTCGTCGCGGCGTACTCGCTCACGAAGCCGCCCGACACGTGGCGCTCGGCGATCGCGTCGTCCGACTCGTCGACGTCGATCTGTCCCGGCCAGAACTCGGACTCCCACGCGTACAGGTACGACGTGGGCAGCGGGCATCCGGTGCCGTCGTTGTAGACGTCGCAGTCGTAGGCGCCGAGGTTGAGCGGCACCTGGTTCTTGCGGAGGGTGAGGAGGTGGCCGAACTCGTGGATCATGGTGCGGTCGGCCTCCGACGGGCTGTCGAAGCCGGTCGTGTCGAGAGCGAGGTACTGCTCGCCCGGGTGGAGCAGGTTCGGCTGCATCGCGCCGTCGGTGTTGTCGGATGCCTCGGCGTCGATCGCCACGAACAGCGTGATCTCGGGGTGGGTCTCGGCGGGGAACAGCTCGGTGAACCGGTTCCACACCGCCTCGTACTTGGACGGGATCGAGCCGATGATCTCGTCGCCCTCGACGGCGTAGATCCCGAGAACCTCGAGCGTGTCGTCGCCGATGGGATCGCCCAGCGAGGGGTCGTAGCCGCCGGGCTCGACGGTTCGGGGGCCGAGCAGCCCGGTGCAGCCGGAGAGGGCGAGCAGGGCGGCAAGGGCGAGTGCGATCGGGGCGCGCAGGGATGTCACGGGCCGAGCTTAAAGCACGCCGGCAGCGCTCCGATGCGCGGAGGCTCGGGTCATGAACACCGGACATAGGAAAACGCCCCGGCAGATGCCTTATGAAAGGCAGTGCCGGGGCGTTTCCGTTACTGAACTATCAAGATCAGAGGGGGCGGATGTTCTCCGCCTGGGGACCCTTCGGTCCCTGTGTGATGTCGAACTCGACCTTCTGGTTCTCGTCGAGAGACTTGTAACCGCTGGTCGAAATCGCCGAGTAGTGGGCGAACACGTCGGGACTTCCGTCCTCAGGGGCGATGAAACCAAAGCCCTTTTCCGCGTTGAACCACTTGACGGTGCCTAATGCCATTTAAAACTCCTCCAGGAGCGTTCTTCTGGCCCCGACAGTCGAGGCCACACCGACCGCTCCCGAGAGAACAGTCGATGATGAGCCAAGGCTATAGCAGGAGACCGCCGTGAGCGCCATGTATTTTGGAATCGGTGCGAGATGGTAACAAAGGTTCATCTACCGGAAGTCCCGTGATCGGGTCTTCGGAGCCATCTCGAGCACCTCGAATCGGTCGGCCAGCACGTTGATCACCCCCTCCGGTGATCGCTCCAGGACGCCGCGGATGATCATGGCCGGCGCCTCCCGCGCGATGCGCCGGTAGCGGGTCCAGACCCCGACGCTGCAGATCACGTTCACGAGCCCCGTCTCGTCCTCGAGGTTGAGGAACGTGATGCCGCTCGCAGTTGCGGGCCGCTGCCGGTGGGTGACCACTCCGCCCACCTCGATGCGGCGGCCGCTCTCCGCCACCGCGAGGCCGGCGGCGGTCAGGACGCCCCGGCTCTGCAGCGCCAGGCGCAGGTGCTGCACGGGGTGGCTGTCGGTCGAGAGGCTGGTGGCCCACAGGTCGGACATGAGCTCCTCCACGGCGGAGGGGAGGCTGAACAGCGGCGGCTGCACGGCCACGATGCTCCCGGGCAGGAACTCGGCGCGGTCCTGGGCGGCGTTGCCCGCGTTCCACATCGCCTCGCGCCGCTCGAGGCCGAACCCGTCGAACGCGCCCGCCGCTGCGAGCACCTCGAGCTGGGCGGTCGTGAGGCCCACCCGCCGCACGAGGTCGTTCATGCTCGTGAATTCTCCGCCGCGCTCGCGCTCCGCGACGATCCGCAGCGCGACCTTCTCGCCGATGCCGCTCACCTCGTCGAGGCCGAGCCGCACGGCGTAGTTGCCGTCGCGCCGGTGGTCGTCTGTGTCGAAGTGGGCGGTGCGGTCGAACTTGTCGGGCACCGCCGGCTGCTCGCGCAGGAGGCAGCGGGGGTCGCCCGTGGCCGGTGATCGAGCGGAGTCGAGATCCGAAGCGAGGTCTCGGCTCCGCTCGACCAGCGGTTCCAGCCCCGCGTACACCCCGGACTTGAGGATGTCGGGCCGCAGCACCCGCACACCGTGGCGGCGGGCATCCGCCACCAGGCTCTGCGAGGAGTAGAAGCCCATCGGCTGGGCGCGCAGCATGGCGGCGAGGAACGCTGCCGGGTAGTGCAGCCGCAGCCACGCGCTCGCATACACGAGCAGGCCGAAGCTCAGGGCGTGGCTCTCGGCGAACCCGAACCCCGCGAAGGCCTGGATCGCGCCGTAGATCTTGTCTGCGTTCTCCCCGTGGATGCCATGGCCCGCCATACCCTCGTAGAGCTTCGTGCGCAGCTTCTCGATCTTCTCAACACCGCGCTTCGAGCCCATCGCCCTGCGGAGCAAGTCGGCGTCATCGGCAGTGCAGCCGCCGACCTCCACCGCGAGCTGCATCAGCTGCTCTTGGAAGATCGGCACTCCCAGGGTGCGCTTGAGAACCTTCTCGAGTTTCGGGTGGAGGTAGGTGATGTCTTCCTGTCCGGTCTTGCGCCTGACGTACGGATGCACCGCCCCGCCCTGGATCGGACCGGGCCGCACCAGCGCGATCTCCACCACCAAGTGGTAGAACTCCCGGGGCTGCAGCCGGGGGAGCAGGCCCATCTGCGCGCGGGACTCCACCTGGAACACCCCGATCGCGTCGGCGCGGCAGAGCTGGTCGTAGACCCCGGCCTCCTCCTTGGGGATGCCGTCCAGGTCCCAGCTCTCGCCGAGCGAGCCGCGCACGAGGTCGAAGGTGTACTGCAGCGCGGAGAGCATCCCCAGCCCGAGCATGTCGAACTTCACCAGGCCCATCCAGGCGCAGTCGTCCTTGTCCCACTGCACGACCGTGCGGTTCTTCATGCGCGCCCACTCGACCGGCACCACCTCGCCGACCGGCCGCTTGGTGAGCACCATCCCGCCCGAGTGGATCCCGAGGTGCCGCGGCAGCTTCATCGTCTGCATCGCGAGGTCGATGACGACCGGCGGGATGTCGTGGTCGTCGCTCGAGATCGTGGCGCCCCAGCGCTCGACCTGCTTCGACCAGGCATCCTGCTGGCCGGCGCTGTGCCCGAGCGCCTTGGCCATGTCGCGCACCGCGAACTTGGGGCGGTACTGGATGACGTTCGACACCTGCGCGGCGTTCTCGCGGCCGTACTTGTCGAACATGTACTGGATGACCTCCTCGCGCCGCTCGGAGTCGAAGTCCACGTCGATGTCGGGCTCCTCCTCGCGCATGCTCGAGATGAACCGCTCGAAGGGCAGCTTGTACTTGATCGGGTCTACCGCAGTGATGTTGAGCAGGTAGCAGACGACCGAGCTCGCCGCAGAGCCCCGGCCCTGGCACAGGATGCCCAGGCCCCTGGCGTACCTGACCATGTCCCACACGATCAGGAAGTAGCCGGCGAAGTGCTTCTTCTCGATCGCCGCTAGCTCGCCGCTGATCCGGTCGCGGTTCTCCGGCGTCAGCTCCAAGTGGCGGTCGGCTACCCCGCCCCACACGAGCTCGGCGAGGTAGCTGTCGGGCGTGTGCCCTTCCGGCACCTCCGTGTCGGGCAGCGCGGGCTTGGCCGTGCGCAGCTCGAAGGCGAGCTCGTCGGCGATGAGCACGGTGTTCTCGATCGCGCCCGGGTACCGCGCGAACCGGGCGGCCATCTCCGCCCCCGAGCGCAGGTACGCGCCGCCGGATGCGGGCAGCCAGCCGTCGAGCTCGTCGAGGCTCCGGCGCGCCCGCACCGCGGAGAGGGCGGTGTGCAGCGGGTGCTGCGCCGGGGTCGCGTAGTGCACGTTGCCGGTCGCGACCACGCGCAGGCCGCGCTCCACGGCCAGGTCGTACAGCGCGTCGTTGTTGTCGCTGTCGAGCGGGTCGCCGTGGTCGAACAGCTCCACGACCACGTTCTCGGCGCCGAACAGCGCGACGAGGCGGTCCAGCTCGGCGCCTGCGGCTTCGCTACGCGCTAGCGCGCTACTCGGCCCGCCTGATCCCGACCCGCCTGATCCCGACTCCGCTCGATCACCGAGCGCCTGCCGCACGGCGCCCTTGCGGCATCCCGTCAGCACCAGCCAGTGCCCGCCAGCCTGCCGCGCGAGCTCCTCGAGGTAGTAGACCGGCCTGCCCTTCTCCCTGCCGTGCAGCTGGGCGGTGGTGATGGCCAGCGCGAGCCGGTGGTAGCCCTCCTCGCCGCGGGCGAGCACCAGCAGGTGGGTGCCCTCGGGGTCGGGGATGCCGTTCTGCGGCGTGCGCAGGCCGAGCGAGAGCTCAGCCCCGAAGATCGTCGTCGTCGGCCGGCGCCCCGCCCGGCCGTCGCGCTGGGCGATCGCGGCCGCCGCCTCCGCCATGCGCGCGATGCCGTAGAAGCCGTCGTGGTCGGTGAGGGCGAGGGCGTGCAGGCCGAGACGGGAGGCCTCCTCGATGAGCGACTCGGGCATGCTGGCCCCGTCGAGGAAGCTGAAGCTCGAGTGGGCGTGCAGCTCGGCGTACGGCACGATGCTGCCGGGGGCTGGAGCCGCGGCATCCGGCGCCCGATAGGCCTTGCGCTTGAGCGACCAGGCCGGGCTGTCGCCGCCGTCCGCGCCGATGGGCGGGGCGGTGCCCGGGCGGGAGGCGTCGCTGAGCTTCTTCTCGAACTCCGACCACGAGATCGGCGGGTTGCTCCAGCCCATCAGCGGCCGCCCATCAGTCGTACCTCGCTTCGGCCCACCAGCCGCCCGCGTCGAGCACCAGGAGCCAGGCGCATCCGGTCTCGTCGACGGCCTGGAACCGCCAGGCGCTGCGCGCGTCGGCCGACCACCAGCGCTCGTCGATCGCCCACGGCCCAGCCCACGCGGTGAGCCGCCGCACCTCGCTGCTGTTGGCGGAGAACCGCACGGGCGGCGCCGACACCGTGCCGCGGTCGCCGACCTCGACGCTCGCGCCGTCGGCCGAGAGCACGTGCACCGGATGCCGCGGCGAGAACACGGTGCCGGGCAGCGGGTCGGGCAGCCGCCCCGGCCACGGCTGGTCGACGGGCTTCGCCCCCGGCGCTCGTCCATCCGGCGGCCGGTCGCCCCACGCCACGAGCTGCTGCCGGTCGGAGAGCGTGCGCCCACCGCCCACCGAGGGCATGAGCACGGCGCCGTGGCCGAGCATGCTCTGCACGCGCGAGAGGCCGTGGTGCACCCGTTCGTCCGGCCCCGCGCCCCACAGCCCGCCCTCGTGGTTGCCGATCGCGTCGACGGACTCTGGCGAGACCCGCACGCGCGTGACACCGGACTTGAGCCCGACCTCGCCCGCGCCCTGCAACTGCCACCGCACCCGGTCGACGACGTCGGCGGGGGTGAACGAGCGCGGGTGCAGCCATACCCGCTCCGAGAGCTCGCCCGAGTCGGAGTCGAGCTCCACCCGGATCGCCGTGCACACGAGCTTCGCGGCCGTGAGCGCGTCGATGAACCCCTCGGCGGCGGTGCGCACGCCGAACGCGACCTGGTCGACGCGGTCGAGCGCGGGCTCGAACTGCACCACGGCGTCGAGGTCGCGCGGGGGAGTGCGAGGCGTGAGCGGCCACGAGTCCCGCCCGCTCGCGAGGGAGTGCAGCCGCGCGCCGCCGGGCCCGAAGCGGGTGAACACGTCGGCGGCGTCGAGCTGGGCGAAAGCCCCGAGCGTCCGGATGCCCAGCCGCCGCAGCAGCGTCACGAGCTGCTCGTCGTCCAGCAGTCCGATGCCGAGGGGCTCGAGGAAGCTCGCGGCCTCGCCCGCGGGCACTATGCGCACTGCCTGCCCGCTGCCGGCACCAGCACTGGCTCGCCGCGCCGCCTGGTCGGCCGTGAAGATGCCGTCGGCGATGCCCACGCGCGCGCCGCCCGCGCCCTCCTCGTCGGCGCGCCCGGCGAGGAACAGCCCAGCGGCCCTCTCGCCGCCGTAGTAGCGCGCAGCCCCGCGCACGCGGACCGCGCAGAGCCCGGGCCGCAGCACCTGTACTCCGGGGACGAGCTCCTCCATCGCGGCGATGATCGGCTCGAACGCGCGGCTGTCGAGTGCGGGGTCGTAGTCGAGCACGACGAGGCCGGGCTGGCGCGCCTGGGCCTCGCGCACGCGGAGCCCGCGCACGACGCCCTCGGCCCTAGCCGATCCGGAGGAGGCGAACACGAGGTTCTTCGTGACCAGGGCGATGGGGGCATCCGGCGGGAGCTTCTCGTGCTGGGCGGCGGCAGTGACAGGCCAGTCCGGGCACCAGAGCACGGCGACCCTGGGCGGTTCGGCGCCCGGGAGCTCTGCGCCCACGGTGCTGGCGGGGAAGGCACTGCCGGAGGAGGGCCTGCGGTCGAGCCGCAGAACCGGCGCGCGCCGGGTGTGGGGGCTCATGCGAGCTGCCGCTCGGGGAGGGGCTGGACAGCCCGGTTCTCGGCCCGCCGCACGGCCTCGCCCGCGTCGGGCAGCCACAGCCGCGCACTGCGGGGGCGGCCGGCCGTGCGGCTCGTGACGGTCACCGTGACCTCGCGGGCGGCGAGGTGCCCGTGACCCTCGCCGATGCCGTGCCACTCGCTCTGCGACAGCGAGAGCATGGCCTCCGTCTGCGGCCACGGGCCGAGGACCAGCAGTGTGGTGCCGCGCTGCCGCAGCCGTGCCGCGAGGCGGGCCACGCTCGAGTCGGTAGCGCGCTTCGGCGGGCGGGTGACGACGACCTCCATGACGTCGGCGACCGCGGCGGTGACGGCGAGCCACTGGTCGCCGGGGTGCGGCACGAGCACGAGCCGGTCGAGATCCACACCGAAGTGCTGGGCTGCCTCGACGCCGAACTCGGGCATGCCGACGATGCCGCACCAGGTGCCGGCGGCGGAGGGCGCGGCGAGCAGAGTCATGAGCAGCATCGCCGACCGGTCGATCGAGTAGGCGGCACCCTGCTGCAGGCCGCCGCCCGGCAGCAGCCCCGCGATGGCGGGGTGGGTGGGGATGAGCTTCGAGTCGAGCTTGGTGGCCTGCATGGCCTTGATGCGCGCCTGCAGCTGCGCCACCGTGTCCTGTTCCCCGACGGACTCCAGCACAGTGCTTCTGTCCAGCACTGCGCTTCTGTCAAGCACAGCGCTTTTATTAGGCACAGTGGCAGTCAACGAGGTAGCAGGGGACACCTGTCCATATTCGAACATATGTTCGAGTGTGTCAATTGCCGCCGACATCCGACGGCGTGTCGTGCGGGGCTAGCGGTTCCAGAGCGTGAACGCCGCCGCCACGTACAGAACCACGCCCACCGCGGCCAGCAGCAGCACCACGAACGCGGCGATACCGAGCGTCTTCCCGCGCCTGAGCGCCACCGCGAGGATGCCCAGCGCGACCGCCCCGAGGAGCGCGAGCGGCACCACGAACCAGCCCCAGGCGAAGACGTTGGCGAGCACGACCACCGCGGTCGGCGCCGTATCCGCCATGGCGAGCACCACGAGCGCGAACCCCGCCCCCAGCCACACCGGAGCGAGAATGGCGCACACGAGCGCCCAGGCACCGAGAGCCCTGCTCGGGCGGGGCGCTGGCGCGGTCGACATGCGGCCAACGGTAGCGGCGCGCGCGGGCATCCCGACACAGGGAAAGCGCTGAACCGTGCTGGCGCTACCGCTCCCCGTGCCCCAGCGAGTGCGGCCGGCCCGCACGGCGCAGGTTGGGCCCGAAGCGGTGCGCGAGCGGGTCGGCGGCGAGCGGCTCGACGAACGAGCCCTCGATGATGCCGCGCACCTTCGGGCCGCTCCGGGCGTAGTCGCGCTCGAGGGTGCTCAGCAGACGCGTGACGGGCTCCGTGGGGCCCTGGCGCGCGGCCCAGCGGCTCGCCATGCCGAGGAACACCTCGCCGTCGAGGCTGCCGTTCGCGCGCACGTGCGATTCGTACAGCGGCGTGAGTTCGGGCACGGCAGAGACGACCCCGAACACCCACATCTCGATGGCCCTCATGCGGAGTCCGGGTCCCGGTAGCCGAACTGCACCTGCCCGCCCAGCATCATCGATGAGGGGACGTCGATCCAGCCGGCCTGCGTGCGCATGAGCGGGCGGCCGCTGAGGCGTGGCGACGGCGGATCCCCGGTCGGCACGTAGCGCTGCGCCACCGAGAACGACACGCGCGTGGCGTACTCCCAGACCTCGACGATCACGGCCGGCACGGCGATGTCGCCCACGGGCACCGTGCCGTCGACGGCGAACGCGATGAACTCCGCGTCGGTGCGGCTGCTGGCATAGGCGCGCACGGATGCCGCGGCATCCGCGAGGCTCGCATCGGTCATGGTCACCTGCTCCCAGGCTCCGCCCTTCTGCACGATTGCGAAGGCGGGGAAGGAGCGGCCCTTCGTGGCGAGCTCCATGATCCCGGCGAACATCGCGCGGTTGCCGAGCGGGGTCTCACTGCGCTGGATCGGGACGGGCGTGTAGCTCGGGAGGGCGGACGGTCCCGACGGGACCTCGACGGGATGCGCCGCCGCGGGCGGGGCGGTGTCGATGACGGGACTGGGAGCAGGTGCGGGGGATGCCACGGCTTGGGGCTCGGGCGAGGGCTCGGGCAGCACGGGCGGGGCTGACGCCGGCGGGTCGAATCCCAGTACCGGCGCCGTGGTCGGCGGCGGCCCGAAATCAGGCGCGGCAAGCGCAGGCGCGGCAGGTGCGGGCGCTGCAGGCGCAGGCTCGACGGGTGCAGGCGGAACCGGCACCACCTCGACCGGCGGCACCACTTCGACCGGCGGCGCCGAGAACACGCGCGGGAGCGCCGGAGGCTCCACGCGCGCAGCCAGCTCCTCCGGGAAGGTCGGCACCTCGGGCGGCTCGCCGTCCTCCGGGTCGTACCAGCCGGCGCGGCCGAGGTGCAGGGGGCTGCCGAGCAGCGTCGGCCTCTTCCGCAGGCCCTTGAGCTCGTAGCGCAGTCCGATGCGGGCACCGCGCTGCAGGCGGAAGTTCCACGCCTCGACGATGATGCCCTTCGTCGTGGCGCCGTTGTAGCTGATGACTCCGTCGACCGCGTAGGCCGTGGCATCCGCCCCCTCTTGGTCTGATGCCATCTGCTTGGCGACCGCCGCCGGATCCTCCGTGCGCGCCGCCGCGACGCGACGGGGCTCGTGCCTGCCCTCCTTCGCGACGAAGACGAGGGGTGCGACCGGCGAGCCCTTGCTCATGAGCGAATCGATGGCCGCAGCGAGCGTCCGGTTCGCGAGTTCGAGCGCCTGGGGGTCCACGGAGCCAGAGTAGTCGGACTGTCGTGCGCGGCCGGGTAGCGCAACCCCCTCCTGCATTTCCGGCACCCGACATAGCGTCGAAAGCACAACGGCAAACCTAGGAAAAGAGGAAGCAATGTCACAGGTAGTCCAGACCGTCGACGTGGAGGTTCCCGTCACCGTCTCCTACAACCAGTGGACGCAGTTCGAGGAGTTCCCGCAGTTCCTGAGCTTCGTGAAGGAGATCACCCAGCAGGACGACACCCACAACCACTGGACCGTCAACATCGCGGGCGGCGAGCGCGAGTTCGACACCGTGATCACCGAGCAGCTGCCTGACGAGCGCATCGCCTGGACGAGCACGGGGGGCGAGGTCGACCACGCCGGCGTCGTGACCTTCCACAAGCTGAGCGACACCTCCTCGCGGGTGGCCGTGCAGATCGACTGGCAGCCCGAGGGCTTCGTGGAGCGCGTGGGAGCCGCCCTCGACGTGCCCGACCGCGCCGTGAAGGCCGAGCTCGAGAACTTCAAGAAGTTCGTCGAGGCCCAGGGCACGGCCGACGGAGCGTGGCGCGGGACCGTCGAGAACTAGCTCGGTCACCGGCTGGGCCTAGCCTCGAGGCGTGGGCACCACCTGGGCAGACGTGACAGCGCGCCGGATGTCGCGGCAGCACCTGACCGCTGCGGCGCCCGGCGTCGAGGCCGCCGTCGTCGCCATGGCCGCGGCCCACGCCCAGGTGGCCTCCGCCGCGGAGCTCTCGATCGGCATCCGCACGGAGGGGACGACCCGGGCCGACGTGCGGGCGGCGCTGGCCGACGGGACTCTTACGAAGACCATCGGCCCCCGCGGCACTGTGCACCTCCTGCCCACGCGCGACCTGGGGCTATGGCTCGGCGCCCTCGACTCCCTCCCGGTGTCGAACGGCCTCCCTGCTGCGGCGCGGCTGAGCGATGAGCAGCAGGACCAAGTCATCGCCGCCATCGGCGCGGCCCTCGACGACGGCGCCGACCTGACCGCCGATGAGCTCGACGACCGGGTCGTTGCCGCGACGGGGGCGTGGGCGGCCGACCCGGTAGTTCCCGCCTTCGGCGGCTGGTGGCCGCGCTGGCGGCAGGCGATCGCGCGCGCCGCGAGTGCGGGCGCGCTCGCGTACGGCGCAGGTCGAGGCCCGAAGGCCACCTACGCCCGCCCGCCCGCGTTCACCCTCCCGGACGACCCCGCAGCGGACCTGCTGCGCGAGTACCTGCACAGCTACGGCCCGGCCACGCATCGCGAGTTCGCGCAGTGGCTCGCCGCGCCGCTCGGCTGGGCGGCCTCCGTGTTCGAGCGGGCTGAGATCGAGGCGGTGCACGTGGAGGGCGGGGAGCGCTGGGTGAACCACGGGGACACGGGCTTCGCGGATGCCCCGGCCACGGGCATCCGGCTGCTTCCGTACTTCGACCCCTACGCGGTGGGCTCGCACCCGAGGGCGCTCCTGTTCCCGGGCCACGCGGCGGAGCGGGCGCTCGGTCGCGGCCAGGCGGGGGTGTTCCCGGTGCTGCTGGTCGACGGGGCCGTCGGGGGAGTGTGGCACCAGAAGCGGTCGGGCAAGCGCATCGCGGTGACCGTCGAGCCGCTCCGCGCCCTCCGCGCGGCGCAGGTGCGAGAGCTGGAGGAGCGCGTCGAGCGGATCGGCGAGATCCTGGAGGGTGCGGCATCCCTGACCGTCGGCGAGGTCTCGGTGGGGCCGCACGCCTAGCAAAGCCGAGCCCCCGGTACAACCCCCGGTGCCGACCGATCCGTTTCCCTATCCTGAAACGAACCCACTGGGGAGGGAGGCGTCATGATCGACGACAGCGCGACTGACGAGCTGAGGCTTCAGGGCAGGTACCGTCTGGGGAGCCTCATCGCCAACGGCGGCATGGCAGAGGTGTTCCGTGCCCACGACGACTTCCTGGGGCGTGATGTCGCGGTCAAGGTGTTCCGCGCCAGCGCGACCGCCGAGGTCGACTTCCAGCGCCAGGAGGACGAGGTCAACGTCCTCGCGCGCCTCAACCACCCGAACCTCGTGACGCTGCTCGATGCGTCGGTGGACCGCACAGACCCGACCGCCACCCGGATCTACTACGTCATGGAGCTCGTCGAGGGCACCGACCTGAAGCGCCGCCTCGACGAGGGCCCGCTCGTGCCGCGCCAGGTCGCGCAACTCGGCTACTACGCGGCCTCCGGGCTCGAGTACGTGCACGCGCAGGGCATCGTGCACCGGGACATCAAGCCGGCGAACATCCTGCTGACCTTCAACGAGGACGGCACGCGGGTGACCGCCAAGCTCGGCGACTTCGGCATCGCCTCGATCGGGCCGGCCGAGCCGATCGCCGACGACGAGATCGTCACGGGAACCGTCGCCTACCTGAGCCCCGAGCAGGCGCGCGGTGAGGAGGTCGGCGCGGCGAGCGACGTCTACTCGCTCGGGCTCGTGCTCCTGCAGTGCTTCACGGGCGTGCTCGCGTTCCCGGGCCCCGCCGAAGACTCGGCGAGGAGCCGGCTGCTCGAGGATCCCGCGCTGCCCGACAGCGTTCCCGCGGACTGGGCCCCACTGCTGCGGGCGATGACCGCCCGCGAGCCGCGCGAGCGACCGGACATCCACGACGTCGCTGTCGCGCTGCGGCAGATGTTCGCGGCGGAGAGCGGCAGGCACCGCGCCCCCGTTCTCGAGCAGCTTCCCGCCGAGCGTTCGCCGGCGGAGCACGAGGCCGCCCGTCTCGACGCCGTGCAGCGCTACGACCTGCTGGGCGCGCCGTCCGAGGACGCGTTCGCCCGCATCACGTCGCTGGCGTCGCGCGTGCTGCGCACCCCGGTGGCGATCGTGAGCGTCGTCGACCACGACCGCATCTGGTTCACCTCGGCGCACGGCATCCGGGTCACCGACATCGCGCGCGACCCTGGACTGTGCGCCTCCGCGATCCTGAGTGACGAGCCGTGGGTGATCGAGGATGCCCGCGCCGACCCCCGGGCTCTCGACAACCCGCTCGTAGCGGGGGACTTCGGCCTGCAGTTTTACGCGGGCGTTCCCCTCGCCACGCCCGACGGCTTCAACCTCGGAACCCTGTGCGTGCTCGACTTCGAGCCGCGCACCATCTCCGCGGACGAGCTCGCCACTCTCCGCGACCTTGCCGCGATGGTCATGCACGAGCTCGAGCTGCGCCGGGAGGCGAAGTCGCTCCTGCGCGTCAACGAGGCGGACTGGCTAGGAACTCCGGACACCGACGAGGACGGCGCCCTGATCACCAACCGCTCGTCAACGGGCCCGATCGAGGTCAGCGCCGTTTCGTGAGTGTTGCCCCCGTGGCGGGGGCGTGGGCGTCTAGCATGGTGTGACGAGGCACCGGGGTACGACCGGTGCGGCGCAAGCTCGCGGCAGGCCGGTCTGACGTTCGAAGGGGAGCGATGCTGGGGTACATAGCGCACGGCATCGCCAACCCGATGGCCCGCTTCTGGCTCGCCACCTCCGAGCAGTCCTGGCGGCACCTGCCGACGCCGAGCGACCCGCCGCTCGTGCACGCGCCGGGCTCCGACTCCGACCGGGTGCTGCTGCTGGGATCGGGCATCGCGGTCGGCTACGGCGTGATGTCGCACGATCTGGCCCTGGGCGGGTATCTCGCGCGCGAGCTGAGCGCCATCACGCGGCGCGGGGCCTCCGTCGACATCGTGGGGCGCTCCGACCTGTCACCGGCGAGCACGCGCGCCATCCTCTCCGGCCTCGACCTCTCCCGGTTCGACGCTCTCGTGCTCACACTCGGCGGCCTCGAGTCGCTCACGCTGATGCCCCAGGCGCAGTGGCGCCGCCAGATGCGCGGGCTGCTCGAGGAGGTGCACAGCGTCGCACCCGCGAGCCTCGCCGTCTTCGTCGTGGAGACCGGCGCTCCGCTGCTCGCGGGGCTGCCCGCCCTCGTCGGCAGGCTGGTGTGGCGCGCGATGGGCCGGATCAACGCCGCCACCGCCGAGCTCTGCGCAGAGTTCGACAACACGACGTTCGTGGCCTTCGCCCCCGTGCAGGGCGATGTGAGCACGCTCACCGGCCGCAACACCTACCAGGGGTGGGCCGAGTTGATCGCGCCGGCGGTGGCACGGGTTCTCGACGAGGAGGTCCGCACGCGGCATCCGGACACCGTCGATGAGGCGCAGCGCCAGCACGCGCTCGACGCGCTCGACGTCGACAGCCTGCCGAACGACGAGCTCGAGCAGATCGTCGCCAACGCGCGGGACCTGTTCGGCGCGGCAGGCGCGGCGGTGACGCTCATCGACCACGACCTGCAGCGCACGAAGGCGGCGATCGGGATGTCCACGAGCCCCATCCCGCGGGCGGTGTCGATCTGCGACCTGACCATCCGGCGGGCCGGTCTGCTCGTCGTCGAGGACACCATGACCGACCCGAGGTTCGCCAACTCGCCCTGGTCGGACGGCGCGCACGGCCGCTTCTACGCCGGGTACCCGGTCGAGTCGCCCGACGGCCAGCGCATCGGCGCGCTGTGCGTCGTCGATACCGCTCCGCGGCACTTCAGCGACACGGATGCCGCCCTGCTGCGCCAGCTCGCCCTGCGGGTGCAGTCTGCGCTGTGGGGCAACCGGGTGTCGCGCTAGCGGCGCCTGGGCTTTCTCGGGCCGGTGGGGCGCTTCGCCCGCGCGGGTCGCGGTGCCTTCGCGGGCTTCGGCGTCTTCGGAGTGGGCTCGCCGCGGGAGCTGTTCGCGGTGCGGCCGCGCACGATGCCGATGAACTCCTCGACCTCGGGGGTCGTCGTGAGCCACGCGAGGGCCACCTGGGTCTCGGCGCCGTCGGAGACGGGGCGGGCCACGACATCGCGGCGGCTCAGCGCCCGCGCCACCGACTGCGGCATCACGGCGACGCCGACGTTCGCGGCGACGAGCTCCACATCGGCAGCCCAGTCGGTGTCGAGCAGGGTCTCGCCCACGAGGTCGCCGAGTGCCACGGAGTCGAGTGCCTCGACGGCGTGGTCCTTCGGGACCACCACCACCGGCTTCTCGAAGTAGAGCGGGATGGAGCTGAGGGCCTCGTCCGCGAGCGGCAGCCTCAGCAGGGCGACCTGGGCCTCGCCCGAGAGGAGGGCGGCGACGGCCTCGGCGGGGGAGCAGGGGCGAAGGGCCAGGGGATGCCGCGGCATCCGGTCGTTCCAGATCCCGGCCCACTTGCCGGGGGTGACGCCGAGCACGTACGCGACCACGAAGGTCTCGTGCGGGGGTTCGGCCATGGGCACAGGCTACCCTTGGACCCGTGCCAGACCAGACCATGAAGCCCGCGACCGCGGCCAAGAAGCTCAACATCTACCTGCCGGCGACCCCGCAGGAGTTCCAGGACGGCGAGGTCACGCGCAGCCAGTTCGCCGAGCTCGAGAAGAACCCGCCGGAGTGGCTGCTCGAGCTGCGCAAGAACGGGCCGCACCCGCGCCAGGAGGTCGCGCGCAAGCTCGGCATCTCCACCTCGGGCCTCGCCCGCGCCGGCGCGGCCGACGTCATGACGAGTGCCGAGATCAAGGCCCTGCTGGAGAAGAAGCCCGAGTGGCTCGTCGTCGAGCGCTCGACCCACGCTGCCGTGCAGGAGGACAACGCGCGCATCAAGACGGAGCGCGCGGCGAAGGAAGAGACCCGCGGCACCCGTGAATCCGGTGGGGGTCGGGGACGCTGATCCACCGCGGCCGCTGAGCGGCCACTAGGGTGGGGTCACCGTTCGCAGGACCCGCCGGGAGCCGCCATGTCCTTTCTCAGCTCGCCCCACGAGGCGTTCAGCGCGGGGTTCTACCGCGATAGCGACTTCGACTTCGCGGTGCGCGGCCTCCTGGGGCACGCGGCATCGGGCGGCTCGGAGCCCGGAGAGGTGCTCGCGACCATCGCGGGCGTCAAGGACGGCGACCACGCGGCGTGGTTCACGGCGTGGCACGCGCTGGGGCAGCGGCTGCTGGGGCTCGCGGGCGAGCTGCGCGAGTCTGACCACTTCGACAGCGCCTCCGGCACCTACCTGCGCGCTGCGAGCTACCTCTCGCTCGCCGTGGACTCGGCCTCCGACTCCGAGCGGCTCGAGGTCTTCCGGCAGCACCGCGCGGCCTGGGACGGCTTCATCGACACCACGGTCTACTCGGCCGACCGCGTTGCAATTCCGTACGAGGGCGGCGAACTGCCGGGCTACCTCATCCGGCCGAGCGATGACGAGGAGCCCCGCGCGACGCTCATCCTCAACAACGGCAGCGACGGATCGCACAGCTCGATGTGGGGCGACGGGGCCTACGGCGCCCTCGCCCGCGGCTACAACGTCCTGTTCTTCGACGGGCCCGGGCAGCAGTCGCTCCTGTTCGAGCGGGGCATCCCGTTCCGCCACGACTGGGAGAAGGTCGTGACCCCTATCGTCGACTTCCTCCTCGCCCGGCCGGACGTCGACGGCGAGCGGCTCGCGGTGTACGGCATCAGCCAGGGCGGCTACTGGGTGCCCCGCGCCCTCGCGTTCGAGAAGCGGCTCGCGGCGGCGATCGTCGACCCCGCTGTCGTGGATGTCTCGACCTCGTGGCTCGGCCAGCTGCCGTCCCCGCTCCGGAAGCTGTTCGAGGAGGGCAAGCGCGAGTCGTTCGACCGGGACATGGCGATCGGGATGCGCTTCGGGGCCAGCACGGCGCGCACCTGGGCCTTCCGAGCGCGGCCGTTCCGTGCGGGCTCGTCACACACCGACAGCTACTTCGACACGCTCACCGAGGTGCAGCGGTACGCCCTCGGCGATCTTCCGGCGCAGATCACCACTCCGCTGTTCATCACGGCGCCGGAGGACGAGCAGTTCTGGCCGGGGCAGTCCGAGCAGTTCGCCGGCGCGCTGACCGGTGAGAAGGTGCTCCAGCCCTTCACCGCGGCCGAGGGCGCGAACTTCCACTGCCAGCCACTCGCGCGCACGCTCACCGACCAGCGCATGTTCGACTGGCTCGACGCAACCCTCGCGCGATAGCTTTTCGCTGGTCGGACGGATATTCTGGTTCCCACCCGGGGAGCATCGGATCCTGCGACCCGGCATCGGTCGGGGGACCATGCAGCACCTCACAGTTCTTCGGGGGCATCGTGTTTAAGGCCGCCGCGCGGATCGTCGCGGGCCCGTTCGTCGAGCGCATCCTGGTGGGCGCCGCGCACTCGATGGGCGAACTGCCGCGGCCGGATGGCGCGCCGCGCGTCCACGCCATGGGCCCCGACCCTGACCGCGTGCTCATGCTCGGCGCCGGCATCGTCAGCGGCATCGGCGTCGCGTCCCACGAACTCGGCATCGGCGGCCACCTCGCGCGCCGGCTCTCGGCACTCACCGGCAGGGGAGCGGACGTCGAGCTCGTCGGCGCCCCCGAGCTCACGGTCTCGGGCGCGCGACGGCTCCTCGCCGACGTGGACCTCGGCCGGTTCGACGCGGTGGTGGTGATGCTGGGCTCCCGTGAGGCGATCGGCCTGCGTGCCGCGTCGGCGTGGGGCCGCGACATCCGGGGCCTGCTCGACCAGATCACCGCGAGCGCGCCGCCCGCGCTGCCCGTGTTCATGGTCGCTATCGCGCCACTGCCCAGGGCACTGCCGTTCGGCCGGATCCTCGGCCCGGCTGTGACCCGCCACATCGACCGCCTCAACGCCGTGACGCGGGAGGCCTCCTCGGCGACAGCGCACTACGTGCGGTTCGGCGCGACCCACGCACCGGACTTCAGCGGGCTCAGCGACGCGTCCACCTATGCCGGCTGGGCCAACCAGATCGCGGTGCAGATGCAGCCGGTGCTCGACGCCGCAGTACCGGTGCGCGGGTCGATGGGCACCGACGAGGAGCTTCGGCTCGCATCGCTCCATGCGATGGGCCTGCTCGACAGCCCGCCGACCGCCGAGCTCGACGCTCTCGCCCGCACCGCAAAGGACCTCTTCGGTGTGATGGGCGCGGCCGTCAACCTCATCGACCGCGACCGGCAGTTCATGAAGAGCGCTGCGGGAATCCCGCGCAACGACATGCCCCGGTCTGAGTCCTTCTGCTCGACAACCGTCGACCTGGGTGGCGCCCTCGTTCTCGAGGACACCCGCCTCGACCCGAGGTTCAGCGGGTTCGCGGCGGTGCAGCAGGGGATCCTGTTCTATGCGGGATATCCGGTCGAAGCGCCGAACGGCCAGCGCATCGGCACACTGTGCCTCTTCGACGATCGCCCCCGCATCTTCACGAGCGCGGACGAGTCGCTGCTGCGAGAACTGGCGCTGCGCGTGCAGGCGGAACTCTGGGCGAGCCCGCGCGTGGCGGTCAGATAGCACGAGCCGCGTTTGGGGGATTACTCCCTGAGTGATACTCGCCATATGCTGACCTCCGAGGGGGAGGCAGTCCATGTTGGATGCACTGAGGACGACCGTGATCACGCCGATGGTAGAGCGCTGGCTGGTGGGCTCCGACGCGTCCTGGCGCACCCTGCCCGTGCCCTCCGGCCCGCCCGTCGCCAACTCCGAGGGCCCGGACCCCGACCGGGTCCTGCTGTTCGGCTCCGGCATCGCCATGGGCTACGGCATGAAGTCCCACGACCTCGCGCTGGCCGGCCAGCTGGCCCGCCAGGTCTCCGATCTCACGGGCCGCGGAGTGCAGGTCGACGTCGTCACGGGGGAGAACCTCACCGTCGACAACGCGCTCAAGAACCTCACCGTCAGCCGCCTGCGCGAGCTCGACGTCATCGTCACCACGCCGGGCACTCTCGAGAAGCTCCTCCTCATGCCGCTGCCGATCTGGCGGGCGCGCATCGAGTACCTCCTCGACCACTTCGCCGTCAACGCGCCGGCGAGTCTGCGGGTGGTGTTCGTCGCCGTGCCCGAGATGTCCAAGGTCGTCCGGATGCCGCGGCTCCTGGGCTGGGTGGCGGACCGGTCCGCCCGGGCCCTCAACACGGTGCTCGAGGCCTCGTGCGCGGCGCGGCCGTACACCGAGTTCATCCCGTTCCGGCCCACCGAGCGCTCCGGGAGGGACGGCACCGGCCGCACCTACCAGCACTGGGCGTCGTTGATCGCTCCGCGGGTCGCGCTCGCGCTGGACGAGCACCAGAAGGTGTCGCACTAGCCAGAACGTGCCGCACTAGGGTCCGTCCGACCTCGAGATCCTGTTTCTCGCAGAACCAGAAGGCCCTGCCGGGGTAGCGTTGTACTCGGCGCAGGTGCGCCCGCTGAACAGGAAGACTCCCAACACGTGCCAGAGTGCATCCACGGTCTCGAGATTCCGCTCTGCGACGCGTGCTATCCCAAAGCCCAGCCGGTCAAGCCGGTAGTCGCCCGCGTGACCCGTCCGGCCGCGCCCCGTGCGATCCGCGGCTCGGTGGCGACCAGTTCGCGCAAGTCGATCGACCCGGCCAGGCAGCGGGTCTACCACGTCACCCACATCGGCAATCTCGAGGCGATCCTGGCCTCCGGCGAGCTCGGCGCCCGGGCGACTCCGCTCGTCGACCTGAGCACCGACCTGACCCGAGAACTGCGACTGACGGCCGAAGTGAGCGGCGGCCGCTCCGTTGCGGACTTCGTCTCCTTCTACCTCGCGCCGAGCGCGAACCTGTGGGACGACCTCCGTCGTGGCGCGGACGACGAGACCCGGTGGTCGGCTGCCGCGCGCTCCGCGGCCTCTGCCGACTTCGTCGTGCTCGTGACCACGGTCGCCGAACTCGGGCCGGAGGCGGTCGTGACCGACGGCGACGCAGCGGGGAGCCTCACCCGGTTCTCGACGGGCGACGACATCACCCGCGCACTCACCAAGCTGCACGACAGTGAGGCGCTCGGCGTCGCGGAGGTTCTCGCACCGGACTCGGTGCCCTTCTCCTCGATCCAGCTCATCGGCGTGGCGAACGATCCCGTCCGCGACCGCGTGCGCGAGCTGACGTCGGCCAAGGTGGCGGTGTACCCGCCGTGGTTCCAGGCTGAGCTGTAGCTGAGCTGTAACTGAGCTTGTCAGGCGGCGCCCGGCTCACGCCGCGAGCGTGCCGATCAGACGCCAGACCGTGCTCGTCAGCGCAGGGTGCTCGAGCGCGATCTGGCGCAGCACCCGGTACTCCCGAGTCGGGCCGGGCCGCACACCGTCGTTCGCGCTGATGGCCTCCGCGCGCAGCAGGTAGACCACGAGCTCGTCGACGCTCGGCAGCTCCTCCATGAAGTCCCACGGGTCCTCCCCGGCGAGCAGCCGCTCGTGCACGACGGTCTCGAGCTCCTGCGCCGCCTCCGCCCGCAGCACCTCCAGGCTCGCGCGCCGTCCCACCCGGTACTCGCGAAACTCAGCCACTCATCGACCCTACGTCGGGCTCCCGACGAGCCCAAACGCACCCGCCGGATGCTCGGCAACCCCATAGCCTTTAACCATGAGCGACGCCCGCGACTACACCAGCCTGCCCATCGACGCGGTCTCCGCAGCCGCCCTCGCGTCGCACGACTTGCGGCTGGGACTCGTGGACACCGCTGACGCCGCTGCCTTCACCGCGTGGCTGCGCGCCGACCATCGCGGGTTCCACCTCGCCGAGGCCGGCGACGAGATCATCGCGGCGAGCCTCACTGGCCTCGCGTATCGCCGCACCACCGGGGTGTGGGATGAGAGCGCGCGGGACGCGGCATCCCCGGTCGCGACCGTCAACTCCTGGACGGCGGGCATGACCGTCCCGGGCGGCAGCCGGATCGAGGCGTGGGCGATCAGCTCCGTGACGGTGGCGCCGACGCACCGCCGCAAGGGCATCGCGCGGGCGCTGCTCGAGGCGGAGCTGCGCACGGCTGCGGCGCTGGGCATCCCGCTCGCCACCCTGACCGTCAGCGAGTCGACGATCTACGGCCGCTTCGGCTTCGCCCCGGCCGCGTTCGCCAACGAGCTGACCATCGACACCCGCCGTGCCGCGTGGACCGGGCCCGCCAGCCCCGGGCGCCTGCACTTCTTGACCGCCGCCGAGTTCCGTGCGGAGCTTCCGGCTCTGCACGAGCGGATCCGCGCGACCGGTGTCGGCCAGCTCGACGCGTGGGACCTGCGCTGGGACGCCCTCGCCGGCCTCATCACGGAGGACAAGGAGCGCGCCAAGAACCTGCGGGCGATCCGCTACGACGACGCCGACGGAGCGCTGCGCGGTCTCGCGCTGTACCGCGTCTCGGGCGGGGATCCTGATTTCGCGGCCCACACCCTCACAGTCGAGTACTTGGCGAGCGAGACGGATGACGCCTACGCCGCCCTCTGGCGCTACCTTCTCGAGGTCGACCTGGTGAGCATGGTCAAGGCCTTCGACCGCCCCGTGGACGAGCCGCTCGTGTGGCAGGTCGCTGACATGCGCGCCGTCAAGCAGGCGCCCTACGACCACGTGTGGACGCGCATCCTCGACGTGCCGCGCGCGCTGTCCGCCCGCAGCTACGCAGCGCCGCTCGAGACGGTGATCGAGGTCTCCGACGACCTGGACTTCACCGCGGGCCGCTATTCCCTGTCGATCGCGGACGGCGCGGCAGTCATCGAGCGAACGGATGCCCCGGCCGACCTCGCCCTGCGCATCAACGAGCTCTCCGCCCTGCACCTGGGCGGAGTCTCGGCCGCGGCCCTGACTGCGGCCGGCCGGATCACCGAACTGCGCGCCGGCGCGGCCGCGGCCCTGGAGCTCGCCTTCCGGACCAGTAGAGCGCCCTGGCTCTCGTTCTGGTTCTAGATCTCCCGGGAATTCCGAGTCACCCGCCCGTGGTTGTTCCGACCATGCGCGCCATCGTCTACTCCCGCCCCGGTGATTCCTCCGTCCTCGAGCTCGTCGACCGCGACGTGCCTGAACCCGGACCGGGGGAGGTGCGCGTCCGGGTTGTCGTCTCCGGCGTGAATCCCACCGACTGGAAGTCGCGCAAGGGATCGAGCACGGTGCCGACCGAGGCCCAGGAGACTGTTCCCAACCAGGACGGCTCCGGCGTGATCGACGCCGTGGGTTCCGGTGTGACCTCGTTCGCCCCGGGTGACCGGGTGTGGCTCGGCATCTCCGGCTGGCAGCGCCCCACCGGCGGCACGGCGCAGGAGTACACGATCGCCCTCGAGTCGCGCGTCTTCGCCCTGCCCGAGGAGGCCGACTTCGACCTGGGCGCGAGCCTCGGCGTGCCGGCGGTCACGGCGCACCGCGCGCTCACGGTGGGCGAACTGCTTCCGAACCGGCTCGCGAAGGGCTCGCTCACGGGACGCCACGTGCTCATCGCCGGGGGAGCCGGCGCTGTCGGCCACGCCGCCATCCAGCTCGCGCGCTGGGCCGGCGCGAACGTCATCACCACGGTCAGCTCGCCGGCGAAGGCTGCGCTCGCGCGCGATGCCGGGGCCCACCATGTGATCAACTACCGCGATGCCGACGTGATCGAGCAGATCCGCGCGATCGCCCCCGACGGCGTCGACCACGTGGTCGAGGTCGCGGCATCCGCCAACTCGGCCCTCGACCTCGCCGTCGCAAAGCCGCGCGCGACGATCGCCTCCTACGCGAACGATCGCGGCGGCCCCGTCACCATCGACGTCGGTGCGAGCATGCGCCTCAACATCCGCTACCAGTGGGTGCTGATCTACACGATGGGCGCGGACCCGTGGCGGGCCGCGGGCGAAGACATCTTCGCAGCGCTCAAGGATGCCGCTCTGCCGATCGGCGTCGGTGCCGGAATGCCGCTGCACCGGTTCCCGCTCGAGCAGACCGCCGCCGCGCACGATGCAGTGGAAGGCGACGCGATCGGCAAAGTGCTGATCGACGTAGCGCCAGCGTTGGGCTAGCGCTATACCTGTCTCATGTACATCGCCCTCGTGCTCCTGCAGACGCTGATCCTGCCCGTCGTCTCCGGAATCGTCGAGCTGATCGTGGCCCCCAGCGACCCGATCCCGGTGTTCGGCCGCTGGTTCCTGTTCTGGGGCGTCGGCACCCGGCTGCTGGTCGCCGGGGCGAGCCAGGTCGTGCGCCCGCAGTTCACGGTGCAGAACATCCTGGGCTCGCCCAACGACGGCGCCGCGCAGATCGCCCAGGAGCTCGGGTTCGCGAACCTCTCCTTCGGCGTGCTGGGAATCGTAGGCTTCTTCGTCCCCGGCTGGGATGTGCCCGCCGCCATCGCAGGCGGTCTCTTCCTGGGCCTAGCGGGCTTCCGCCATCTCCCGAAGAAGCACCCGAACCTCAAGGAGAGCGTCGCCACCTGGAGCGACCTGCTGATCTTCGCCGTTATGGCGGTCTTCGTGGTGTGGTCGCTTTTGCACTGAGCGCCCCTCCCGCGCCGCGCTAGAGCACGCGGGCCAACTCCTTAGCCGCCTCCTTCCACGCGAGGCTCTTGCTCATCAACTCGATCGGCGGCACCTCGCCGCCCAGGCGCGACTCAATCCAGTACCGATCACCCTTTCGTCGTATTCGCAATGTGTTGTTGTGCAGGAACATGTGATGGAACCGGCAGAGCAGCACGCCGTCGCAGATATCGGTCCTGCCTCCGTCTTGCTCCCACTCGTTGATGTGATGCGTCTCGCACTGTGAGGGCGGCCGATTGCAGCCGCCGACAATGCACCCACCGTCTCGGGCGGCGAGAGCGATGCGCTGTGCGGCGCTGAAGTTGCGCCGCTTGCGACCGAGGGTGAGGGGCTGGCCGTTCTCATGACGTATGCCGAGGACCCCGGTGTCGCACAGCTGCCGTTCGATGGTCTCGAAACTCACCGGCTCGTTGCTGCTCTCGAGATACCCGTTGCCTCGACGCTGGAGGCTGGACTCCGTGACGATCACGCGCACGGCCGGGCGGTGCTTTCCGAAGAGCGTGCCGGGGTCAGCGTCGATCGCGAGCCGCACCATGGCCACCAGGGCGTCGGCTGCCAGTTGGTCGTTGCTGCGCGGGTCGGCGACAAGCCGCTCGGCCGCGGCGGCCTCCTCTGGGTCGGAGAAGCGCGGGCCTCCCCGCCGCGGGCTCAGCACGTGGTCGAGCGCGCCGAGCACCAGTTCGCCATCCTCCGGGCCCAGCAGAAACGAACCGCCGATCATGCCATCGGGCCGACGATTGACGCGAACGTAGCGCTGGTCATGACGAGCCTTCTCGCGGTCAGCGATTCCACGCTCATCGATCTCGTCACGAAGATCACGAGCGCGCTTGTACAACTGATCGGCGTTGAGAGTGAGCGCGGCGGCAATGAGCTGGTGGGCCGCGCGAGTCAGGTCGGCGGCGGCGACTGCCGCATCGGGCTCACCCAGGCCGCGCCGAATCGCATCGGCTGCGTCGATGGAGAGCGAACCAGCCGAGAGTGCAACGCCGAGCGGGGAGTGCCATTCGTCTGGCGCGGCGTCGACGAGGGCAGCGCCGACTCTCACGAGCTTCGTGGCATCCGTGCGCGTAGACCCGGTCACGGACTGCACGAATTCCTCAGCCGAGCGAAACCCCTGGGTCTGGGCGAGGCCGGAGTACCCGTGCTCCCGTGTGGAGCGGCCCTTCACCTCACCGGCGGTGAGCCCGAGCAGAGCATCCGTCGCCCGTCGGAGCTGGGAAAGCGAACGCTGAAGCTCCACGAGATCGGCATCCGCTAGCGCAGCGACTGCCGATCGAGAGTTCTCGACGTCAGGCAGACCCCGCGTTGCCGCGGCGATCGTGTCGAGAAGGGGAGTCATACATATATTCTCCCACATTCGAAGCTATGTTCGACGGCATTGTGGAGAACTCGCCTCCACAGATCTGTGGCGGAGAGGAGCTACCGCCCGGCCGCGTACCCCTGCGCGCCCCGCGGGTTCGCCGCGCCGAACAGGAGGCCGTCCGGGGTGACGCCCACAGCCGAGAGGCGCCCGAGATCCCAGTCGCCCGCGACGGTGACAGCATGCCCGCGCTCCCGCAGCTCCGCGATCACGGATGCCCCGAGCCGCCCTTCGACGACGGCGCCCCCGGGCACCCACTCGCGGGGCCAGAACGAGTCGGGGAACGCCGTGGAGTGCAGCGCGGGCGCATCGATCGCCTGCTGCGGGCTGTAGCCGCCGACGATCGTGCGGAGTAGGTAGAGCAGCTGCCAGGTGTCCTGCTGGTCGCCGCCGGGGGAGCCGAGCGCCGTGACGGGCTTGCCGTCGCGGAGGACGAGCGTCGGCGTGAGCGTCGTGCGCGGCCGCGCTCCCGGACGCAGGGCGGAGGGTGCGGCCGGGTCGAGCCACGCCATCTGCAGGCGGGTGCCGAGGGCGAACCCGAGGCCGGGGATGGCGGGTGAGGACTGCAGCCAGCCGCCCGACGGGGTCACTGACGCGATGTTGCCCCAGCGGTCGACGACGTCGATGTGGCAGGTGTCGCCGCGCGTCTGGCCGGTGGGCGCGACCGGGAGGGCTCCGCCGGTGAGTCCGGATGACTCGGTGGACTGCGACGCGCGCAGCGGGGGTTGGAACGTGTCGGCGAGCCCCGGACGGAACTCGAGCGACGCGGCATCCGTAATCAGGTCACGCCGCGACGCGGCGTACTCGGCCGACAGCAGCTCGTCGAGCGGCACCGACGTATCGCCGTACCAGGCGTCGCGGTCGGCGAGGGCGAGCTTCTCGGCCTCGAGGATGGTGTGCGCGCCGAGGGCCGTCGAGGGGTCGAGCCGGGCATCCTCGAAGCCGTCAAGGATGCCGAGCATCTGCAGTAGTGCAGGTCCCTGGCCCCACGCGCCCGACTTCGCGATGACGTGCCCCCGGAACTCCGCGGTCACCGCGGGCTCCCACGTGGCGCGGAACTGCTCGAGGTCGGCCCGGCGGATCACCCCGGCGTGGTCGCCGCCCGTCGAGTGCCGGTGCGGGGTGCGCACGAAGGTGTCGATGGCCTCCGCGACGAAGCCTGCGCTCCACGACGTCCGGGCGCCCTCGATGCGGTCCTCCCGGGTCGAGCCGCGCGCGGCCAGCACGAGCCGCTCGTAGGTGGTGGCGAGCTCGAGGTTCGTGCCGATGGCGCGCCCGTCGCCGTAGCTCGACCAGAGCGCGTGCGAGGTCGGCCAGTGCTCCTCGAAGAGCTCCGAGACCCGCGCGATGGTCGCGCGAACAGCGGGCAGCACCGGATGCCCGTCCCGCGCGTACCCGATGGCGTACTCCAGCACCTCCGAGAGCTCCCAGGTGCCGTGGTCACGCAGCAGCAGCAGCCACGCGTCGACCGCCCCGGGAACCGCCGCCGCGAGCGCACCCGCCCCGGGCACGAGGTCGAGGCCCTCCGAGCGGTAGTGCTCGATGGTCGCTCC
Source organism: Rhodoglobus sp. (assembly GCA_025463515.1). GTDB lineage: Bacteria > Actinomycetota > Actinomycetes > Actinomycetales > Microbacteriaceae > Rhodoglobus. The sequence goes on from JAODAQ010000027.1 coordinate 33,855, forward strand.
GGCCGGCGCGGGACCCTGCCCGACGAGCACCCGCGGCTCGCCGCCGGCGACCGAGACGATGCCGACGAGGTCGCCGCCGGGACCGTTCAGGTGCGGCTCGACGACGTGGAGGACGAAGGCCCCGGCCACGATGGCATCGAACGCGTTGCCGCCGCGCTCGAGCACGGACTGCGCCGACGCAGTGGCTAGCCAGTGCGTCGAGGCGGCCATGCCGAAGCTGCCGGTGAGTGTGGGGCGAGTGGTGAACGCGGCTGGCGGAGTGAAAGTCATCCTTTCGAGGCTAACCCCGAATCAGCTAGACGAGCGCTCCGACTTCGCGCAGCTTCGTCTCGAGGTCGGCATTGCTGGGCTCCACCTGGTGCGATCCGTCCGGGAAGACGATGACCGGGATGTTCGTGCGCCCGCTGATCGCCAGGGCGGCGTTCGCGCCCTCGACGACGGCGTCGACATCCACGTAGGTGTACGCGATCTCATGGGCGTCGATCACGCCCTTGGCGCGGCGGCAGTCGATGCACCAGTCGGCGCCGTACATGGTGATCTCGGGGGAAGTCATCCCTCAAGGCTAAGCGTGTCCTAGGTGTCACACGCGATCCCGTCCCCGTCGCGGTCCAGTTCGTAGATGTCGGTGCCCACGATGTAGACCGGTCCGCTCACATACGCGGGGCCGTTTCCGCTCCCGCCCGCGCAGTCGACGTCGCTCGCGATCGGGACGCAGGCGCCCGAGTAGTTGCCGTCGCACCCCGACCCAGCGTCGGCGAACGGGACGGGCGCAGCGGGCGGCGGCTCGACGTAGGTGCCGTTGGAGGTCACTTGGGAGACGGGCGGAACGCTGATCACATCGCTGACTACAGTCCTCTTGGTCTCGCGCCCGTCCGTCGTCGTGACGCGGTAGGTGATGGTGCGGGTTCCTGCTTGCCCAGCCGTGGTCACTTGCGTCGTTCCTGCCGCTAGGTCTGGGTCTTCGACCGTGGTCGCCTCGAACGGCACTGATTCCGTGACGACAACATCCTCCGTTTTGACGACCGGAGCGCGAGTAGCGGTGGGGGAAGGGCTCTGCTCCTCCGAGCCAGAAGTGAACTGCAGAGCTGAGGGCTCGACTCTCTTGGGCGCGAGGCTCCCGCCGATCCCGAGGGCGACGACAGCACCGACCAGGACCAGTACGCCCAGCTTGCGGGAGGGGATCATCGCCCAAGAGCGCTTGCCAGTTACCAGCACGAAGGCGGCGGTAAAGAACGCAATCGATCCAGCTGCGGCGAAGAATCCAGGGATGCCCGAGCTAATCAGGAACGCGGGCAGCACCAATCCGCTCAGGATGAGGCCCACCTTCGTCCAGGTGCCGAGCGTCATGACAGGCGGAACCAGCGCGGGCGTGTCGGGCGAGAGTCTGCCGGTCCAGCGCGTGCCGTCCCAATATTCAAGCCTCCCCGGATTGCGAGGACTTGCATACCAGGCGGCGGGAGGGAGCGGAGGCACACCAGTGGAGTCGTTCATCGTTGAACCTTCTTCGGGTTGCCTGAGCGTACTCGTCGGCAACATCCTCGCGCTAGGGCGTTCGACGCCGATCGTGGGTTTGTCAGAGGGGAAGCGCACACTGCATTAGCGAAGTCGATTCGCTATCGAGCTGGACAACCCGAAGGAGCAAAAGCGAAATGTCGTAGTTCCGCTAGTGGCGGGTGAGTTCAGACTCACCTGCCACCCTTTTCTTCGCTAACCCGCACCGCGATCTCCAACCCACGGGCGATGTCCTCCACGGGCATGTCCCGCTCGCTCGGCACGTGGATGAACCCCGCCACCGGAACCGCCGCGCCGGCCAGCAGCCGGTACATCACCGAGTTGCACACGAAGGCGCCCGCCGAGAGCGACACCTGCGAGGGGATGCCCGCCGCCGAGATCGCGTCGGCGATGGCTCGCACCGGCAGACCGCTGAAGTACGCCGCAGGGCCGTTCACGTCGATCGGCTGCTCGCGCGGCTGCGTGCCCGCGTTGTCGGGGATCCGGGCATCCTCGAGGTTCACCGCCACGCGCTCGGGCGTGATCGCCGTGCGGCCGTCTGCGAGACCGACCGCGATCACCACGTCGGGCCGGTGCTGCTCGATCAGGGCGTCGAGCACCGCGGAGGCCCGCCCGAACTCGACAGGGAGCATAGCGGCGACAACGCCGGGCACCCGCTGGACAGCCTCCCATGACGAGTTCACGGCAGCGCCGTCGAACGGCTCGAAACCGGTGAGGAGCGCAAACGGATGCGCCCGCACATTCGAGCTCAAGGTTCGAAGTCCGGGATTCTGAAATCGTTGTGACGAACAATTGATGCTAACTGCACCTTTTGTGAAGGTCCCACCCAATAGTGAACATGCCATTCATGATCAATGTCATGTCTTTGAGCCCCAAATCCACCCTGCCTACGCTGGGCGCTTGCCCCACCAGAGCTAACGCGGAGCGCGTGGCTGCGTGCCAAATTCGTCCGATTGATTACCTCTATGGCGCTTCCGATCGCCCTTTCCATCAGGTTGCCTTCAGAGAGGACCCCCTCTAGGCGAATTGAATCTGCGAAGTTGGATCCGATGGTCCAATCGGTTTGATAGCGGCGCATCGCAAAGCTGTTAGCGCTCGTGAACCTCTCGTCGGCGATCGACAGCGCCTCAGTCAGGAATGAATCGAGTGTCTCCATTGTGAGGAGCGCTGCCTCGGCGCGTCTGAGGAGAATCGCCTGGCGTGGTGAAATGTATGTTTCGAAGTTGGTGTCGAATACGCATGGGCAGAAGAACTCGCCCGAATCCGATAGTTCCGCCTCGTGTAGTTCGCATCGGAAGCGTGCGGGAACAGCAAGATCCTCGATTATCAATGGGTCTTCGTCGGCCCGATGTTGCGCCACCGTCGCCACAGCATTCCAAAATCTCACCTGAACGGCATTCAGCTCTGGTTCATGCTCTGGACGCTCGCAGTTTGGCGCAGGTGTGAGCTGATCCACGAGAAGGTCAGCTATGCCGAAGAACAGATCCAGGTCGACGGCTCGGTCCATGAGGGCATACATCTGTGTTTCTACGTCTGCAGCAGAGAAGAGTCCCTCACCTCGGGAGGCCAACACCTTTCTGAGTTCGCTTGCCACGGGTAGCCGACCCGTCGATGCCAACACCGCAAAGGTTTCATTCTGGACGAGTACTTTCGCGCCAATCGAACCGGATAGGTCCTTCAAAGACACCAGACGCGCAACTAAGTCAGCGATCTGATCTGAAGTCGACAACGCGCTCAGTGAGAGCGCCGCCGGACTTACGGCAAAGGTTGGACCACTCACTGCGAGTTCGCTCGCCGTCGCTCAAGTGCCGCGCGAAGTATGGCCGAGGACTCATGCGATGACGTGTCGAAGAAACCTTCAGGCCAATCGTCAATCGACCCATATTCGTTGAGCTGAAGAGCTCGGTAGTGGGTCTCACCCGACTTCACTTCGGTGAACAACAAAACTGCATCGCGCGCCGGATCTACTTTGGTTTCCGCTACTCGGAGTCGAATGCGGCTTATCAAGTACTCGCTGTGCGTCTCGACTACGCACTGCACGCCTGATTTCGTTACCGCAAGAAGAAAGTCTGCCAAAAGTGCCTGCACACGAGGGTGCATGTGCAATTCAGGCTGTTCCAAGATCACGACCGATCCCGGTGAAGCCAACAGGCACATCACCACGATCGGCAGAAGCTGGCTGACTCCAACTCCGACTTGAGTCATGTCCAGACTCTTGCCGCCCGTCGATTGCGTAACCTTCAGTGTGTGACCTTGTGAACCAAGGTCCGCGGACTCAGCCGTAGACGCAACGCCGAGATAGCTGAGCCAGGCGTCGACAGCCTCTCCCAGAGTTCCGAGGCGGCGTGTTTTTAGGGTTCCCGACGGGCCCGGAGGAGCGATGTAACGAATTCGCGCGTTGGAGTTGGCGCTCAGCACAGCCGCCGTGAACTCGCCTTTCGTCCCAACGCTCGTCGGGTCGACTTCCGCGCTCAATGAGTAGATGGGCCGCGGCTCCTCTCGAAGCGGCCCCAAATATCGAACTCGAGACCCAAGAAACGCCTCGACTCGATCCATCGACATTGCGAGCTGACGCGGAAGAGGTCTTGTGCCCGGCTCCTCTCTGGGTAGACCCGTAGCATCGATGGCGGTTTGAAAGAGCTGCTGCACTTCCGCAAATAGGGCAGGCCGAACGATCGACCTCTGGTCCTCGGACAACGTCGAGAACCATTTGGCCCAAGTATCCGCATCAAGCTCGGCGCCCCGCGGGAAATCGGCCTCCTTGCTTGCGTTCAAGACGATGTGTCGGAGAGCAGACACAAGCGCCTTTGGGAAAATCGAACGCGTTCCCCGACCCGGATTGCTTCGCCCGGAGTCTCCAAGCAGAAGCAACGAAAGCACCCATTCGTTGGCCAGCTCAAGCGCGGGATTGGATCTAATGAGCAATCTGCGCGGGAGAAAGTGATTCGAAAGCATGCCCTCCACCTCAACCCCCGTATTTGCGCGGTTCATGTCTGCGTTGGACTGAGAATCCAATTTGACGTTGAAGCTCTGCCCAATGTCACCAAAGGGAGTATCTAGGGCTGGGCCGGCCTTGGTTTGACGAGCCTTCGCGCTCATCGAAGCAGTCGCAGAACTCCGAGGCTCAGGCAAAGATGTAGATGTCGTCATCCGGAAGGAGTTAAGTTGCGGCTGCTGGGGATCGAGGTGGTTCTCAGCCGCGAACTTTCGCGTCGGCTTAGAAAACTCGACGTCCATGGTTATGTTTCGTGTCGAGATTGCGGAACCTAAACCGGTCGATACTTGAGCAATTGAGGTGCCCGAAGATCCGACGTTGGACAAGTCCATGTCCATACCAATCCTGATCATTCGACCTCGACTGCCGTAGGAATGTACCTCGTCGAAAGTTCCGAGTCGCACCAAATTACCGTTGAGTACGAGCGCGCGAGAACTTGCCTTGCTTGCAAGAGTTTGAGACAGCAAGAGAATGCTTTGCAGAAGCGTGCTCTTACCGCTGCTATTCGGTCCAGCCACGATCGTAAGAGGCGCGAACTCTATTTCGACGTCGTTGACGGCAGACTTGAATGCTCGAAGACGTACACGCTTGATCATGCGTGCATCCTATTGCTGGGTATGCAGTACCTCTGCCGCTGGGTCGTCAGAATCCTTCTGGCAGCACCGTCACGGCAGCGGCGCCGTCCCGTCCGCCGGCTCGCCCTTCGGCAGCAGCTCCTCGACCTCGTCCAATTCGTCCTCGGGCTTGTCCGAGACCGGGTCAGTCAGCGGATCCGGCGACGGCGCGAACGAGTTCGTGAACATCCGGTCGTCGCTCTCGTCGGGCCGCTCGCTCATGAACGGTCCCGATCGCTGATCGCGGCACCCGTGTCGAGGTCGTCTCCGGCCTCGAGGTCGGGGCCGTCGCTCTCGGTGATGTCGATCCCGTCGAACTCGTCGACGTCGGGGTCGGCGTCGAACGAGGCATCGACGTGGTCGTAGCTGAGCAGCTGCTCGGCATCGGGGTCTGGGTTCTCGCGTTCCATGGCTTCCTCTCGTGGTTGGATTACGTGGCTTCAGGCGTTGTCGTCGCCCGTGTCCTGGCCGGCCGCTACACCCTGGTCGCCCCACGCCCACTGGGCGACCTCGGGGATGTCCTCACCGTGCTCGCGGGTCCAGGCGCGGGCCCGCAGCCGGGCATCCTGCATCTCCTGGCGCACGGATGCCGCGGTCTCGCCCAGCCCCGGAACGCGATCGATCACGTCCATGACGAGCCGGTACCGGTCGAGGTCGTTGAGCATGACCATGTCGAAGGGCGTTGTGGTGGTGCCCTCCTCCTTGTAGCCGCGCACGTGGAAGTTGTCGTGGCCGGTGTGCTTGTACGCGAGCCGGTGGATGAGCCACGGATAGCCGTGGTACGCGAAGATCACCGGGCGGTTCGTTGTGAAGATCGCGTCGAACTCGCCGGTCGCGAGCCCGTGCGGGTGCTCCGTGTCGCTCTGCAGCCGCATGAGGTCGATCACATTGACGACGCGCACCTTGAGCGACGGGATGTGCTCCCGGAGCAGGGATGCCGCGGCGAGCGTCTCGAGCGTCGGGACATCCCCGGCACAGCCGAGCACGACGTCCGGCTCCTCGCCGTCGACCTCGGTGCCCGCCCAGTCCCAGATGCCGACGCCGCGCGTGCAGTGCGCGACCGCGTCATCCATCGACAGCCAGTTCGGCGCCACCTGCTTGCCCGCGACGACGACATTCACGTAGTCGACGGTGCGCAGGCAGTGGTCGTACGTCGACAGCAGGGTGTTGGCATCCACCGGCAGGTAGACCCGCACGATGTCTGCCTTCTTGTTCATGACGTAGTCGATGAAGCCCGGGTCCTGGTGGCTGAATCCGTTGTGGTCCTGGCGCCACACGTGCGACGAGAGCAGGTAGTTCAGCGAGGCGATCGGCCTGCGCCACGGGATGTCACCGGAGACCTTGAGCCACTTGGCGTGCTGGTTGAGCATCGAGTCGATGATGTGGATGAACGCCTCGTAGCAGTTGAACAGCCCGTGCCGACCGGTGAGCAGGTAGCCCTCGAGCCAGCCCTGGCACTGGTGCTCGCTCAGCATCTCCATCACGCGGCCGGCGCGGGCGAGGTGCTCGTCGACCGGCCAGATCGGCGCGTTCCACTGCTTGTCGGTCTCGGTGTAGACGCTCTGCAGCCGGTTCGAGGCGGTCTCGTCCGGCCCGAAGATGCGGAAATTCGTCGGGTTGTTCCGGATGACCCCCGCCAGCCAGTCACCGAGCACCTTCGTGGCCTCGCCCTCCGACCCACCGGGGGAGGGCACGTCCACGGCGAAGTCGCGGAAGTCGGGCAGCTCGAGGTCGCGGCGCAGGAGCCCGCCGTTGGCGTGCGGGGTGGCGCTCATCCGCAGTTCGCCCTCCGGAGCCAGGGCAGAGATGCTGGCGATCGGCACCCCCGCGGAGTCGAACAGCTCCTCGGGCCGGTAGCTCTTCAGCCAGTCCTCGAGGATCCGCGTGTGCTCCTCGGTGTCCCGGGCGTTCGCGAGGGGCACCTGGTGGGCGCGCCAGGTGTTCTCGACGGGCAGTCCGTCGATGTACGCCGGGCAGGTCCAGCCCTTGGGGGTGCGGAGGATGATCATCGGCCAGCGCGGGGTGCCCTCGATCGTGCCATCCGCCGCCTGCTGCTTGATCGCCGCGATCTCGTTGAGCACGACGTCGAGCTCGGCGGCGAAGCGCTGGTGCACGAGCAGCGGGTCCTCCCCGTCGAAGCCGCCCGACACGAGGTGCGGCTCGTGGCCGTAGCCGCGCATGAGGTCGAGCAGCTCCTCCTCGGGGATGCGCGCGAGCACGCTCGGATTGGCGATCTTGTAGCCGTTGAGGTGCAGGATCGGCAGCACGACGCCGTCCTGCAGCGGGTCGATGAACTTGTTCGAATGCCAGCTCGTCGCGAGCGGCCCGGTCTCGGCCTCGCCGTCTCCCACCACGGTGGCGACCAGGAGCTCGGGGTTGTCGAAGGCCGCGCCGTACGCGTGGCTGAGCGAGTAGCCGAGCTCGCCGCCCTCGTGGATCGACCCGGGGGTCTCCGGCGCGACGTGGCTCGGGATGCCGCCGGGGAAGGAGAACTGGCGGAAGAGCCGCTGCATCCCGCGCTCATCACGGGTGATGGGGGAGTAGACCTCGGAGTACGTGCCGTCGAGCCACGCGTTGGCGACCATGCCGGGGCCGCCGTGGCCGGGCCCGGTCACGTAGAGCGTGGGCTGCTGGCGCTGCCGGATGGCGCGGTTGAGGTGGGCGTAGATGAAGTTGAGGCCGGGCGTCGTGCCCCAGTGGCCCAGCAGGCGCGGCTTGATGTGGTCTTTGACGAGCGGCTCGCGCAGCAGCGGATTGGCGAGCAGGTAGATCTGCCCGATCGACAGGTAGTTGGCGGCGCGCCACCAGCAGTCGACTTGGTCGAGCGCTGCGTTGTCGAGCTGCTCGGGTTCCCGGTGCATCCACGTGTGCGTCATGTCCCCACGATACGCACGGCGAATGCCGCACCATAGGGTGGAAGTATGGCCACCACGTCGACTCCCGCCCTCGAGATCAGGCACCTCACCAAGCGCTTCGGCACCAATGCCGCCGTCGACGACCTCGATCTGGTCGTTCCGAGCGGCTCGTTCTTCGGGCTCGTCGGCCCCAATGGCGCCGGCAAGACCACCACGCTCTCGATGGCCACCGGCCTGCTGCGGCCCGATGCCGGCACCGTCAGCATCCACGGCGTGGACGTCTGGACCAACCTCGTGAAGGCCAAGAGCCTGGTCGGCAACCTCAGCGACGGGGTCCGGCTCTTCGACCGCCTGACCGGCACCCAGCTCGTCACCTACGCGGGCCTGCTCTACGGCATGGACCGTGATGTCGTCACCGCCCGCGCGGCCGACCTGCTGACGATGCTCGACCTCGAGGGCGCGGGCAGCACGCTCGTCGTCGACTACTCCGCGGGCATGACCAAGAAGATCGCTCTGGCCTGCGCGCTCGTCCACGCCCCGCAGCTCCTCGTCCTCGACGAGCCGTTCGAGTCGGTGGACCCCGTGAGCGCGGCGAACATCCGCGACATCCTCGAGGGCTTCGTGAAGTCCGGCGGCACGGTCATCGTCTCGAGCCACGTCATGGACCTGGTGCAGCGCATGTGCGACCACGTCGCCGTCATCGACAAGGGCCGGGTGATCGCCGCCGGGACTACCGACGAGGTGCGCGCGGGCTCGACTCTGGAAGACCGCTTCGTCGAGCTCGTGGGCGGCCGCAACAAGGGGGAGGGGCCGGAATGGTTGCGACTCTCGTAAGGCTGCGGTTCCTGCTGCTCGCGAACGGGCTCAGGAAGAGCCCGTGGCAGATCGTCGCCGTCATCCTCGGCGGGCTGTACGGCCTGTTCCTGCTCGGCATCGTGATCGTCGGGCTCATCGCCCTGCGCGCCGCACCGATCGACTTCGCGCGCACCCTCGTCGTGCTCGCCGGTGCCGCGACGATCCTCGGCTGGACCTTCCTGCCCGTCCTGACCTCGGGCATCGACCAGACCGTCGACACTGCCCGGCTCGCCCCCTTCCCCGTGCCGATCAACACCCTCGTGCTCGCCCTCGCGGTGAGCGGGGTCCTCGGCGTCCCCGGTATCGTCACCTCGATCGCGGCCCTCGGCACCGTGGTCACGTGGAGCCGCGACCCGCTCGCGGCGTTCGCCGCGCTCGTGAGCGCCGCGATCGGCGTCTTCACGGCGGTAGTGGGCTCCCGGATGCTCGCCGCTCTCGCCTCGCGGATCGGCGCCGGGCGCCGCGCCCGCGAGGCCCGCACGCTCATCGTGTTCATCCCGCTACTGCTCCTCGGCCCGATCATCTTCCTCGTGTCCAACCTGCTGCGGGAGGCCTCGGACATCCTGCCGACCATCGCCCAGGTCGTCGGCTGGACCCCGTTCGGCGCGGTGTGGGCGGTGCCGGCGGATGTGGCATCCGGCGATTTCGCCAAGGCCGGGTTCGAGCTGCTGATCGCCCTCGCGACCCTCGTGCTGTTCGTCGCCCTGTGGCGCTGGGGGCTGGGCCGCGCACTCGAGCGCCCCGCGCGCGCCGCCACCGCCCAGGTGTCCAAGCGCGGCAGCGGCCTGTTCGGCATCTTCCCCGGTACGCCCACCGGAGCCGTCGCCGCGCGCGCCCTGACCTACTGGGTTCGCGACCCGCGCTACGCCCAGTCGCTGATCACGATCCCGATCGTGCCGGCGCTGCTGTTCTTCTGGGGCGGCTTCGGGGAGAACCTCGCGATCCTCGTCTGGGTCGGCCCCGTTGTCGCCGTCCTGCTCGCGATGTCGATCTACACGGACGTGTCGTACGACAACACCGCGTTCGCGCTGCACGTCCAGACCGGCGTGAGCGGTATCGCCGACCGGCTCGGCAGGGTGATCGCGCTTGCCGTCTTCGCGGTGCCCCTGTCGCTCGCGCTGGTGGTGGCGAGCGTGGCCGTCTCCAACACGTGGCAGTTGCTCCCGGGGCTCCTCGGAATCACGATCGGCATCCTGCTCTCCGGGTTCGCCGTGTCGTCACTGATCTCGGGCCGGCTCACCTTCCCGGTGCCGGCACCGGGCGAGAGCCCGTTCAAGGCCCGGCCGGGCGGCGGGTTCAGCCTCATGCTCACGACGTTCGCGTCGTGGGCGGTGCTCGGGGTGCTCATCCTGCCGGAGCTCGTGCTCGCGCTTGTCGGCTTCGCCACCGACAACCCTCTGCTCGGATGGCTGTCCATCCCGGTCGGCCTGATCGTGGGCACCGCGCTGCTCGTACTCGGCGTTCGCCTCGGCGGCCGCATCCTCGACCGACGCGCCCCCGAGCTGCTCGCGCAGCTGCAGAAGCAGAAGTAGCGGGGCCGCCTCACGCCCCAGTCGTCAAAATGTGCTCCCCATCTGCATTTTCATAGCAGATTTTGACGACTCGCGCCGCTATTGAAGGTCGTTAGGGGAGCAGCGTGGGGTTCATCGCGGCCAGGATCGCGTAGACCGCTAGCGCGATCACCGCGAGGAACAGCAGCTGCAGCAGGATGTGGGTGACGAGCAGGCCTGCCCCGCGCCAGCCCGTCCTGACCGTGCGGATGATCAAGTAGACGATCGGCAGCAGCGCCCAGGCCGGCGCGACCGGGCGGTAGTTCCTGTCGTACAGCCTTGAGCGGTCGACGCGCGCGAACGCGAAGAGTATGAGCGCGAATGCGACGAGGGAAGGTCCTGCGAGCAGTTCGCGGTTCACACCGGGCACGAGCAGTGACGAGACGAAGCCGACCAGTATGCCGACGCCGGCGTACCAGAGCGGCGACAGCGCGATGAACCACGCGGGCAGGGTGTGCGGGCTCCCCAACCTGAGGGGATTGCTGGCGTAGTCCCCGGGGGCCATCATCCCGGTGTGCCCGGCTGGCGCGCTCCTGGTCACGTCATATCCCGCCGCGAGACGCGCGGAGTCGAACGACGACAGGGTGGCAGGGCGGTCGAGCACGGCGACGGCTGGTGCCGCAGCCTCCAGCGGCGCGACGTGCGCCGTCCACGCGGCGCCGTCCCACCAGCGACGGCGAGTCAGATCGAAGGAATCGGGGTACCACCCCGCCGGCGGCAGCGCTGCTCCACCCTCGTGCATCTGCTTCCCCCGTCGCCCGAACTGACTCTTCGACGGTAGTCGAGGGATGCTCGCGGGGCGTCCCCCCGTTGACGGGGTGGGTTAGAAGAGCGTCTCGGGAGCCTGCCGGGTCTCGAGCGGCTCGACCACCGAGGTCGCGCCGCCGGGGTAGCCCGGGCCCGTGTCTGGCTGGTCGCCGCGGGCGAAGGCCTCCGCCGCACCCCGGGCACGGGCATCCGCCGCCTCGTTCATAATGTGGCCGATGTGCCCCTTGACCCACTCGAAGCGATAGCGGCGGCCGACCAGCGCGGCGTCGATCTGCTTGAGCAGCTCGAGGTTCATGACGGGCTTGCCGTCGCCCTTGCGCCAGCCCTTGGCCTTCCAGCCGGGCATCCACTTGGTCACGGAGTTGATGACGTACTGGCTGTCGCACAGGATGTGCAGGTCGTCGTCGACGTGCGCGGTCGCGCGGAACAGGTCGAGAACGGCCATGAGCTCGCCCTGGTTGTTCGTCGCGTGCTTCCAGCCGCCCGCCGCCCAGGTGTTGTCGTCGACGTACCAGGCCCAGCCTGCGGGCCCGGGGTTGCCGAGAGCGGATCCATCGGCGGCAGCGGTGATAGTCATCACGTCTAGGGTATCGACCATGCCCTCCTACCGAGTGACCATGGCCGTCGGGGCGCTCCACGGCGCGGCGGATGCCGTACTCCCCGCCGCGCGGGCCGCGACCCTCGAGCTCGCGGTGCTCGAGGCGTCGGACCTCCAGGTAGTGCGGGGCGAGGCGCGCATCGTCGTGCGGTTCACGGCCGACGACCGCGAGGTCGCGAACCAGGTGGCAGCACACGTCGTCGCGGCCTCCACCTCGCGCGCCGCAGAGGTCACCGGCTGGCGGGTCACCGAGCGCGTCGGCGGACGCTGGGAGTAGTACGCCTCTCAGGGACGATCCGCAAGCCCCCGCCGCTGCGCGCGGTCCCGATCTACCGTGGAGGACATGGGACTCATCATTGGACTGCTCGTACTCTGGCTGATCATCTCCGTGGTCGGATTCACGGTGAAGGGGCTGATCTGGCTCGCCATCATCGGCCTCGCGCTCTTCGTGATTACGGGGATCATCGGCTTCGTCCGCCGGAAGGCCGGCGGCGCAGCGTAGGCACCCGCACAGGAGACGGTGAGGGGCGGACGCTCGGGCATCCGCCCCTCACCGAGCTTTACGGGACGGGCAGCATGCCCGTGAGAAGGAACGCCGCGCCAGGCTGGTCGGGCGTGACCTCGAGGCCCGCGTTGTAGCTGACCCCGTCGAGCTGCACGACGCACGTCGTCGTGGTTCCGGCGTCGGTCGAGGGGAACGGCACGCACTCGACTGTTCCCACCTCCCACGTCTTGGCGAGTTCGAGCCGGAGCTCGGCCTCGGTGCCTGCCTGCGTGAGGCTTGTCGCGCGCTCCTGCGCCGTCAGCGTGATGACGGGAGTCGGGATCGCTGTGCTGTCGGCGGGCACAGACGGCGTGATAGCCGACAGCAGCGCGAGGTTGCCCATGAGGGCGAAGTAGAGCAGCCCGCTCAGGGCGACCGCAGAGATCAGGTACGTGACGACCATCCCGGCGCCACGCAGGCCGACACGCACCATGCGCACGACGAAGTACAGCAGCGGCAGCAGCACCCACCACAGCGACGGCGGTCGGTAGCCGCTGTCCTTCAGCTGCCGGATGTCCTGGCGCGCCAGGAGGAACGTCATCGCGAACCCCACCATCGCGAGCCCGGCCTGCACGAGCAGCGGGTTGACGATCGAGAAGACGGTCATGCCCGCGATCAGCAGGGCGCCGAGCCACAGCGGGGATGCCGCGTACAGCCAGCCCGCGAAGGTCTGCGAGCTGCCCGTGGGCTGCGCGGCATTCTGCGCGAAGGACTCCTGCCACGTCTGCTGCTGGCGGATCGGGGCGTAGCCGCCGGCCGCGCGCGCACGGGCGACGCTCGAGAGCGCGGGGTTGGGCTCGGGGGCGGATGCGACGGGCGCGGGCTCAGGCGCAGGCTGGGGCTCGACCGGGGTCTCGAGCACTACCGGCTGGGGCGTGGCACGGGCCATCGGCTCGATGCCCGCCGCGGGAGTGTCGGGCTCGCCCTGCGCGAGCGTGCCCACCTGCGCGCGAAGCTCGCGGCGGGAGCGAGCCTGGTCGGTCGTCTCGCGGACCGGAGCATCCTTGGGAACCACGGCGACAGCGGGCGCTGCATCGGGCGCCGGAGCCGGGGTCGCGTCGATCGGCCTGAACTCGTTGGTCCAGCCCGCGCCGGTCCAGTGCCTCAGCCGAGCGGCATTGGGTCGATCGGGATACCAGCCCTCCGGCGGTAGCCCTGAAGTGTCTGCCATTCGTCTTTCTGTCCGCTAGTAGCGCGTCTGGTCCGTGGTCGGCTCAGTGGTGAGCGGTCCTCCGAGCATCTCACGCAGTTGCCTGCGGGTGAGAGTCTCGGACAGGTGAGGAGCCGGCGCCGACCGTTCGGGGGTCGACGCCAGCCTGCTTTGAGAAGTACGAGAGGTGACGAAATCGGGCACCATGTCGATGACCAGCGGGCGCACCTCGGATGACCATGCTTCGCCATCCCACCAGCGGAGCTGTTCAGCTCCGGACTGGTCCGGGTACCATCCCGCGGGAATGGTCCCGCGCTCCATGAGTGACAATGTCGGCCCCCCGCCGTACTAAGTAACACCCTGACTGTAGCCACGGGCATCCGGGCCGAGTCAGTCCCACTACGGGGATGACCCGTTAGCGGGTCAGCAGTCCCGATCGGCTCGGGTGCTCGTCGAACCACTGGGCGACGTACCAGCACATCGGGACGATGCGGCGGGTGGAGTTGTTCTCGACGTCATCGACGGCGAAGGCGACCACCTCGCCGGCGTAGCCGTTGCCGCGCAGGCTCGGCTGGGTGAAGGTGTGGTGGAACGAGATCGAATTGCCGTTGACCGCGTAGTCGGCAACCGCGGCGAGGTGCCCGTCGACCATGAGCGTGTAGCGCTTGGCGTCGGGCTCGTGGGCAAGCTGTTTGCGGGCAACGTCCTTCATGCCCTAAGCCTAAAGAGTTCGCTCGCGGGATGCGCGGGAATATCAATGCGAACGCATGCGCTGTACCCGGCATGAAGCGCATCGGATTCCTCTCCTTCGGCCACTACCAGCCGGTGCCGGGCTCGGTGGCGCGCACGGCGGGCGACGCGCTCCTGCAGAGCGTCGAGCTCGCGGTCGCCGCGGAGGAGCTCGGAGTCGACGGTGCCTACGTGCGCGTGCACCACTTCGCCAACCAGCTCGCGAGCCCGTTCCCGCTGCTCGCCGCGATGGGCGTGCGCACCTCGACGATCGAGCTCGGCACCGCCGTGATCGACATGCGCTACGAGAACCCGCTCTACATGGCGGAGGACGCGGCTGCCGCCGACCTCCTCAGCGGGGGCAGGCTGCAGCTCGGCCTGAGCCGCGGGTCGCCCGAGACTGCCCTCAACGGCTACGAGGCGTTCGGCTACGTGCCTGCAGAGGGCCGGGATGCCGCAGACGACGCCCGCGCGAAGACCGAGCTGTTCCGTGCCGCGATCGGCGGCGCGCCCGTCGCGCGCACCGCCCGTGGCAACGGCCTGCTGGCCGTCCAGCCCCAGTCACCGGGCCTCTCCGAGCGCATCTGGTGGGGGTCGGGAACCCGTGCCACCGCGAAGTGGACGGGGGAGCAGGGCATGAACCTCATGAGCTCGACGCTGCTCACCGAGGACACGGGCGTGCCGTTCGATGAGCTGCAGGCCGAGCAGATCGAGATCTTCCGCAGTGCCTGGCGCGAGGCCGGCCACGAGGGCGTGCCTCGGGTGTCGGTGAGCCGCAGCATCCTGCCGATCACCGACGACGTCGACCGCCGCTACTTCGGCGGCGAGCGCAATAGCGAGGACCAGGTCGGCTACCTCGACGGCGGCCTCGCGCGCTTCGGCAAGAGCTACGTGGGCGCGCCCGACGAGATCGTCGAGCAGCTGCGAACGGATGCAGCGGTCCAGGCAGCGGACACCGTGCTGGTGACGGTGCCGAACCAGCTGGGCGTCGAGTACAACGCGAAACTGCTCGGCTCGATCGTGCAGGACGTTGCGAAGCCCCTGGGGTGGCGCGACTAGGAGTGGTACGCTTTCCGGTACCACTGGAAGGAGCGTCCTGATGTCTGCGATCACCGCGAGCGATGCTCGGCGCAACCTGTTCGGACTCATTCAGCAGGTAAATGAAGATCATTCTGCCGTCGAGGTCGTCTCGAAGCACGGCAACGCCGTACTCCTCTCCAAAGACGACTACGACGCCATCACGGAGACGGCCTATCTACTGCGGAATGCCAAGGGGGCCGAGCGGCTGCTCACATCTTTGGAGCGCGCCCGCCGCGGTGAGTTCGAGACGCACGACCTGCTTGAGGGGTGAGCCGGCAACGCGCCTTCGACCGCAGCGGGTGGGAGGACTACACCCACTGGCAGGGCCAGGACCGAAAGGCGCTGAAGCGGGTGAACGCGCTAATCCAGGAGATTCTTCGGGATCCGTTCATCGGGACTGGCAAACCGGAACCGCTCAAGCACATCCTCTCCGGCGCTTGGTCGCGGCGAATCGATGAGGCTAACCGGCTCGTGTACCTCGTGACTGACACGCACGTCGTCATCCTGCAGGCTCGCGACCACTACTGACAGGCGACTGACCTAGGCTCGACCCGTGCGCCGACTCCTTGGTCCAGTCATCCTGCTCGCCCTAGCGTTCGTCGCGGTCCCGATCGCCGCGCACGCCGACACCTCGGACTTCACCTTCGACTCGTTCCACGCCGACTACACGCTCACGCGCGCGGCCGACGGCACCTCTGAGCTCGCGGTCGTGGAGACCATCGTGGCGGTGTTCCCCGACTTCGATCAGAACCGGGGGATCATCCGCGCGATCCCGAACGACTACGACGGAGTCGACCTCAACACGGATGTCACCGCCGTCGTCGACGAGAACGGCAGCCCGGTCGCGTACGAGCTCTATGCCGACGGTGACTTCCTGAATGTCTCGCTCGGCACCGACGAGTTCGTGCACGGCACGACCACCTACGTGATCACGTATACGCAGGAGAACGTCGTGCGGCACTTCGACGACACGGACTCCGACGAGTTCTACTGGGATCTCAACGGCACCGGCTGGGACCAGCCCTTCGGCACGGTCTCGGGCGTGCTGCACGTCGACCCGGCGCTCGAGGCATCCCTCTCCGGCAACACCGCCTGCTACTCGGGGCCGCAGGATTCGACAGACACCTGCCCCGTGACGACGGAGTCGCCCACGGACTTCTCGGTCTCCGTCGACGGGCTCGGCGCGAGGGAGAACGTGACCCTGGTCGTCGGCTTCGACACGGGCACCTTCGTCACGCCGGTGCCCACGCGCGGGGTGGTCGTGCCCATCCCGTGGTACATCGACCTCCTCTCCGGCGCACTGGGCGTGCTGGGCCTCGGCACGCTGGGCGCGGCGATCGCGGCCCGCGTGCGCTCGAGCAGGGGAGCTGCCGGCCGCGGGACGGTCATCGCGCAGTACTCCGAGCCCGAGGGCATCACCATCCTGCAGTCCGCCTACCTCGAATCCCGGTCGATGGCCGCGATTCCCGCCGCCCTCGTGCGCCTCGCGGTGCGCAAGAACATCCGGATCCTCGCCTACGCGGTCGAGGGCACCGACGAGCCGTACTCCCTGCAGTACCTAGGCTCCGACCGCACGAACGCCGAGGACCAGGCGATCCTCGCCATCCTCTTCGGGGAGAACCCCGAGCCCGGCGTCACAGCGCCGTTCGGCGAATCCCAGCAGACCGAGGCCCGAGAGCTCTTCGCGCTCGGGACGAAGGCCAACGAGTCGCTCGAGAGCGCCGGGTTCAAGGAGCGCCCGCCCGGCCGCGGAGCGGGCATCGCTCTCCTCGCGGCGCAGATCGTGCTCGGGCTCGTCGCCCTCGGCACCCTCGTGGTCTCGGCGGGCACCTTCAACAACGTCAGCGGCTTCCTGTGGCCCACCCTGCTCGTCGGCACGATCGCGTTCATCATCACGGCCGTACTGTCGCGCCGGCCCCTGCGACTCACGGCGAAGGGCGCGGAGGCCCACGAGTTCCTGCTCGGCATGAAGCTCTACCTGACCGTCGCCGAGGAGGAGCGGCTGAAGTTCCTGCAGAGCCCGACTGGCGCCGAGCGCATCGATGTCGGCAACAACCAGGAGATGATCAAGCTCTACGAGAAGCTCCTGCCCTGGGCGGTGCTGTGGGGCGTCGAGGACCAATGGTCCAAGGAGCTCGCGGTGCGGATCGAGGCCGATCCGTCGCAGCAGCCAGACTGGTTCGTGGGCCAGTCGGCCTTCAACGCCGTCGTGTTCTCGAACGCCGTCGGCGGCTTCCAGTCGGCCGTCTACGCGCCCATCTCGGGCAGCGGCACGAGCTGGTCGAGCAGCGGGAGCAGCTTCGGCTCGACGTTCAGCGGCGGCTCGATGGGCGGCGGCTTCTCCGGCGGTGGCGGCGGAGGAGGCGGGGGCGGAGGGCGCTAGTCCGTCGCGTCGGCGAGCGTCTCGCCCGTCGGGTCTTCCGCGGTGGCATCCGCGAGCTGTGCTCCGCCCACGGGCGTGCCCTGCCAGCTGACCAGAGTCCAGCCCGCCTCGGGGGATCCCTCGAGCTCGATCACGCCCGTGTTGTCGATGTCGTGCTCGCCCGCGTACGACGGCGGCACGTTGGTCGCGCGCCCGGCCACCCACACCCGGATCGCCGCGCCGTGGCTCACCATGACGGCGCTCCCGTGGGCCGCGGCGACGGTCGCGATGTCCGCGTCAAACCGGCGGAAGAACGCGTGCCCGTCTGTGCCCCCGGGCATCACGGGGTCGAGGTCGCCCAGGCCCCACGCGAACGCGGTCTCGAGGTAGGTGCGCACGCTCGCGCGGTCGCGCAGATCTTCCAGGTCGCCAGCCTCGATCTCATGGATGCCCTCCAGCACCGCCACCTCGAGCCCCCGGTCTTCGGCGAGCGGACGGGCCGTGAGCTGCGTCCGTACCAGCAGGCTCGCGTAGATCGCGTCGATCGGCGTTCCCCGCAGAGCGCGCGGGATCATGACCGCCTGCCGCTCCCCGAGTGTGGTGAGCCCGGGGCCGGGTACTGCTGTGTTGAGCCGCCCGTCGACGTTCGCGGGAGTCTGGCCGTGGCGGATGAGAAGGAGACGCACCACACAAGCCTAGGTCGCTCGCTAGGCTCGGACCGATGAACGTCCGAGGAACACTCACCGTCCTGGTCGCCGTGCTCGCACTCTCCGGCTGCTCGCTGCTGCCGGCGCCGGGCCCGGTGGTCACCCCGGAGACGAGCACCCCCACGGCGGAGGCCGTCCAGGACGGCCCGCCCCTCGACTCCGAGATCGTGACCCTCACCCCCGAGCAGGTGCTGCCCGAGGACGTCTACACCCGCTCCGAGCCGAACGGCTCGTTCCCGATGGGCGCCGACCTGCCGCGCGGCTTCCCCGCCGGAGTTCCCGCCTTCGCGAATCGCTGGGTGAAGTCGAACTTCCTCTCATTCGTCAACAGCGACGGCAGGAAGTCGTACTCGGCGATGTTCGTGGGCGGCTACGACGACGTGGATGCCCTGCTCGCCGAGTTCGCCCGCCAGGGCTGGTCGGAGGAGGGCTCAGACGAACTGCCCACCCGGCGGGTGTACATCGTGCAGAACGCGGCCTACCGCGTGATCATCACCGCGAGCGAGTCCGCCCAGAGCCAGGGCGAGCCGATCGATCCGGCCTACAGCTACACGATCGTGGTGCTCTAGGCCCGGAAGACTAAGAGCCGAGCGACTCTTCGATCAGGGAGACGATCTCAGGGGCATCCGGCTCGGTCTTCGGGCGGAAGCGGTGCACGACACCGTTGGCGACGACGAACTTCTCGAAGTTCCACTGCACCTTGCCAGCCTTGCCGGAGGCGTCCTCGGTCTTGGTGAGCTCCTTGTAGAGCGGGTGCGCGTTCTTGCCGTTGACCTTCACCTTGTCGAACATGGGGAACGTCACGCCCCACGTGAGGGAGCAGTACTCCTTGATGGCGTCGGTGCTGCCGAGCTCCTGGAGGAACTGGTTGCTGGGGAAGCCGAGCACGGTGAAACCGCGGTCGCCGTAGGTCTTCTGCAGCTCCTCGAGCTTCTCGTACTGGGGAGCGAGGCCGCAGCGCGAGGCGACGTTGACGATGAGCACGACCTTGTCGTCGAACTCGGCGAGGGAGGTGGTGCCTCCGTCGATGGTGGTGAGGGGAATCTCGGAAATAGTGGTCACGTCCACAACATACGCCCGCGAAGCTGGGAACGGCGCGGGTATTGTTGCGTGGTGCCCGACAGTCCTCTCTCCGCGAGCCCGTACGAGATTCTCGGGGTTCCGGCAACGGCCACTGACGACGAGCTGCGCCGGGCGTTCCGCAAGGCCCTGCGCGACACCCACCCCGACACCGGCGGCGACCCGCAGCGCTTCAACGCCGTGCAGCTCGCGTGGGACCGCGTGAGCTCGCCGCAGAAGCGGGCGGCGTACGACGCGGGCCGGGGGGCTTCCCAGGACCGCGCCGCGTTCACCGCGCAGGCCGCCCGACCGCGGCAGGACACCAGGCCGAGCACGCGCTCGTACGGGCACCCGGGCGGCTGGCGGCGCGAGCGCTACCTGGACCAGCTGCGCGAGTGGGTCGGCCGTGGCGTCACGGTCGACGACCCCTACGACCCCGTGCTGGTGCGCAGCGCGCCCCGCGAGATCCGCCGCACACTCGCCGACGCCCTGGCGGAGGAGGCCACCGCGCGCACGCTCAACACCCTCGGCATCGGCTTCACGGCCTGGCACGACGTGGCCACCGAGGACTCCGAGCGCAAGATCGACCACATCGTGCTCGGGCCCACCGGCCTCTTCGCGATGCTCTCCGAGGACTTCGGCGGCCCGGTCCGGGTGCGGCGCGGCGAGCTCATCGGCGACGCCCTCGCGGGGGAGCAGCCCGTGCACGAGCTCGCCGCCCGCGCGAGGTCGCTGTCGCGCTCGCTCAGGGTCCATTTCACTGCTCTCGTGATCGTGCTTCCGGATGCCGCGATCGAGGAGCCCGTGACCGAGCTGGGGAAGGTGCGCGGCACACCCGCCCTCGCCGTCCAGCAGTCGTACCTGGGGATGCTCCTGCGCCAGGGGCTCGACGGCGCGCAGCCCATCGGCGGCAACGAGCTGTTCGACGTCCGCACCCGATTGGGAAGTGTTCGCTACGCCTGATGGTTCACTGGAACCATGAGCACCGTCATCCCCGAGCACCTCGTCCCACTCCTCCAGAACCCGAACTACGCGTACCTGGGTACGATCCGGCCGGATGACACGGTGCAGGTGAACCCGATGTGGTTCCTGTACGACGGCGAGAGCATCCGCTTTACCCACACGACGAAGCGGGCGAAGTACCGCAACCTCATGCACAACCCGTCCATGAGCCTCGCCATCATCGACCCCGTGAACCCGTTCCACTACCTCGAGGTTCGCGGCAGGCTCGTCGAGGTCATCCCCGACCCCGAGGGCGAGTTCTACGTCGTCCTCGGCAAGCGCTACGGCAACGCCGAGCAGCAGCCGCCGAAAGACAGCCCCGACCGCGTCGTGCTCGTCATGAGCATCGAGAGCACGACCACGCAGTAGCGTCGGACCATGGACTTCGAGGAGCAGCTCGCAGCCGGCCAGGCCGTGCCGGTGGACGGCTGGGACTTCTCCTGGTTCGCGGGGCACGCAACCGAGGAGCGGCCGTCCTGGGGCTATTCAGGCCTCCTTGCCGCCGCCCTGGGCAGCGCGGCCGCGAGCCTCGATATCGAGACCGGCGGCGGGGAGGTCTACTCCCGCGCCCTCCGCGCGGCCGAGCGCCTGCCCGACCGGATCGCCGCCACCGAGTCGTGGCCCCCCAACCTCGCCATCGCGCGCCGCAACCTCGAGCCGCTCGGGGCGACGGTCGCGCACGTCGACGACGCCGCACCGCTGCCGTTCGACGCCGGCGCCTTCGACCTCGTCGTCTCGCGCCTCCCCGAGATCACGCCGTGGGCGGAGATCTCCCGTGTGCTCGCTCCGGGTGGCACGTTCCTCTCGCAGCAGGTGGTGCACGGTACCAACCGGGAGCTGTACGAGTTCATGATGGGGCCGCAGCCGATCGACACGGTCCCCGCCGCCGAGCGCCTGCGCGCGGGCGCGGAGGACGTGGGGCTCGAGGTCCTCGACGTGCAGCAGGAGTCCCTCCGGGTCGAGTTCTTCGACGTGGAATCCGTCGTCGTCTTCCTGCGCAAGGTGATCTGGACCGTGCCCGACTTCAGCGTCGAGAAGTACCGCGACCGCCTTGAGGCCCTGTACGACCACATCGCCGAGCACGGCTCGTTCCTCTCGCAGTCCCGCCGCGCGCTCATCGTGGCGCGCAAGCCGTGATCCCGCCGCGCTCGCGCCGGTACTCGGGCGCAGACGGAGCCGAGGTCGAGTTGCCGAAGGGCGACGTGACCGAGGGCGTCGTGCGCGTCGGCGGTACCGTGCGCCGGCCGCACCAGGAGCAGTCCTGGGCGGTAGCCGCGTACCTCGACCACCTCGAGGCCGTCGGGTTCGACGGCAGCCCGCGGTTCCTCGGCCTCGACGAGCAGGGCCGCGACGTGCTCACCTTCCTCGACGGCGACGTCGCGGGAGACGACCTGCCGCCCTGGGCGCTCACGGATGCCCTGCTGGCGTCGGTCGCCCGCCTGGTCCGGCGGCTCCACGAGGCATCCGCCGGCTACGTGCCCGTGGAGCCCTTCCCGCAGCAGTCCGTCGCACAGGACGAGTTCGAGCTCGTGAGCCACCTCGACGTCACGCCGCAGAACACCGTGGTGCGCGGGGGAGAGGCGGTCGGCCTCGTCGACTTCGACCTCGCCGGCCCGACGACGCGGCTCATCGACTCGTTCAACACCGCGATGCACTGGGTGCCGCTGCGCGCGCCTGCCGACCTGCGCCACGACCTCGACCAGCTCGCGCGGTTGCGCGTGTTCGCGGACGCCTACGGCTGGACCGCCGAGGAGCGGGCCGGACTCGCCGAGTTCGGCGCCCAGCGTGCGGACCTGAGCTACCGGCGCATGAAGCTGCGGGCCGAGACCCTCGGCGGCGGGTGGGAGCGGATGTGGCGCGAGGGCGTGGGCGACCTCATCCGGCGGCGCGGGGAGTGGCTGCGCGCGAACGCGGAGGGGATCGCGCGCGCCCTCCGCTGAGTCGGGCCGCACGTAGGATCGGCAGATGACCGAGTGGCTGGACGACGCGCAGCAGGCGGCCTGGCGCAAGCTCATCGAGGTCGTCGAAGTGCTGCCCGGCGCGCTCGACTCGCAGCTGCGCAGGGATGCCGAGCTCAGCCACTTCGACTACTTCACGCTCGCCATGCTCTCCGAGGCGCCGGGCCGAACGCTCCGGATGACGGCCCTCGCCGAGCTCACGAACTCTTCCCTGCCGCGGCTCTCGCACGTGGCATCCCGCCTCGAGCAGCGCGGATACCTCGAACGGGCGCAGTGCCCCGACGACCGGCGCGCGACGGTCGCGACACTCACCGAGGCAGGCTGGCAGAAGGTCGTCGCGACCGCGCCCGGCCACGTCGGCACCGTGCGCGACCTGGTGTTCGCCGACCTGGACGCGTCGGATGTCGCCGACCTCGACCGCATCATGGCCAGAGTCCTGGGGCGCCTGAACCGGTAGCCGTCGAGCTTCCCGACGGAATTCACCGTGCGTTCGCCGGGACATGGGCGAAGGTTAGGCCTGTCGTATCCGGCGATGACGTCGAATACCCGTCACGGCACTTAGGCTGGTGTCTTCGTTCGGGAAGGTAAGCAGGTCATTGATCAGAGTCATCAGCTACAACCTCCGCAAGAACCGCGCCATGAAGGAGCTCGTCGAGCTCGCGAAGACGCCGGGCCTCGACGCGCTGTGCCTTCAGGAGTGCATCGCGGCGGAGCTGCCCGCGGAGATCGGCGACCTGCACCTCGCTGATGCGACCAAGAGCAACCGCCTCGGCCTCGCCGTCTACTACCGCAAAGACCGGTACGAGCAGGTGGCCAGCCAGTCGTTCGAGCTCAAGAAGTCGCTGCACGACCTGATCTTCTCGCCGACCCCGGAGCGCCTGGTGGGCGCCAAGCTCGTCGACCGTGAGACGGGCCACGAGCTGGTGCTCGCCTCCTTCCACGCGGCGCCGCTGACCGCCCTCAACTCCCTGCGCCGCAAGCAGATCAAGGCGGCCCACGAACTCCTGCAGCAGCTCGGCAACGGCGTTCCGATCATCATGGTCGGCGACTACAACTACCCGCTCTTCCAGGACGGCCTCTCCGACAAGGTCGCGAAGACCGGCTACGACCTGACGCTGAGCGACCGCCGCACCTACACCGCGTACAAATTCTTCCGCGGGCACTTCGACTTCGTCACCTCGCAGGGCTTCACGATCGAGAACGTCGAGACCATGCCTCGCGGCTCGTCCGACCACATCCCGATCCTGGTCACCGCGGCCTACGGCACGCCCGTCGACAAGGATGCCGCGGCCTGAGCATGTCGGTCGCCCACGTCGTCCACCTGCTGCAGGAGTGGGGACCTGAGACCCCGCCGGAAGACCTCCGCCTCAGCGGCGCGATGAAGGCCTCGGCTCGGGCCCTCTTCGCAGCGCTGCTGGTCATCGAGAGCCTCGCCACCTGCTTCTTCGTGTGGGTGCTCTGGACCAGCGAGACCCCCGGCTGGTGGTTCTCCCTCCTGTTCACCGTGATCCTCCTCGGGATGAGCGTCGCCCTCTGGGCGGTCTATGTCTCAGCCATCGGCACCGGCAGGGAGCGCGCGCTCGCCCAGGCCCGCTGGACCGCGTCGCTGGGCAGCGTCCGGCTGACCACGGGCACAGTCGCCGCCCGCGACGTGTCGACCATCGAAGACGGCTCCGTGAGCAGATTCGAGCTCACAGTCGATGCGGATGACTCGCTCCTGGCCACCTGGCAGCGCCGTACGAGCTCGGCCCGGATGCTGCTGCAGACCCAGGTTCCCGGCGTCGGTGCTGCGGTCCGCGTGTGGCGATCGCCCGGCGCCCCCGCGGACTTCCCGCTCGTGATCGAGGCCCTCGACCCGAGCGTCGTGCCCGGTAGCACACGGCTTGACAAGTACGCCAGCTGAGAGCCTTCTCCACAGGTCCGACCCGGCTGTCTTCTTTCTTACCGTGAGTCGTAAGAATTACGATGTGAACATGCGCATCACTTCCAAGGGCCAGGTCACCATCCCTCGCGCGATCCGAGAGCGCTACGGATTCATGCCTGAGACCGATGTCGAGTTCGTCGAGCAAGACGGCTGGATCGGCATCCAGCGAACAGACTCGAGCAAGCCGCACGCCATCGACGAGGTGATCGCGAACCTGACAGGGTCGGGGTCAGGCGCCCTCACCACTGACGAGATCATGGAACTGACCCGAAGCTACTCCGACGATGCTTGAGTCGGGCGGCTATCTCGTTGACTCGAATGTTCTGCTCGACATCGTCACCGAGGATTCGAACTGGTTCACGTGGTCGTCGTCGGCGCTTGCAGACGCGGCACGACGGTCGCCCCTCTTCATCAATCCGCTGATCTACTCGGAAGTCTCGACCAGGTTCCGCGACATCGACGCGCTCGACCGGTTGTTGCCACCCCGCGTACTGAGGCGCGCAACACTGCCGTACCCGGCCGGCTTCCTCGCGGGCAAGGCGTTCGAGGCCTACCGACGGCGTGGAGGGCAGCGCAGGTCGCCTCTTCCTGACTTCTACATCGGTGCCCACGCAGTCGTCTCCGGCCTGACACTGCTCACGAGGGACGCGCGGCGCTACGCCACGTACTTCCCGACAATTCGGCTGCGGACTCCCTGAGACCCAACTCCCAATCGGTGCCGCCTGCAGAGCGCCGATTGATCGACGGCCTGGTTTCGATACGGCCGCGGGCGGCCTACTCAACCCACCGTTTAAACGAAAGAAGACGCCCTCGTAAGAGCGTCTTCATTCGTTTGTGCGCGAAGGGGGACTTGAACCCCCACGCCCTATACGGGCACTAGCACCTCAAGCTAGCGCGTCTGCCATTTCCGCCATCCGCGCGCAGTGGATTTCCTTCGCAGGAGCACCGAGGTAAGAGAATAGCACGCTGATAGCGTGGTCGAATGACGCAGCCCGAAGACCTCGAAGAGACTGCCCGCATCGCCCGCGATCTGATCCGGTTCGATACCACGAACTACGGGGAGGGGAACTCGAACGGCGAGACCGAGGCCGCCGAGTATCTCGGCGCGCTCCTCGAGGGCATGGGCCTGAAGACGGAGTATGTGGATGCCGCGCCCGGCCGCACGAGCGTCATCACCCGCATCGAGGGTGCCGATAGGGCCAAGCCCGCGCTCGTCATCCACGGCCACACGGACGTCGTGCCTGCCGATCCCGCGAACTGGAGTGTCGACCCCTTCGGCGGCGTGGTGAAGGACGGGCTCCTCTGGGGCCGGGGCGCCGTTGACATGAAGAACATGGACGCCATGGTCATCACCGCCCTCCAAGACATCCTGGGCGGGGGAGGGCAGCCGCAGCGCGACCTCATCGTCGCGTTCTTCTCGGACGAGGAGAACGGCGGCGTGTTCGGCGCCCACCACATCGTGGACACGCGGCCCGAGCTGTTCGCGGGGGCGACGGAGGCGATCAGCGAGGTTGGCGGCTACTCGGTCCACCTGAACGGGCGGCGCTCGTACCTGCTGCAGACCGGCGAGAAGGCCCTGGTCTGGATCAAGCTCGTGGCGCGGGGGACCGCCGCGCACGGCAGCCGCGTCATCCGGAACAATGCCGTCACGAAGCTCGCCCGCGCGGTCGCGACGATCGGCGAGCAGGAGTGGCCGGTGCAGCTCACCGCCACCACCGAGCAGCTCGTCGCCGAGATCGCGGAGCTGATGGGCCTCGACGCGCAGCGCACCGGACCGGATGAGATCGTGCTGAGTACCGGCTCAGCGGCCGGGTTCATCCAGGCGACGCTGCGCACCACGACCAACCCGACCCTGCTGAAGGCGGGCTACAAGCACAACGTGATTCCGGATGTTGCGGAGGCGCTCATCGACATCCGCACCCTCCCGGGCGACGAGGATGCCGTGCTCGAGCGCGTCCGCGAGCTCGTGGGCGACGACATCGAGATCGTCGTGCTGCACCGCGATGTCGGTCTCGAGAACACGTTCGACGGGCCGCTCGTCGACGCCATGGTCGGAGCGCTCACGACGGCCGACCCGGGTGCGCCCGTGCTGCCGTACCTGCTCTCCGGGGGCACCGACAACAAGGCCCTGTCGAAGCTCGGCATCACCGGCTACGGCTTCGCGCCGCTCCAGCTGCCCCCCGACCTCGACTTTCCCGGCATGTTCCACGGCGTTGACGAAAGGGTGCCGCTCGACGCATTAGTCTTTGGCAGGCGGGTTCTCGGAGACCTGCTCGCGAACTACTGACGGAGGGCCGCATGGGCTTCATCGAGGCGATCATCCTCGGTCTTATCCAAGGCCTTACGGAGTTCCTGCCGATCTCGTCGAGCGCCCATCTGCGCATCGCGGGGACGTTCCTGCCGGGCGCGGTCGACCCGGGCGCGACCTTCACGGCGATCACGCAGATCGGCACGGAGCTCGCCGTCATCCTGTACTTCCGCAAGGACATCGCGCGCATCATCGGCCGCTGGTTCCGCCACTTCGGCACGAGCAAGGGCTCGCACGCGGTGGCCATCCCCAAGGACGACCCGGACGTGCGCCTGGGCTGGCTCATCATCATCGGCACGATCCCGATCGTGATCGTGGGGTTCCTCCTGCAGGACACGATCCGCAGCACCTTCCGCTCGCTGTGGCTCATCGCGATCGTGCTGATCGTGTTCGGCGTCATCCTTGGTCTGGCCGACTACTTCGGCCGCAAGGTGAAGCCGCTCGAGCAGCTGACCTTCCGCGACGGCATCCTCATCGGCCTCGCGCAGATCCTCTCGCTCGTGCCGGGCGTCTCGCGCTCGGGCGCGACGATGTCCGCGGGCCTGGGCCTCGGCTACACCCGGCCGGCAGCGGCACGGTACGGCTTCCTGCTCGCGATCCCCGCGGTGTTCGGCAGCGGGCTGTACGAGCTCGTGCACAGCTTCGGAGAGCCCGAGGGCGCCTACGGCTACCCCGAGACCCTGCTCGCCACGGTCGTCGCGTTCGGCGTGGGCTACGCCGTCATCGCCTTCCTGATGCGCTACATCGAGAAGCGGTCGTTCCTGCCGTTCGTCATCTACCGCATCCTCCTGGGTGTCGCGCTCATCGTGCTGCTGTCGCTGGGGATCATCCAGCCGCTCTAGGAATAGGGTGAGAGTATGTCCATCCGGCGCGCGTTCTCCGACGCCCGCGGGGAGATCCTCGAGGCCCAGGGCAGCGAGCTCGCCGCACCTTTCGTCGCGGCCTTCCCTGTTGACGGAGCGTCGGTCTCCGTCCTCGCCGGCCCCGTGTCGGGCCTCACAGTCGCCGCCAGCGACGACGTCGCGAACCGCCTCGACGAGCTGCAGTTCGACCTCGGCGAGGGGCCGTGCTGGACGGCTCTCGCGCACCGGCTGCCGGTCCTCATGGATGCCCGCGCGCAGAACGCCGACTGGCCGATGTTCCGCGAGGCGGTGGCCTCCGATGCCATCGCCGGGCGGGTGAGAACGATGTTCGCGTTCCCGCTCGCGATCGGCGCCCTCGACATCGGCGCCATCGACCTCTACAGCGGGGACAGCTCCCCGCTCTCGCCCGAGCTCGTGTCCGAGGCATCCTCTCTCGCAGACATCGCGGCCTGGCGGGTGCTGCGCACGATCCTGAACGACCACACCCAGGGCTACGACTCGGAGTCGATCGGGTACTCCCGCCGCGAGGTGCACCAGGCGACGGGCATGATCATCGTGCAGCTGGGGGTCACGCCGGAGGACGCGGAGCTGCTGTTGCGCGCCCACGCCTTCGCCGGCAGCCGGACCGTGCGCGACGTGGCCAAGGATGTCGTCGAGCGCCGGCTCGACTTCGCGACCAGGGGGACCGACTGATGACCGAGACGCCGCGGGAGTACGAGCTCGCCCGCGCGTTCGTGAGCCTCGCCGACACCCTCGTCGCCGACTACGACGTCGTCGACCTGCTCCAGAACCTCGTCGACACGAGCGTCTCCCTGCTGCGCAGCAGCGCGGGCGGCCTACTGCTCTCCGACAAGTTCGGCGTGCTCACCCTCGTCGCGTCCACCAGCGAGGAGACGAGCCTCGTCGAGCTCCTGCAGCTCGAGAGCGGCCAGGGGCCGTGCGTGGAGGCGTTCCGGTCGGGAGAGGTCGTGGAGATCGGCGACATCGAATCGGCTGGGGACGCCTGGCCCGACTTCCGCGATGCGGCGCTCGCCCAGGGCTTCCTCTCCGTGCTCGCGGTTCCGATGCGACTGCGCGAAGACACGATCGGAACACTCAACCTGTTCCGCAGCACGAGCGGCGCGATGGATCCGGCCGACGTCGCCATCGCCCGGGGCCTCGCCGACATCGCGACCATCGGCATCATGCACGAGCGGGCGGTGCGCGAGAGCGACCTCGCGCGCGAGCAGCTGCAGCACGCGCTCAGCAGCCGAGTCGTCATCGAGCAGGCAAAGGGCGTCATCGCGCAGCAGCACGCCGTGAACATGGATGACGCGTTCCGCACGCTGCGCGAGTACTCCCGCAACAACAACGTCGCGCTCCGCGATGTGGCCGACCTCGTCGTGCGCCGCTCGCTGTCGCTGTGAGGTCCTGGAACGGTCCCGAGGTGCCGCGCCTCCCCGGCCACGGCCCGCTGCCGCGACTCTGGGACACACCGTCGCGGTCCCTCGTCGAGGCGCGCCCGCTCGCCATCGCGAACCTCTACGTGTGCGGCATCACCCCCTACGACGCGACCCACCTCGGCCACGCCGCGACCTACCTCGCCTACGACACGCTCGTGCGGCTCTGGCGCGATGCCGGCTACGACGTGACCTACGTGCAGAACGTGACCGACGTCGACGACCCGCTCCTCGAGCGCGCGACGGCCACCGGGGTCGACTGGCGCGATCTCGCCGCCTCGCAGATCGAGCTGTTCCGTGGCGACATGCAGAGCCTCGGGATCATCCCGCCCGACCACTACCTCGCCGTGACTGAGCTGATCCCGTCGATCGTCGGAGCCGTGGAGCGCCTGGTCGAGAGCGGCATCGCCTACACCGTCGGCACGGATGTCTACTTCGACAGTGCTGCGGCGGCAGCGGCATCCCCGTGGCATCTGGGCCAGGAGAGCCGACTCGACCGCGACACCATGCTCGTCCTCTCCGCCGAGCGCGGCGGTGACCCGGGCACCCCCGGCAAGCGCGACCCGCTCGACCCTGTGCTCTGGCGCGGCGAACGCCCGGGGGAGCCCAGCTGGCCCGGCGGCGACCTCGGCCAGGGCAGACCCGGCTGGCACATCGAGTGCTCGGTGATCGCGCAGGACTTCATGGATGTGCCGCTGACCGTGCAGGGCGGCGGGCACGACCTCGTCTTCCCGCACCACGAGTTCACGGCGGGCCACACCGCCGCCCTGACCGGGAGGGACCACGCGGCGCTCTACTCCCACGCCGGGCTCGTCGCCTACCGCGGCGAGAAGATGAGCAAGTCGCTCGGCAACCTCGTGCTCGTGTCACAGCTCACCGGCGCAGGAGTCGACCCCCGCGCCATCCGGCTCGCCCTTCTCGCCCAGCACTACCGGTCGGACTGGGAGTGGACGGACGCCGTGCTCGACGCCGGCATCGCGCGCCTGCACGCGTGGGCAGAATGGGCGTCGCGGCCGAGTGCGGGCACGCCCCTGCTGACGGACCTGCGGGATGCCCTCGCACGCGACCTCGACGCTCCTGCCGCCCTTGCCGTCGTCGACGCGGCAGTGCTCGCGGGCGCGGGCCCAGCGACCGGAGACCTAGCCGCGATCCAGGCCCTGCTGGGAGTCAGGCTGGTTGAGTAGGCCCCCGAGGGCCGTATCGAAACCAAGGCTTCGATACGGGCGCCTGAGCGCCCTACCCGACCCGCTCTACTCGGGCTTCGGCCGCCACGGCTCGTCGCCGGCCGTGCCGTCGCCCGGCTTGCCGTCGCCGCCGCGGCGGAGGTAGCGCTCGAACTCCTGCGCGATCGCCTCGCCGCTCGCCTCGGGGGAGTCCACCGTGTCGCGGGCCTGCTCAAGCTGCTCGATGTACGACGCCATGTCGTCGTCGTCGCCGGCAAGCGCGTCGATGCCGCTCTCCCAGGCCTGCGCCTCGGTGACGAGGTCGCCGCGGGGGATCACCACGTCAACGATCTCCTCGAGCTTGTCGAGGATCGCGAGCGTGGCCTTGGGAGAGGGCGCGTTGTGCACGTAGTGCGGCACGGATGCCCAGATCGACATGGTGGTGATGCCGGCCTTCTCCGCGACATCCCCGAGCACGGAGAGGATGCCGACCGGCCCCTCGTACCCGCTGCGCTCGATGCCGAGCTGCGCACGGACGTCGGCGTTCTCGCTGCTCGTGAACACCGAGATCGGCCGGGAGTGCGGGACGTCGGCGAGCATCGCACCGAGAAAGACGATCGACGTGATCTCGTTGACCTCGAGCACGTCCAGGATCTCGCGCGTGAAGGTCTTCCACCCGCGGGAGGGCTCAGTGCCCAGCAGGAGGTAGATGTTCGAGCCGTTGTCGCCGCTCACGCGCAGCTCGGCGTCGTCGGCAAGACCAGTCGCAGCGGCGGCATTCGGGCGCGCCGGGCCGTAGATCGTGACGCCGGGCCAGATGATCTGGCGGTCGCCGTTCTCGTCCGCCGCCACGGACGGCCGGTTGAACTGGTAGTCGAAGTAGTCCTCGGGGTCCACCTCGGCAATGGGGTACAGATCGAGCAGGTCTTTGAGAGTGCGCACGGCACCGCTCGCCGCCTCGCCCGCGTCGTTCCAGCCCTCGAAGGCGACCACGAGGAGTCTGCCGCTCGCGAACTGGTCTGCCACGGGTTCCCCTTACCAGCCCGGGCAGTATGACCGGGCTGGTATCAAGGATAGAACTACGATGGTCCGTTGTGACCCCAACCCTCCCCGCCGCCGTCCTGTGGGACATGGACGGCACCCTCGTCAACACGGAGCCGTACTGGATCTCTGCCGAGACGGAGCTCATCGAGTCGTTCGGCGGCAGCTGGACCCACGAGGAGGCGCTGCAGCTCGTCGGCTCGGGCCTGTTCCAGTCGGCCACCATCATCAAGGCCAAGGGCGTCGACCTCCCCGAGGGCGAGATCATCGACATCCTCACCGACCGCGTGCTCGCGCAGCTCGTCGAGTTCGGCATCCCGTGGCGCCCCGGAGCACGGGAACTGCTCACCGAACTGCGCGAGCAGGGCATCCCGACCGCCCTCGTCACCATGTCGATCGGCCGAATGGCGCACCACGTCGCCGACCGCCTCGGGTTCGTCGGTTTCGACGCCGTCGTCTCGGGCGACGATGTCGCCAACAGCAAGCCCCACCCCGAGTCCTACCTCCGCGGCGCCGAGCTGCTCGGAGTGAGCCCCGCTGACTGCGTCGCCATCGAGGACTCGGAGCCGGGCATCCGGTCAGCGGCCGCCGCGGGCGCCGTCGTCATCGGCGTTCCTTTCATGGTCGACCTGCCGGATGATGTCGCGCACGTGCTCTGGCCGACGCTCGCCGGCCGCACCCTCGCCGACCTCGCGGGCGTGCTCTCGGCGGTGGCCGCCCGATGACCGCGCTGCGCCGTCAGAGCGGCCCGTTCCGCATCGGCGACCGTGTTCAGCTCACCGGGCCGAAGGGCCGCCTCAACACCGTCACGCTCGAGGTGGGCGGCACCTTCCACACCCACCAGGGCGTGCTGAGCCACGACCTCATCATCGGGCAGCCGGATGCCTCGGTCGTCGTGTCGAGCAACGGCGTCGAGTACCTCGCCCTCCGCCCCCTCCTCACTGACTTCGTCATGTCCATGCCCCGCGGTGCGGCCATCATCTACCCGAAGGATGCCGCGCAGATCCTCGGGCAGGCCGACATCTTCCCCGGCGCGACCGTGGTCGAAGCCGGTGTGGGCTCCGGCGCCCTCTCGCTCTGGCTGCTGCGCGCGATCGGACCGGAGGGGCACCTGCACTCGTTCGAGCGCCGCGAAGAGTTCTCGGACGTCGCGAAGGGCAACGTCGCGACCTTCCTCGGCGCCACCCCCGACAACTGGACCGTGACCGTCGGCGATCTGCAGGAGGCGATGCCCGCGACACTCGAGGCCGGCTCCGTCGACCGGATCGTCCTCGACATGCTCGCCCCGTGGGAGTGCATCGACGAGTGCGCCACGGCGCTCACGCCCGGCGGTGTGCTCATCTGCTACATCGCCACCGTGACCCAGCTCTCGCGCGTGGCCGAGGCGATCCGGGCATCCGGGCAGTTCACCGACCCCGAGCCGAGCGAGACGATGGTGCGCACCTGGCACGTCGAGGGCCTCGCCGTGCGCCCCGACCACCGGATGATCGGCCACACCGGCTTCCTCATGACCGCGCGCCGGCTCGCGCCGGGTGCCGTGCTGCCCGCGCTAAAGCGCCGCGCCTCGAAGTCCGACTTCTCCGACGAGGACGTCGAGGCCTGGACGCCGGGCGCCGTGGGGGAGCGGGTCGCGAGCGACAAGCGCCTCCGCAAGATGGGCCGCGAGGCCAACGCGGCCGCAGCCGCCGCGCAGGGCGAGAGCCCTGACGCCGGGTAGTATTTTCCGGTGTCCGTCTCCACGCCGTACCTACTCAAGAAGAGAGCCCCCGTGCGCAAGCTCGTCAGCGTCGTCCTGGCCGCAGGCCTCCTGGCCTCCCTCGCGGCCTGCACGAACGGCGCGGCCGGAGGCGATTGCGCCCCGCTGTACTCCTCGGGCGGCAACTCCGACCTCGTGACGGCGAAGGGCAAGATCGGCGCTGACCCCAAGGCCGAGTTCGCCACCCCGATCGTGGGCAAGAAGGTCCAGGTCTCTACCCTCACCAAGGGCGAGGGCGCGCCCATCCAGCCCGGCGCGACGGCCGTCGTGCAGGTCTCGATCTACGACGGCAAGACCGGCGACCTCCTCATCTCGAGCGACTACACCGGCTCCGGCGTGATCGGGTCCGTGCGCGACGACGTTCCCGCGTTCGGCGCTGTCGTCCAGTGCGAGCCCATCGGGTCGCGCGTCGCGGCCGTCGGCCCCGCCGGCGAGATGATCGGCGACGGCGCGATCACCCAGTACAAACTCCCGATCACGGCCGACGACAACGTCGTGCTCGTGGCAGACCTCGTGGGCTCCTACCTGGGCAAGGCGAACGGCGCCGACCAGGTCGCCCAGGCCGGCTTCCCCTCGATCGCGCTCGCGCCCGACGGCCGCCCCGGCTTCACGTTCTCCGGCGACTCTGTCGCGCCCAAGAAATTCGAGGCGGTCAACCTCAAGAGCGGCAGCGGCGCAACGGTCAAGGCGGGGGACGCCGTCGTGCTCAACTACACGGCGGTCGCCTGGGGCGGCAAGACCGTGGCCGAAACGACGTGGGACGGGCTGCCGACTGTCAAGGTCGCCTCGAGCCTGAAAGACAGCCAGAGCGGACTGATCGACGGCCTCGTCAAGGCGATCGTCGGCCAGAAGGTCGGCTCGCAGGTGATCGCGATCGTGCCGCCGGAGTTGGGTTACGCTTCCGGTAGCGCGCCCGCGGGCGTGACCGAGGGCTCGACCCTCGTCTACGTCGTCGACATCCTCGGGATCTACAAGTAGCCCCACACAACGACACTGGCCGGGTGTCCTGACCTCGAAAGATTAGGATTTCACTCGTGCCAGCAGAAGGTTCCGCCAGCAGGGTTCCCGTGGAGGAGCGGCTCTTCAGCCTCGTCCTCGCGCTCCTGGCCACCGATTCGGGTCTCACCAAGAACGAGATCCTCTCGACCGTGCAGGGGTACAGCCAGAAGTACTCCCACTCGGGCGACAACTCGAACCTCGAGCGCCAGTTCGAGCGCGACAAGGACGACATTCGCGAGCTGGGCGTGCCCCTTGAGACCATCGACAGCCCCGGACAGGCCGGCAACAACCAGAACCTGCGCTACCGCATCCCGCGCGGAGCGTACGAGCTGCCCGCCGACATCGCGTTCTCGCCCGAGGAGACGGCCCTTCTGAACCTCGCCGCGATGGTGTGGCGAGAGGGCTCGATCTCGGGGGAGTCCCGCCGGGCCATCATCAAGCTGCGCTCGCTCGGCGTCGAGACCACCGAGCCGGTCCTGACCTACGCGCCGCGCGTGCGCGTGCGCGACGCGGCCTTCGAACCGCTCGGTATCTCGCTCGAGAAGCGGCAGTACGTGAGGTTCGCCTACCTCAAGCCCGGCGACGCCGAGGCGAGCGTGCGCACGGTCGCGCCCCTGGCGCTCGTGCAGCACCAGGGCCGCTGGCACCTGTACGCCGACGAGAACGG
Source organism: Rhodoglobus sp. (assembly GCA_025463515.1). Lineage (GTDB taxonomy): Bacteria > Actinomycetota > Actinomycetes > Actinomycetales > Microbacteriaceae > Rhodoglobus. The sequence continues at coordinate 68,353 of JAODAQ010000027.1, forward strand.
CACGAACAAGACCTTCCTGCTGCGCCGCATCGTGAGCCAGGTCGCCGCGCTGGCCAAGACGTTCCCCGCGCCGCCCGCTGACACGAAGGACCGTGCGCTCCTCGAGCTCGAGGACGTCTGGAATCGCAACACGGCGATCGTCGAGGTGGAGCCCGGTACGGATGCCGCGACCCGGCTGCGTCGACGGAGGGGCTCGAGCGTGGCGGCATCCGGCGCTCTCGAACTGCACTACTCCGACACGAACATCTTCGCGGACGAGCTCGCGAGCTTCGGCCCGGAGGCGCTCGTCATCTCCCCACCCGACCTGCGGGACGCCGTGCGCACCCGCCTCGAGCGATCGGCGGCCGACCATGGCTGAGCGTGCCAAGCCGCGGCAGGCACAGGACAAGCTCGCGTTCCTGCTCTCGCTCGTGCCGTACCTGATGGACCACGACCGCGTGAGTGTGGCGACCGCCGCCAAGCACTTCGGGGTGCCGCAGGAGCAGGTGCGGGAGGCAGTCCGCCTCATCGGCGTCTCGGGCATCCCGGGCGACACCGCCGCGTACCAGCACGGCGACCTGTTCGACATCGCGTGGGACGACTTCGAGGAGAACGACGAGATCGTCATCACGAACCTCGTCGCGATCGACGACTCGCCGCGGTTCTCCGCGCGGGAGGCGGCGGCCCTCATCGCGGGCCTGCAGTACCTCTCGGCGCTGCCGGAGAACGCCGACCGCGAGGCGATCGCGACTCTCACCGCGAAGCTGTCTCGCGGGGCTTCCGCCGAGCCGAGCCAGGTCGCGGTCGAGGCTTCCGAGACGGACGACACGCTCGCGCTGGCGAGGGAGTCGGTCACCAAGGGCGTGCAGCTCTCCTTCGACTACCTGAACTCGCAGGGCCAGGCCGAGCGCCGCCGGGTCGACCCGCTGCGCGTGGAGTCGGTCGATGCCGACTGGTACCTCCGCGGCTGGGACCACCTCCGCGAGGCCGTGCGCACCTTCCGGCTCGACCGCATCTCGAACCCCGAGGTCACCGCCGAGCCGATCACGCACGGCGCGACCGACGTCTCGCTGCCCGACAAGCTGTTCGAGGGTTCCGTCGACGACCTCATCGTGACCATCGACATCGCCCCGAGCGCGGCGCCCCTGCTCGCCGACTACATCCCGGACAACGCGGAGACCGTGGAGCATGACGGCCGCCTGCGCACGACGGTACGGGTGTCGCACTACCACGGCCTCAAGCGCCTCGTCGCGAGCATGCCGGGTGTCGCGACCGTCGTCGGGCCGCCGGAAGCGCGCGCCGTAGTGGCCGAGTGGGCTGCCGCCGGCGCGGCGAGGTACCGGTGATCGAGCCCGTCGAGATCCAGTGGTGGGGCTGGCTCCTCATCTGGACGGGCCTTGCACTCGCCCTGCTCGCCACCGTCGCGCTGCTGCTGTGGTGGCTGTTCCGGAAGGCGATGCGGCTCCTCGACGACGTGGGGGAGCTCGCGGCGACCGCCGAGATCCTCGACATCGAGGAGCCGGAGCTGCCGAGACCGGTGATCGCCGTACTCGCCGACCTCCGAGACATCCGGGCGCGTGAGGAAGCGCGCAAGGCGCACCGAGCCCAGCGCCGCAGCGAGCGGTACCGGCGCCGGATGGCGCGAGCCCGCCGCATCACCTCGGTTGATGCTGCCAAAGTGCAGTGGCCAGCCGATTGGTACCGGTGACGGTTATCATGGGACAGCAGCATTAGTCATCACTGAGCAGGGAGCACACGATGGGCATCTTCGGCAACGCATTCGGGTGGCCGCACCTCGTCGTCATCCTGGTCATCGTCCTCCTCTTGTTCGGTGCGCCGAAGCTCCCGGGCCTCGCCAAGAGCATCGGCCAGTCGATGCGCATCTTCCGCGGCGAGATGAAGACGATGAAAGACGAGAACGGCAAGGATGTCCCCGTGCCGACCAACCCCGCTGACAGCACGGCCGACAGCGACACCTCCGCCAAGCCGAAGCCGTAGCCTCCATGGCCACCCGTAGCGGCCGGTGGCGCACGAAAGGCGACCAGCGCATGTCGCTGGGCGACCACCTGCGTGAACTGCGCAAGCGCCTGTTCATCTCCGCGATCGCGATCGTCGTCGCGGCTGTCGTCGCGTTCGTGGACTGGGGCTGGGTCGCCAGCCTGTTCGGCTTGAAGATCGCCTTCAGCAGCGTCACGAATCTGGTGCGCGACGGCATGCGCGTGCCGATCGACGCGCTTGCCGAGCACCACAACGCCACGATCAGCTACACGACCGTGTCGAGCGCCTTCGACCTGACGGTGCAGATCGGGCTCACCGCCGCCATCCTGATCGCGTCGCCGGTGTGGCTGTTCCAGATCTTCGCCTTCCTCGTCCCTGGCCTCACGGGCAAGGAGAAGCGCTACACCTTCGGGTTCTTCTTCTCCGCCGTGCCCCTGTTCCTCGCCGGCGGCTATGTCGGCTGGCTGCTCTTCCCGCACATGGTCGAGCTCCTGGCGTCGTTCGCCCCCAGTCAGGACTCGCTGCTCGTCGACGCCAAGTACTACTACGACTTCATCATCAAGCTCGTCCTCGCGGTCGGCGTGGGGTTCGTGCTCCCGGTGTTCCTCGTCCTGCTGAACTTCGTCGGCGTGCTGAGCGCGAAGGCGATCCTCAAGGGCTGGCGGATCGCGATCCTCGTCATCACCCTGTTCTGTGCGATCGCTACGCCTGCAGTCGATGTCGCGTCGATGTTCCTGCTCGCCATCCCGATGGTCGCGCTGTACTTCGCGGCAGTGCTGGTGGCAACCATCCACGATCGCAGCGCCGCGCGGCGGCTCGCGCGGATCGAGTCCGAGAGCCTCCCGGTGACGCAGCTGTGACCAGCCCGAGCCCGGCCGAGCGGTTTGCGGCGGCGAAGAAGCGCAGCGGGCATCCGTTGCTCGAAGCCTTCCGCGCGCGCCAGAAGTTCGACCTCGACAGCTACCAGATCGCGGCGTGCGAGGTCGTGGAGGAGGGCAAGAGCGTGCTCGTCGCCGCACCCACGGGCGCAGGCAAGACGATCATCGCCGAGTTCGCGATCTACCGGGCCATGCAGCAGCAGTCGGACAAGGTGTTCTACACGGCGCCCATGAAGGCGCTGAGCAACCAGAAGTTCCAAGAGCTCCAGGCCGAGTACGGCGAGGAGAACGTCGGCCTGCTCACCGGCGACACGAACATCAACTCCCACGCGCGCATCGTGGTCATGACCACCGAGGTCCTGCGCAACATGCTCTACGCCAACTCCGACCTGCTGCGCGACCTGGCGGTGGTCGTGATGGACGAGGTGCACTTCCTCGCGGACCGGTTCCGCGGCGCCGTGTGGGAGGAGGTGATCATCCACCTGCCCTCGCACGTGACGATGGTCTCCCTCAGCGCCACCGTGTCGAACGCCGAGGAGTTCGGCGACTGGCTGCAGGCCGTGCGCGGCGACACCGAGGTGATCGTCTCCGAGGAGCGGCCCGTGCCGCTCGACCAGCACATCCTCATGCGCGGCAAGCTCATCGACCTGTTCGACTCCTCGGGCCTCGTCGCGACGCACCGGGTGAACCCGGAGCTCGTCCAGATGGCGCGCTACGGCGGCCGCACGATCAGCTCCCGGCAGATGCAGGACGTCGGCCGACGTCACTCGAAAGGCGGGCGGCCGGATGTCGCGCGCGTCGAGCGCCCGGAGGTCGTGAAGCTCCTCGACAGCAAGAACCTGCTGCCCGCCATCTTCTTCATCTTCAGCCGGGTGGGCTGCGACCAGGCAGTGACGAAAGTGCTGCGCTCGGGCATCCGGCTCACGACGCCCGCAGAGCGCGACGAGATCCGCGCGATCGTGGAAGACCGCTGCCGCACCCTGCTCGACGAGGACCTGGCCGTGCTCGGCTACTGGGACTGGCTCACCGGTCTCGAGCGCGGAGTCGCCGCGCACCACGCCGGCCTCCTGCCCGCCTTCAAGGAGGTGGTCGAAGAGCTGTTCCAGAAGAAGCTGGTCAAGGTCGTGTTCGCGACCGAGACGCTGGCCCTCGGCATCAACATGCCCGCCCGCACTGTCGTGCTCGAGAAGCTCGAGAAGTTCAACGGCGAGGCCCGCGTGCCGATCACTCCGGGGGAGTACACGCAGCTGACCGGCCGCGCCGGCCGCCGCGGGATCGACGTGGAGGGGCACTCGGTCATCCAGTGGACCGACGGGCTCGACCCGCAGGCCGTGGCATCCCTCGCGTCCCGCCGTACGTACCCGCTCAACTCGAGCTTCAAGCCGACCTACAACATGGCGGTCAACCTCATCGAGCAGTTCGGGCGGGAGCGCACGCGCGAGATCCTCGAGTCGAGCTTCGCGCAGTTCCAGGCGGACCGCGCGGTGGTCGACCTCGCGCGCAAGGTGCGGTCGCAGCAGCAGTCGCTCGAGGGCTACGCGAACTCGATGAAGTGCCACCTCGGCGACTTCCAGGAGTACTCGGGCATCCGGCGCGAGCTCACCGACCTCGAGCGCAAGGGCATCTCCAACACCGCCTCGCGAGCGGAGCGCGACCGCCGCCAGCGCCAGCTCACCGACCTGCGCCGACGCCTGAAGCAGCACCCGTGCCACGCCTGCCCCGAGCGCGAGTCGCACGCCCGCTGGGCGGAGCGCTACTGGAAGCTCAAGCGCGAGACCGACCAGCTGACCGCGCAGATCCGCACGCGCACCGGCGCCGTCGCGAAGATCTTCGACCGTGTGACCGATGTGCTGCTCCTGCTGGGCTACCTGCGGGTTGAGCCTGTCGAAATCGGCGAGCAGGGCGAGCTGACTCTCAATGCGAACGGCCGGATGCTGCGGCGCATCTACGGCGAGCGAGACCTCCTGGTCGCCGAATCGCTCCGCCGCGGGTTCTGGGACGAACTGGACCCGGCGTCCCTCGCCGCCATGGCCACCGCCCTCGTCTACGAGCCCCGCCGCGAGGAGGGCCAGCTCGGCGACCGCCACCTCCCGCGCGGCAGGTTCCGCGACGCGTTCGACAAGACCGGGACGCTCTGGAGCGAGCTCGACGACCTCGAGCGCGAGCACAAACTGCCCGGCAGTCAGCCCCTCGCGGGCGGCCTCGCTCTCGCGATGTACCGCTGGGCGAGCGGCACCGGCCTCGACGCCGTGCTGCAGGAGGCCGATATGGCGGCGGGCGACTTCGTGCGGGTGACCAAGCAGGTCATCGACCTGCTCGACCAGCTCTCCGTCGTGGCCGACGGCGAGGTGGGGCGCACCGCGCGCAAAGCCCTCGACGCGATCCGGCGCGGCATCGTCGCGTACTCGAGCGTCGCATGAGCGGGTTGAGTAGGCCGCCCGCGGCCGTATCGAAACCCCGCCCCGCCCCACCGGTTTCGATACGCGCCCTAGAGGGCGCCACTCAACCAGCCCTGCCGCTCTGGGCGGCCCTCATCGTCGCGGCAGCGTCGGGCCCGGTCATGGACGCCGCCTTCCCCGATCAGGGCATCTGGCCCCTCGCGTTCGTGGCTGTCGCCATGGTGCTCGTGTCCCTCATCGGCCGCCGCGCGGGCAGCGCCTTCCTCGTCGCCTTCGTCGCCGGCCTCTCGTTCTACCTCCTCCACATCCAGTGGGCATCCCTCTTCCTCGGCCTGCTGCCGATGACCGCGCTCGCGTTCCTCGAGTCGCTGTTCGTCGGACTCGGCGGAATCGCCATCGCCCTCGCGTACCGCTGGATGCCCCTCGCGTGGCCCACCCCGCTCGGCCGGCTCGCCCTGCTCCCGATCGCGATCGGGGGGCTGTGGACAGCCCGCGAAGCGTGGTCGGCGGTCTGGCCGTACGGCGGCTTCTCCTGGGGGCGGCTCGCGATGTCGCAGTCCGACAGCCCCCTCGCCTCGCTGTTCCCGTGGCTCGGCATCTCCGGCACGAGCTTCGCCATGGTGCTGCTGGCCGCGGCATCCGTCGAGGCCGTGCGGTTCGCCGGCGTGCCCCGCCTGGTTCGCGCAACGGCGGTTGTGGCACTCGGGGTCGTGCTCGTGGGCCTGCCCGCGTGGCCCACCGCGACCGACGGCACGATGCGCGTCGCCGCGGCACAGGGCAACGGCAAGGCCGGCTACTTCGACGGCTCGAGCGCGAACGACCTCCTGCAGGCCCAGTACGACGCAACGGCACCGCTGTTCGGCCAGAAGGACGTCGACGTCGTGCTGTGGCCCGAGGGCACCACCTACGCCGATCCGCTCACCGACCCGTACACCGGGCAGGTTTTCGACTACGTCTCGGAGCAGATGGACGCCCCGCTCATCGCCCAGGGCGTGACGCACCGCAACGGGGTCTACTACAACACGGCGGTGCTCTGGCAGGCGGGGGAGGGCGCCCTCGACCTCTACGACAAGAAGCACCCGGTGCCGTTCGGCGAGTACATCCCCGATCGCGCATTCTGGCGGCCCTTCGCTCCCGACCTCATCGACCTGATCCAGCGCGAGTACACGCCGGGGACCACGGACAACGTGTTCGACGTCAACGGCATCACGGTCGGCATCAATATCTGCTTCGACATCGTGGACGACCAGATCCTCACCGAGTCGGTCGAGGAGGGCGCGCAGGTCATCTTCGCCTCCTCGAACACGGCGGACTTCGGGCACACCGACGAGAGCGCGCAGCAGCTCGCGATCGCGCGCATCCGGGCCATGGAGCTCGGCCGCAGCGTGGTCAACATCTCGACCGTCGGCCTGAGTGCCGTCATCGGTCCGGACGGCACGATCGTGCAGCAGCTGCCCTGGTTCTCCGTCGGCACGATGGTTCAGGATGTCGCGCTCAGCACCGCGATCACCCCGGCCGTGCTGCTCGGCCGCCAGCTCGAGTGGCTCGTGTCGGGCCTCGGGCTCGCGAGCATCCTCATCGCGGGCCTGGCCGGCAGGAAGAGGCGGCGTGACTGAGGTACTCGTCATCGTCCCGACCTACAACGAGATCGAGAGCCTGGAGCTCATCATCGGACGCCTGCGGCAGGCGGTGCCCGCCGCCGACCTCCTCGTCGTCGACGACTCGAGCCCGGACGGCACGGGGGAGCTCGCCGACCGACTCGCCGCCGCCGACGAGCGCATCCGCGTGCTGCACCGCGCGGGCAAGGACGGCCTGGGCCGCGCCTACCTCGCAGGCTTCGCGCAGGCGATCACCGAGGGCTACACCTACGCGGTGGAGATCGATGCGGACGGCTCGCACGACCCCGCCGAACTGCCCGCCATGCTCGACCTCGCCCGCGGAGGCGCCGATCTCGTGATCGGGTCCCGTTGGGTGAAGGGCGGCGCCGTGCGCAACTGGCCGTGGCTGCGGCAGGCGATCTCGCGGGCGGGCAACGCCTACTCGCGGTGGGTCCTGCGCTCGGGCATCCGGGACATCACTGCGGGTTTCCGCGTCTACCGGGTGTCAGCCCTGAAGGACATCGAGTTCGCGGAGGTGTCGTCGCAGGGCTACTGCTTCCAGGTCGAGTTCGCGTGGCGCCTCGAGCGCTCGGGCCACCGGATACAAGAACACCCCATCACCTTCGTGGAGAGGGCGACGGGGCGTTCGAAGATGCACCTGGGCATCGTGGTCGAGGCGCTGATCAGGGTCACCGCCTGGGGGGTGGCGGCGACCCTGAAGCGTTAGGCTCCTATTTTCTGCTGGCCTTTGCGGCTGCGCAGGTAGTCAAGGCGCTCCTGAAGAAGCTCCTCGAGCTCGGCGCGAGTGCGGCGCTCGAGCAGCATGTCCCAGTGGCTACGGGGAACCTTGGTCTCGGTCTCGTCCAGGACGGTCAGCTCGCCATCGCTGTCGAGGAGGATGCCCTCCTGGCCGGTCTTGGGGGACTCCCACTGCTGGGGAACCTCTGCGTCGGCCGCGAAGACCACCTCGAAGGTGGTGCCGTCGGCGGCGCGGTACGTGCTCTTCTTCCGCGGGGAGAACTCCACGCCCACTTCGCTCTGTAAGCTCTGCGTGCCCAGTCTCATCCCGCGCAAACTCCGGTCTGCCATTGTGTGGCCTCCTTCTCATTGCGGTCGTTACAGGTATAAACCCACAAGCTGGGCATATCCTTTCAAGCCCGCGCCCGTTCCCAGCCGGTTCACAGGATACTGTCGGGATTCCGAAGGGCTACGAGCGCGCCCTGACCACCTCGAGAGCGAGGTCCGCGCGGTCGGTGACGATGCCGTCGACGCCGAGATCGAGCAGCTCGTTCATGCGCGCGGGGTCGTTGACCGTCCACACGTGCATCTCGACGCCGTGCTTGTGGAGGAGCCGGATCATCCGCGCGGTGGTGACCCGCAGGCCCAGTGCCTTCTCGGGGACCTGCACCGCGACGAGGCCGCGAAGGGCGCGGCGCACCACGGGGGAGAGGCCCACCTTGCCCGCCAGCAGCGCGAGCACGAACAGGCGGGCCGACGACGACGAGACGACACCGGGCAGCAGCCGTAGGGCCGCCTGCCTGCGCCGCTCGTCGAAGGAGGAGACCAGAACGCGGCCGGATGCCCGTGCCGCAAGAATCGCGGCAGCGGCGGGCTCGGCCGCGGCCACCGACTTGATGTCGATGTTGAACCGGGTCTCGGGGAACCCGTCCAGCGCCTCGGCGAGCGAGCAGAACGTCTGGTCATCACCGAGGTCGATGTGGCGGAGCTCCGCGAACGTGAGCTGGTCGATCCGCACGTCCCGGCCAGCGACGCGCTTGAGATCGGGATCGTGCGCGATGACAGCGATGCCGTCGGCACTCGCGTGCACGTCGGTCTCGACGTAGGCCGCTCCCGCCGCGATCGCCTTGGCGAACGCGAGCATGGTGTTCTCCGGGGCCTCGAGCGCGAGGCCCCGGTGTGCGAACACGCGGGGCCTCGCGGGGGAGAGGTAGGTCTCCAGAGTCCTACTTGGCGGGCGGCGGCGCATTTTTAGACGCGGCCCCACCGAGGAACCCTGCGCTGATGCCCTTGAGGGCCTCGGTCAGCTCGGACGGGATGATCCACATCTTGTTGGAGTCGCCCTCGGCGAGCTTCGGCAGCGTCTGGAGGTACTGGTAGGCGAGCAGGTCGGCCGACGGGCCACCGGCGTGGATGGCGCCGAAGACCGTCGTGATGGCCTCCGCCTCACCCTGGGCGCGGAGGACCTGGGCCTTCGCGTCACCCTCGGCCTCGAGGATGCTCGCCTGGCGGGAGCCCTCGGCCTGGAGGATCGCGGCCTGCTTCGTACCCTCGGCGTTAAGGATCTGGGCGCGGCTGTCACGCTCGGCGCGCATCTGATTCTCCATCGAGTCCTGGATGGTGAGGGGCGTGTCGATCGCCTTGAGCTCGACGCGCCCGACGCGGATGCCCCACTTGCCGGTCGCCTCATCGAGGACGATGCGCAGCTGGCCGTTGATGTTGTCGCGGGAGGTCAGCGCCTCCTCGAGGTTGAGACCACCGACCACGTTGCGGAGGGTGGTGGTGGTCAGCTGCTCGACGGCCCCGAGGTAGTTCGCGATCTCGTAGGTCGCGGCACGGGCATCCGTCACCTGGAAGTAGACGACGGTGTCGATGGAGACGACCAGGTTGTCCTCGGTGATCACCGGCTGGGGCGGGAACGACACGACCTGCTCGCGCATATCGATGAGCGGGCGTACCCGGTCGATGAACGGGACCAGGATGTTCAGGCCCGGCATGAGCGTCTTGTGGTACTTGCCCAGTCGCTCGACGACGCCCGCGTTCGCCTGGGGGATGATCCGGATCGACCGGAACAGCACCACCAGCACGAAGATCGCAACGATCGCGAGCAGGATGACGAGGAAGATCTGGCCGATGAGTTGGCCTGGGTCGGTCACGTGTCTGTCCTTTCAGCGGGGACGACCACGGCGGTCGCGCCCTCGATTGCGGTGACCACGACGCGTTCGCCCTCGACGAGGGTTCGGTCGGTGCCAGAGAGTCGTGCGGTCCACGTCTCGCCGTTGGCGAGCTTGACGTGGTTGGCGTTGCCGGAGAAGTCGTTGGTGACCGTGCCCGCGAGCCCCAGGAGCGCGTCCACGTTGCTCAGAGCGGGGTCGCCGCCCTTCTTGAGCGCACGAAGAAGTGCTGGTCGGAGCGCGAAGAGCAGGAGGACCGAGAGGACGCCCGCGATGAGGATCCGCAGCCACCACGGTGCGCCGAGGAAGCCCGAGAGCAGGCCGCCGAGGCTGCCGATGGCCAGCATGAGGAAGGTGAACTCGAGTGTGGTGAGTTCGATGATCCCGAACAGGAGGATCAACGCGATCCAGACGATCCATGCATAGGAGACCAGGAAATCAAGGATCATGATCGGCACCTCTCGTGTGTCGGTTCTTCCTCAAAACTACACCCCAGCGGCGCGCTTGGTAGGGTCGTTGTTCGTGAGCAACCCCCTGGCACCTGGTTCCCTGTCCGGCCTCCGAGCACTCGTCACGGGCTCGTCCCGCGGGATCGGCGCCGACACCATTACCTACTTCGCGGAGGCTGGCGCGCGCGTCGTGATCAACTACCGCAACAAGGAGGCCAGGGCGCTGAAGCTCGTGGCCTCGCTCGAGGAGAAGGGCGCCGAGGCGATCGCCGTCGGTGCCGACCTCACCGACCCGGCTGACGTCGAGCGGCTCGTGGACACCATCGAGGCGAGTTACGGCGGCCTCGACATCCTCGTGCTCAACGCCTCGGGCGGCATGGAGAGCGGCATGGCCGAGGACTACGCCATGAAGCTCAACCGCGACGCGCAGGTCGAGTTCCTGAGCGCCATGCTGCCGCTGCTGCACGAGGGCTCGCGCATCGTCTTCGTCACGAGCCACCAGGCGCACTTCATCAAGACTGTCGAGACGATGCCCGAGTACCTCCCGGTGGCCCTGAGCAAGCGGGCCGGTGAGGATGCGCTCCGCGACCTCATCCCGATGCTCGACGAGAAGGGGGTCGGCTTCGTCGTCGTCTCCGGCGACATGATCGAGGGGACGATCACCGCGACGCTCCTGCAGCGCGCGAACCCGGGTGCGATCGAGGCCCGCAAGGAGGCCGCCGGCCGCCTGTACAACGTGAGCGAGTTCGCCGCCGAGGTCGCCCTCGCGGCGGTCGAGCCGATACCCGACAACCACACCCGGTACGTGGGCGACGTCTCAGACTTCCTGCAGGCCTAGACCATGAAGTCGGGGGACATCGAAGCGCTCGTCAGCCTTTCACGCCCGACGATCGCGCCGGACGGCTCGCGCGCGATCGTGAGCGTCCTGCATCCGTCGATCGACGCGGACGGCACGGTGGGCCAGCTCTGGACGGTGCCGCTGGACGGGGCTCCCGCGCGACGGCTCACGCGCGGCCGCTCCGACACTTCGCCTCAGTTCAGCCCGGACGGGCGCTCGGTCGCCTTCGTGCGCGGGGAGAAGGGGTCCGCTCCGCAGCTCGTCGTGGTCGATGCAGCCGGGGGCGAGCCCATTGCTCTCACCGACGCCAAACTCGGCGTCGAGTCGTTCTCCTGGTCGCCGGACTCGTCGCGAATCGTCTACTCGGCCCCGGTACCCGAGCAGGGCCGCTACGGCACGGTCGAGGGCATCGCATCCGGCTCCGAGCCGGGGCGCCACATCACCAACCTGGTCTACAAGTACAACGGCACGGGGTACATCGGCGACCAGCGCACGCAGGTGTTCGTCGTCGACGTCCCTGCCCTCGACACGGAGCCCGGCTATGTTGCAGCGCCCCTGCCCGACGGCACGACGCCCGAGGTCGCGCTCGTTCCCGTGAGCACGCAGCTCACCACGGGCGACTACTCCTGGTTCGCGCCGCGCTTCCTGGGTGGCCGCGTCGCCGCACTGTCGGCACGCCACGAGGGCCGCGACCGCGACCTGCTCAACCAGCTCTGGACAGTCGCCGAGGGGGAGGAGCCGCAGCCGCTCACCGACCTCGGCACCATCGACATCGGCACCTTCGACAGCACGGTAGACGGAACGGTCTACCTCATCGCGCACGAGCTCGGCGAGAGCGGCACGGACTTCGTCGGCCGCAACGCGGCGGTCTACCGCCTCGACGGCCGCACCCCGGTGCTGCTGACCGACCCCGGGACGAGCGACTTCGGGGGAGCGCTCCTGGCGTTCGCGGGGGAGCGGGTCCTCGTTGCGGGCATCGGGCGCGGCCGGGAGCACCTGTACGAGGTGCTCGGGTCGGGCGGCCTGCGCGCGCTCACCTCTGGCGATGTCGAGGTGACAGGAGCCGCGGCATCCGGCGACCGCATCGTCGTCACGTACCAGTCGCCGACGAGCTTCGGGGATGTCGCGGTGGTGGACGACGGCGTGCTCACCACGCTCACGGACTTCTCGGCCGAGCTGCGCACGCGCGGCGTAGTCGCGCCGGCCGAGCTCACGGTCACCGGGCGGGACGGCTACGACCTGCACGGGTGGGTCGCACGCCCGGAGGGTGGCGGCAAGCATCCCACCCTGCTCATGATCCACGGCGGGCCGTACACGCAGTACGGCGTGCACGTGTTCGACGAGACCCAGGTCTACGTGGGCGCGGGTTACGCGGTCGTGTACTGCAACCCGCGGGGGAGCTCGGGGTACGGACAGGCGCACGGGAGCGCGATCCGCGAGGATATGGGCGGGCTCGACATGAACGACGTCCTCGACTTCCTCGAAGGGGCGCTCGCGAAGTGGGACGACCTCGATGCCGACCGCCTCGGCATCCTCGGCGGCTCCTACGGCGGCTACCTCACGGCCTGGACCATCGCTCACGACCACCGCTTCAAGGCCGCGATCGTCGAGCGCGGCTACCTCGACCCGTCGTCGTTCATCGGGTCGTCGGACATCGGCGTGACCTTCCCGCAGCAGTACAACGGCACCGACCGCGAGCTGCAGCGCCGCCAGAGCCCCCAGGAGGTCGCGCACCTCGTCACAACGCCGACCTTCGTCATCCACTCGGAGCTCGACCTGCGCTGCCCGATCGCGCAGGCGGAGACGTACTACGCGACGCTCAAGATGCAGGGGGTGGATGCCGAACTCCTGATCTTCCCGGGGGAGAACCACGAGCTCAGCCGTGCGGGGCGTCCGCGCCACCGAGTGCAGCGGTTCGACGCGATCCTCGACTGGTTCGGGCGGCACCTGTGACCGTGAACCGGGCCACGAGCCGCATCCTGCTGCTCGACCGCGACAACCGGGTGCTCCTGTTCCTCACCAAGGCGCCCGACACGAGCGGAGTCGCGCGCTGGCTCACGCCCGGCGGGGGAGTGGACCCGGGGGAGACTCACCACCAGGCCGCCCTGCGCGAGCTCGAGGAGGAGACCGGCCTTGTACTCGAGGACGTGGGGGAGCCCGTGTGGTCCCACGATTTCGTCGTGCAATGGGATGCCGCGGACCACGACACCGGGCACGCCGAGTTCTACACCGCCACGGTCGATGCGTTCGAGCCGTCCGACGCGCAGTGGACCGACGACGAGCGCGTCGACGTGCTGGCGCACAAGTGGTGGACCCTGTCCGAGCTCATCGCGACCGATGAAGCCTACGAGCCCGCTGAGCTCGTCAACCTCGTCCGGCGGCAGCTGCCGTCGTGCTGAAACCGATTCACAAGGAGTTGCACCATGGCACGTCCCATCCCTGAGTACACGGTCGCGAACCTCGAGCCGCTCAACAAGGTCGAGTTCGAGAGCATGACCAACGACGACGCCGTGGCGCTCGGCCTGGTAGCCGTGTCGGTCATCCGCGAGTGGGATCTCAGCCTCGCCGTCGACATCGTGCTGGGCGACGACCTGGTGTTCCGCGCCAAGCTCAAGTCGACCGGTGCCGGAAACGACCCGTGGCTCAAGGGAAAGGCCGCCACCGCCCTGCAGTTCGGTGAGCCGTCGCTGCTCGTCAAGACGCGCCACCTCGAGGCCGGTACGCCCTTCGAGGATCGCGACGACGTCGACCACGCCGCCCTGAAGGCCCACGGCGGGTCCATCCCGCTTCGCGTCGCCGGCGAGATCGTCGGAACGCTCACGATGTCAGGTGAGCCCGACGGAACCGACCACGAGGCCGCTGTTGAGGCTATCGAGCGATACCTGGGCGACCGCGACGGGCGCCACGAGGCCTGACTCGGTATATGGCATTATCTGAGGTGATAACTACCTCCGATAATGCGCATTATGTCAAGTAATCGTTTCGGGCCGTCCTGACGAGCGCCGTGGTCTCAACTGAGCGGCACGATCGCGTCTAATTGCACTAGCGCATTGCCCTGCAGTACATTCGCACCGATCAGCGAGCGCGCGGGTGGCGCCTCGGTGAAGAATTCACGGTAGACACGATCGATGACGGAGGCGAACTCGATCAGCACGGGCGTGTAGATGGTGAGCTTGATCGCGTTGGACAGGTCGGCTCCGGCGGCCTGGCAGATGGCGTTCAGATTCTTCAAGCACTGACCCCGTCGTAAGCGATCGCCTGGCTGGAGCCGCCGGGAGACCATGGCGCATCCGGAGTGAAGATCACTCTACGTTCCACAGGTCGCTCCCCCGGCTTGATGTCAACGGCACTGGTCCCGACATGTTACGCAGCACCCGCGTGAGGAAGGCGAGCTCCACCACCCATTTCGTCTTCCGCTTCTCCGTGCGCGGGTCGGTCAGGTAGACCTCGAGACGCGAGCGGAAGGCCTCCCCTGCCGGCACGCGATCCGAGTCGGTCGCCAGCCCCTGCGCGTCGATCCACCTCAGGAGCATGCCGTTCGCCGCGAGCGACGTCGACCGGTACGACAGCACGGCGTAGGCGCCCGCCGGGACCACTCCGGCGATGACCCGGTCGCTCGGCACGGCCGCCGTCGCCGCGACGCCGACCTCGATGTCCATGAGCCCGGACATATCGACCACGTGCAGCCGGAGGAAGAACGGCCCCTCCGGCTCCACACCGCTCGCATCCAACCATTCGATGAGCTCGGCGAGCAGCCGATCCCGGTTCGAGAGCATCGCCCGGAACGGCACGATCTCCCGAATTCCCACGGTCGCGATCTCGGGACGCTCCTCGAGCCGAGGCTCGCTGACCAGGTCTACGGGTTTGGCAGCCACGGCGTCTCCCCCTTGTTGAGCAGCGACCACACCTGCTTGTCGTAGAAGGTGTCGCCGACGCGCCACGCCTCGCGCAGTGCTCCCTCGAACGTCATGCCCAGGCGCTTGGCGACCTCCGAGCTGCGCGCGTTGTCGGCACGGCAGCGCCACTCGGCGCGGTGGATGCCCCGCACCCGGAAGGCCCACTCGATGAGGAGTCGGCACGCAGCGGTGATCAGGCCCCTCCCCTGCGCGCCCGGCTCCAGCCAGCAGCCGATCTCGCACGTTCCGGCTGCGGCGCTGAACTCGACGAACATCACGCCGCCGACGAGCACGCCCTCATCCCAGATGCCGTAGATGCGGGCCCCGTCACGGGCGGTCCCCTCGGCGTAGCGCGTCAGGGTCGCCCTGGCCCCGGCAACGTCACTGGTCACGAAGCTCGGGCCGACCCAGGGGCGGATGTGCTCGCGAGCGCGATCCATGTGCGCGGCGAACTCCTCGGCCTGCCATGGCTCCAACGGGCGCAGTTCGGCGGTGGAGGTCAGCGCGCGGGCGAACATGCCTCAAGCCTCCCAGACGGCGCCCCGTCAGCCAACAACCGCGGCGAGCTGGTCGAGGAGTAGCGGCAGGCTGACCTCCAGCCCGGCGATGGCGGGCGCCGCTTCTGGCCGGATGCCCGAGACCGCGATCTCGACGGTGAGCTCGGTCCGGGCATCACCCGCGACCCGAACCGTGTAGGTGGCAGCGAACAGCGGAAGGCCGGCGCCATCCAGCGGAGCGAGATCGAACACGAGCTCGCGATCTGGCTCTACCGAGACCACCCGGCCTGCCGCCGCGTACTCGGCGCCGTCCCCCTCCCGCAGCACGATGCGGATCGGCGCTCCGACAACCGGCTCGATCTCGCAGATCGCCACCTCGAAGTGGGTAGGTGCCCACCACTGGCGCAGCACGTCCGGGTCGGTCCATGCCCCGAGCACCGCCGCCGGCGTCGCCCCGACGGACATGCCCGCCCGGATGACCCGGTCCCCCGCCGGCCGTGACTGCTCCTCCGCGATCGCCCGCTCGTACTGCTCGAGTACGGGCTCGTCCGGGATCCGAGCGGCAAGGGCCGCCAGCCCTCCGGCCAGTTGCTCGAGCGCATCGCGACGAAGGGAGACCACCCGTCGGCGCCCGAGCCGGTGCGCCGTGACCACCCCGGCCGACTCCATTGCCTGAAGGTGCTTGGTCGTCTGCGGTTGCATTGCGCCTAGATGCGCGGCTATCTCCCCCACCGTCCTGGGCCCGGACGCGAGCAGCTGGACGATGCGGAACCTGGTCGGTTCGGCTATCGCCGCGAGCACGCGCTGGGCATCCATAGAAGTATCATCTCGTGTATTGACACATTCGTCCAGACGAATATATGGTGAGGCCAACGGAAAGGAAAACCACATTGTCTGACACCATCGAACGAATCATCGCAGCCCCGCGCGAGCGCGTGTGGGAGCTGTGGACCACCGGCCCCGGCATCGAGAAGTGGTGGGCGCCAGACGGTTTTCGCACCGACGTCGACACCCTCGACCTCACCCCCGGCGGCGACCTCGTCTACACGATGACCGCTGTCGCACCCGAGCAGGTCGCGTTCATGGAGCAGTACGGGATGCCGCTGTCGAACGTCTCGCGGAAGACCTTCACCGAGATCGACGAGCCCGGGCGTCTGGCGTATCGCTCCATCGTCGACTTCGTACCCGATCATGAGCCGTACGAGCAGCTCACTGAGATCGTGCTCGAGGAGGTCGACGGCGGCACTCGCGTGGTCATGACCGTCGAGGCGATGCACGACGAGGTCTGGACGCAGCGACTGCTCGAGGGCCGGGCGAACGAGCTCGACAACCTGGCGAAGATCGTCAGCGCGGAGTGACGCCTCCGAGCTTCTCGGGGTTCAGCAGGAAGTAGATCCGGTCGATGCCGTTCCGGCCCGCGGTGATGGAGCAGAGGGCGAGCACCTCTCCCCCGCGAGTCATCACGGCAGCCAGCTCGCCGTTCGCCTCCACGAAGGTGACGGAGACGTCGGGAGTGAGGTTCGACGCGCCGCCCTCGATGATCGTGCGGACCCGGCCCCTGCCGACAACGGGCCGCCGCGCGGCGGGCACCACTCCCCCGCCGTCGGGGTACAGAACTACGTCCTCCGCGAGCAGGTGCTCGAGCTCGTCGAGCCGGCCGGACTGCGCCGCCGAGAGGAATGCGCGCAGCAGCCGGTCCCGCTCGGCGGGCTCGACCCGGCGTGACCGGTGCTCCTCCAGATGTGCGCGCGCCCGCCGTGCGAGCTGCCGGGCGTTCGCCTCGCTCGTCTCGAGGACTTCGGCGATCTCGCGGAAGT
The DNA here is from genome assembly GCA_025463515.1 of Rhodoglobus sp. GTDB lineage: Bacteria > Actinomycetota > Actinomycetes > Actinomycetales > Microbacteriaceae > Rhodoglobus. Next base: position 85,614 of record JAODAQ010000027.1, read on the forward strand.
CGTAGTCGAACGCCTCCCGGAGCAGGTACACAGCACGCTCATTGGGAGTCAGCCGCTCGAGGAGCAGCAGCAGCCCGAGTTCGAGTGCCTCGGCCCGCTCGGCACCCAGCGCGGGGTCGCCGTCGGTGAGCACCGGCTCGGGCAGCCAGTGGCCGGTATACACCTCGTGCCTCGCGCGCGAGGAGCCGGAAGCGTTGATCGCGAGGCGGGTGATGACGGTCGAGAGGAAGGCCTGCGGGCTGCGGACCTGCGACCGGTCGGTGCCCTGCCAGCGGATCCAGGCGTCCTGTACGACGTCCTCGGCCTCAGCGACCGTGCCGAGCATCCGATATGCGATGCCGAACAGCCGCGGGCGCACGATCTCGAACTCCGTCGCGGCGGAGTCGATGTCGGCGTGCGGCATGGACTGAGACTACTCCCGAGCGCTTTCCAGTTCTCGGCGGGTGACCGGGGTCACGCGGTCCTCGAAGAAGAAGCGCGACACCGCGGCACGAGCCCGCTTGCGCACAGGGATCCGGCCGTCCGAGTCCGGTCGCAGCCGGAGTGGGGCGTACTCGTCGAAGTCGACCAGGCGCCAGCGCTCGTAGGCGTCGAGCGGGCGGTGCACCTCGATGTACTCGCCGCCGGGCATCCGGACGATCCGCCCGGTCTCGACGCCGTGCAGCACCAGCTCCCGGTCACGGCGCTGCAGGGCCAGCGCGACGCGGCGGGCGATCACGAAAGCCGCGACCGGGCCCGCGAGCAGCGCGACCTGGTAGGCGATCGTGACCGACTCGAGTGAGACGTGGAACTGCGTGGCGACGAAGTCAGAGCTCGCGGCGGCCCACAGGACGGCGTAGAACACGATCCCGGCAGCGCCGACTGCCGTGCGCGCCGGCGCGTTGCGCGGGCGGTCGAGGATGTGGTGCTCGCGCTTGTCCCCCGTCACCCACGCCTCGAAGAACGGGTACAGCGCGACCACGAGGAGGAAGCCGCCCACGACGGCCAGCGGGACGAGCACGGCGAGCGTCACGGTGTAGCCGAGCACCTCGAACTCCCAGCCCGGCGGCACCAGCCGGAGTGCGCCGTCGAGGAAGCCCATGTACCAGTCCGGCTGGCTGCCGGCCGAGGCATCCCCCGGGGCAGACGGCCCGTAGTTCCAGATCGGGTTGATCGTGACTGTCGCCGCGACCAGCACGATCACCGCGAACACGAGGAAGAACAGACCGGCGCTGCGCACGCCGTACCTCGGAAGCAGTGGCACGCCCACGACGTTGTCCTCGGTGCGCCCCGGCCCGGCGAACTGGGCCGGCTTCTGCGAGAGCAGCAGCCCGGCGTACGCGACGATCAGGCCCACGATCACGAGCGGCACGACGATCGCGTGGATCGGGTAGAAGTTGGCGATGACGGTGCTCGGGAACTCGCCGCCGAACACGAGGAACGAGAGCCACGTGCCGATGACCGGGATGCCCAGGATCACCCCGTGCACGATCCGCAGCCCCGTGCCCGAGAGCATGTCGTCGGGCAGCGCGTAGCCGGTCCAGCCCGCCACCAGGCAGAGCACGAACACTCCGAACACGACGAGCCAGTTGAGCTGGCGCGGCCGGCGGAAGGCGCCCGTGAAGAACATGCTGAGCAGGTGGAAGATGACGGCGGCGATGAGCAGCAGGGATGCCCAGTGGTGCGCCTGTCGCATGAGCAGCCCGCCGCGCACCTCGAGTGAGATGTGCAGGGTCGAGTCCAGCGCGCGGGACATCTCGATGCCCGAGAGCGGCCCGTACGGCCCGTGGTAGGTCACCACCGTGCTCGACGGGTCGTAGAAGAAGGTCAGGAAGATGCCGGTGAGCACCACCACGACGAAGCTGTAGAGCGCGACCTCCGCGAACATCGACGACCAGTGGTTCGGCACCGCCCTCGTGCGAAGGCCTGCCGCGGCGCGCCCCGCGGCAGAGCGCCTGAGCGCACCGGCAAGGCGGTCGGTGAGTTGGGTGCCACGAGCAGCCGTCATGATTCCTCTCCCTGGGGGTCATTAGTTAAGACCCGGCGGGCGGCGGTTTCGTGACAGGTGCTGCTCAGCCCTCCCCGAGCTCCCCGCTGCGACGGGAGGCAACCCCGGTCTTGATCAGGCTCACGGCCGTCGTGACCGCGAGCGTCGCGACGATGAACCCGAGCGACGTGTAGGTGCCGATCTCCGGAATGCGGAACTCCCCCACCGCGTCGATGTGCGAGCCGTGCAGCGCCTCGAGCAGCAGCTTCACGCCGATGAACCCTAGGATCACCGCGAGCCCGATGTTGAGGTAGATGATGCGCTTCAGCAGCCCGCCGATCAGGAAGTAGAGCTGGCGCAGCCCCATGAGGGCGAGCGCGTTCGCGGTGAAGATCACGTAGGCGTCGTTCGTGAGGCCGAAGATCGCGGGAATCGAGTCCAGGGCGAACACGACGTTGGCCATGGCGATCGCCGCGATCACGAGCACCAGCGGCGTGAGCATCCGGCGGCCGTCGACGCGCGTCGTGAGCTGGCTGCCAACGTACTCCTTGCTCAGGGGCAGTACGCGGCGCAGCGCGCGCAGCGCGGCGTTCTCCTGGAAGTCGGCGTCGTTGTTCTCCCCCTCCATCGCGAGCCGCACCGCCGTGTAGATGAGGAACGCGCCGAGGATGTAGAACACCCAGCTCGCGGCGGCGATGGCCGCGGCGCCCGCGAAGATGAACACCGCGCGCAGGACCAGGGACAGGATGATGCCGATGTACAGCACCTTGTCCTCCGCGAGGGGCGGCACGGCGAACTTCGTCATGATGATCATGAAGACGAAGAGGTTGTCGACGCTCAGGCTGTACTCGGTGACGTAGCCCGCGACGAACTCGGAGCCGGTCTGCGCGGGCATGAACACGAAGAGCCCCACCGCGAAGAGGGCGGCGAGGGCGACATAGATGCCCACCCAGATCGTGGCGTCCCTCGTGGTCACCGTCCGTTGCCGACGGCGGATGACGATGAGGTCGATCGCGATGACAGCGAGCAGGCCGACGATCGTGATGATCCAGACGAGGGGTGAGACGGCAGAGACCACGGTGCACTCCGGACAGGGTTGTAGTCCGGAGGTCTCTTCCACCCCTGCGGGGCGGGCTTCACCGGGTCGGCGTCGATGCCTTCCGTGCTGACGGTGCTGCCACTTGGGGAATACTCCCCTCCTTGGATGTCACTGTATACCCCCGGATCCTCGGCGCGGAACAGACCAGATGGCAGGATGGGCTCGTGCCCTGCCCCTGCCTCTCCGGACTCCCGTACGACGAATGCTGCGGGGCCTTCCATGTCGGCACGTACCTGCCGCCCACCGCCGAGCGGCTCATGCGCGCCCGCTATTCCGCCTACGTGAAAGAACTGCCGAAGTACCTCCTGAGAACCTGGCACCCCTCCACCCGGCCCACCGAGCTCGTGCTCGACCCGAGACTGCGCTGGTACCGCCTCGACATCCTCAGCCGCACGCGCGGCGGCCTCCTCGACACCGAGGGAGAAGTCGAGTTCCGGGCTAGTTGGCGCCGCCAGAACGAGAAGGGTGCCCAGCACGAGGTGAGCACGTTCGTCAAGGAGGACGGGCGCTGGTTCTACGTGGACGGAGAGTGAATGAGCGTCGGCCGTGAGACCCAGTCGTCGATCTACCGGGACGGTGCAACCGGCCGACGGCCCGTGGTGCCCACGAGCTGGCCGGAGCTGGAGCGGGCGGCCAAGAAGGCGATGAGCCCCGCCGCCTGGGCCTACATCGCCGGCTCGAGCGGCGCAGAGGAGACCGCGGCCAACAACCGCGCCGCCCTCGACGCGTGGCGCATCGTGCCGCGGGTCCTGCGCGACGTCTCCGACCGCGACCTCGGCATCGAGCTGTTCGGGCACCGCTACCCCTCCCCCGTGATCGCGGCGCCCGTGGGCGTGCTCGAGCTCGCGCATCCGGATGCCGACACCGGCGTCGCGCGCGCGACCGCAGCCCTGGGCATCCCGTACGTCTTCTCGAATCAGGCCTCTCGCCCCATGGAGGAGGTCGCCGCCGTCCTGGGTGGCGCGCCGCACTGGTTCCAGCTCTACTGGAGCAGCTCGGACGACCTGGTCGCGAGCCTCGTGCAGCGCGCGGAGCAGAGCGGCGCGCAGGCGATCGTCGTGACCCTCGACACCCACATGCTCGGCTGGCGCCCCCGCGACCTGGATGTCGCCTACCTCCCGTTCATCCGCGGGCAGGGCATCGCGCAGTACACGAGCGACCCGGTCTTCCGGCAGCTCGTCGCCGATCGCGTCTCGCAGGCCGGCCCACGGCCGCGGGTCACCGTGGAGGCAATCCGCACCCTCCTCGCGATGAAGCGCAACATACCGATGGCCAATCCCCGCGCGGCCGTCGAGACCTTCCTCGACGTGTTCTCCCGCTCCTCCCTCACGTGGGACGACTTGGCCTTCCTGCGCGAGCACACCGCACTGCCGATCGTGCTCAAGGGAATCCAGCACCCGGATGACGCGGCGCTCGCCCTCGACCACGGGATCGACGGCATCGTGGTGAGCAACCACGCGGGGCGCCAGGTCGACGGCGCCCTCGGATCCGCCGCGGCGCTTCCCGGCATCGTGGACCGGGTGGGCGGCCGCGTGCCCGTGCTCTTCGACAGCGGCGTGCGGTCGGGGGCCGATGTGTTCAAGGCACTCGCGCTCGGGGCATCCGGAGTGCTCGTGGGCCGCCCGTACGCGTACGGCCTCGCGATCGCGGGAGCCGCGGGCGCCGAAGCGGTGCTGCGCGGGATCATCGCGGAGTTCGACCTCGTCCTGGGGCTGAGCGGGCATCGCAGCGCCGCGGAACTGACCCGGGACGCCCTGGCATGAAGACCGCGCACGGCTACTCGCGCCTGGTCGGGTTCAGCGACGGCGTCGTCGCGATCGCGATAACCCTGCTCATCCTGCCGCTCGTCGACGCCGCGAGCGACTACGACGGCGACACCGGGAAGTTCGTCACCGAGCACCTGGGCAAGCTCCTCGTGTTCCTGCTGAGCTTCGCCGTCATCGGCAACTTCTGGCTCGTGCACCACCGCACGTTCGAGCGGATCACGAGCTACAACAGCGGCCTGCTCTGGGCGAACCTGCTGTGGCTGCTGAGCATCGTGTTCCTGCCGTTCCCGACGGCGCTGCTGGCGAGCTCGCCGAGCGGCGACCGTGCGACCTACGTGCTCTACGTCGGCACGATGGTCGTCACGACGGCCGCCGAGGTGCTCATGCAGGCGATCATCGTGCGCCATCCGGATCTGCAGGCCGAGGAAGCGCGCGGCACGCTCCGGATCCGGCCGTACCTCACGCCGCTCGTGATCATGCTGGTCGCCCTGCTCATCGCCGCGCTCTTCCCGGCGATCGGCCTGTGGGGGCTCGCCCTCTTCGCGCTCTCCGGACCCATCGAGGGCGCCATCGCCCGCAGGAAGAAGGCAACATCATGACCGACCCGAAGTACGTCCTCGCCATCGACCAGGGCACCACGAGCACGCGGGCGATGATCTTCGACCACTCCGGCTCGCCCATCGCGACCGGCCAGCTCGAGCACAAGCAGATCTTCCCCAGGGCCGGCTGGGTCGAGCACGACCCGAAGGAGATCTGGGACAACACGCGCGAGGCCATCGGCCAGGCCCTGGCGAAGGCGAACGTGACCCGTCACGACATCGCCGCGATCGGGATCACCAACCAGCGCGAGACCACCGTGGTGTGGGACCGCAAGACCGGCAAGGCCGTCTACAACGCGATCGTCTGGCAGGACACGCGCACCCAGCCACTGGTCGACCGCGTCGCCGACGGCGACACCGGGCGCCTCCAGAAGCAGACCGGGCTCCCGCTCGCCACGTACTTCTCGGCCACCAAGATCGCCTGGATCCTCGACAACGTCGAGGGCGCCCGGGCTCGCGCCGAGGCCGGCGAGCTCGCCTTCGGCACGACAGACACCTGGGTGCTCTGGAACCTCACCGGCGGCGTCAAAGGCGGCGTGCACGCGACGGATGTCACGAACGCGAGCCGCACGCTCCTGATGGACCTCACAACCCTCCAGTGGGACGAGAAGCTCCTCGGCCTCTTCGGAGTCCCGGCCTCGATGCTCCCCGAGATCCGCAGCTCCTCGGAGGTCTACGGCACGGCCGAGACGTCGAGCCTCCTCCGCGAGGTGCCTGTCGCGGGCATCCTCGGCGACCAGCAGGCCGCCACCTTCGGGCAGGCCGCGTTCACCAAGGGCGAGTCGAAGAACACCTACGGCACGGGCAACTTCCTCATCGTCAACACGGGCGAGGAGATCGTCCACTCGAAGAACGGGCTCATCACCACGGTCGCGTACCGGCTCGGCGACGAGGCTCCGCGCTACGCCCTCGAGGGCTCGATCGCCGTCACCGGCTCGCTCGTGCAGTGGCTGCGCGACAACCTCGGGATCATCTCGAGCGCCCCCGAGGTCGAGACGCTCGCGGCCTCCGTGCCCGACAACGGCGGCGTCTACTTCGTGCCCGCGTTCTCGGGGCTCTTCGCGCCGCACTGGCGGCCGGATGCCCGTGGCGCCATCCTCGGACTCACCAGGTTCGCCAACCGCGGCCACATCGCCAGGGCCGCGCTCGAGGCCGTCGCGTTCCAGACCCGCGAGGTGCTGGACGCCGTGAACGCCGATGCCGGTGTCGATCTCGCCGAGCTCAAGGTCGACGGCGGAATGGTCGCCAACGACGCGCTCATGCAGTTTCAGGCGGACATTCTCAACGTGCCGGTCATCCGGCCCGTCGTCGCGGAGACCACGGCCCTCGGCGCGGCCTATGCCGCAGGCCTCGCGGTCGGCTTCTGGAAGAACCGCGACGAGCTGCGGTCCAACTGGCAGGAGGGCAAGCGCTGGGAGCCCGACATGAAGGCCGCCGAGCGCGACCGGCTCATGCGCAACTGGACGAAGGCCGTCTCGAAGACGCTCGACTGGGTCGACGACGACACGGAGCAGCCGCCGGTTGAGTAGCGCGCTCTGGCGCGCGTATCGAAACCTGGTTTCGCGCCCTAGCGGTTCGTCGCCGCCACCCAATCCTCGAGCTTCTGAGCCGCAAGGCCCGAGTCGACAGCCGCCGTGGCACGCTCGAGCTGCTGCGCGAGCCGCCCGAGGATGGGCTCCCGCAGCAGCTCCGGGTCGCGCGCGAGCTCGAACGCCGTGAGGCCCGCCGCCGCATTGAGCAGCACGATGTCGCGCACCGGCCCCGGCTCCCCCGCGAGCACCTCTCGCGCGATCGCGGCGTTGTGCTCGGGGTCTGCTCCCAGCAGAGACTGGATGTCCGCCCGCGGGATGCCCAGATCCGCCGGGTCGAGGTCGTGCTCGGTCACGAAACCGCGCGAGACCTCCCAGATGTGGCTGTGGCCGGTGGTCGTGAGCTTGTCGATCCCGTCGTCGCCGCGGTAGACGAGCGCGGTCGCCCCGCGCGTGCGGAACACGCCCACAACGAGCGGCACGCGCTCGAGCGAGGCGACGCCCACCGCCGAGGCCTCGGGCCGCGCCGGGTTGCAGAGCGGGCCGAGGATGTTGAACAGGGTCGAGATGCCGAGCTCTTTGCGCGTCGGCCCCGCGTGCCGGAAGCCCGGGTGGAACAGCGCCGCGAAGGCGAACGTGATCCCGGTCTCGTCGAGCACCTCGGCCACGCGCGCTGGCGGGATGTCGAGGTTGAGCCCGAGCGCGGAGAGCACGTCGGACGCGCCGGAGGCCGAACTGGCGCCGCGATTGCCGTGCTTGACGACCGGAACGCCGGCCGCCGCGGCGATAACAGAGGCGATCGAGGAGATGTTGAGCACGGCGCCGTACGGGTCTCCGCCGGTGCCGACGATGTCGAGGACCATGGGGTCGACGTCGAGCGGCTGGGCGTTCGCGAGCACCGCGTCGCGGAATCCCACGATCTCGTCGACCGTCTCGCCCTTCATGCGGAGGGCGACCAGGAGCCCTCCGAGCTGGGCTGTCGTGGCATCCCCCGCCATCACCGACTGCATTGCCCACTCGGCCTCGCTGATCGACAGGTCGTTGCCGTCGACGAGGGAGCCGAGGATGCCGGGCCAGGTGTGCTCGCGTGCCATGCCTCAGATCCTAACGACCCGCCCGCGACTGGCCCCGGGAATGACAAAACGGGCGGCGGATATCGACCATAATGGGAGAGTGACCACTGCCTCGCTCTCCCGCTCGATCGGAGCCCAGACCGTCCAACGCCCCAACGTCGTGGCCGTGGGCACGATCGTCTGGCTGGGAAGCGAAGTCATGTTCTTCGCGGGGCTCTTCGCGATCTACTTCACCCTGCGCTCGATGTCGCCCGACCTCTGGGCGATGCAGACTGAGAAGCTCAACGTTCCGTTCTCGGCGACGAACACCATCGTGCTCGTGCTCTCCTCGGTCACCTGCCAGTTCGGCGTGTTCGCGGCCGAGCGACTGCAGGCCCGCCGCACCGGCCGGCTGTGGCAGCTCAACAAGTGGGGCATGGTCGAGTGGTTCTACCTGACCTACGCGATGGGCGCGACCTTCGTCACCGGCCAGATCTTCGAGTACGCGACCCTTGTGAGCGAGCACGTCAGCCTCTCGAGCGACGCCTACGGCTCAGCCTTCTACCTGACTACCGGATTCCACGGCCTCCACGTGACGGGCGGTCTCATCGCCTTCATGCTCGTCATCGGCCGCGCCTTCGCCGTCAAGACCTTCGGGCACAAGGAAGCGACGACCGCCATCGTGGTCTCCTACTACTGGCACTTCGTCGACGTGGTGTGGATCGGGCTCTTCTTCGTGATCTACGTCCTCAAGTGACCTGCGCCTCTTCTAAATGAGAAACGGAACGAAAGACAGCATGGCGAACAAGCCCAAGACCTCCGCTCGCCGGGACCGCGGTCGCCGTCACCCGCTCGCCACTGTCGCCCTCATCATGGTCGGCCTCATCGGCACGGGTGGCGCGTACGCGCTCTTCACGACGAGCGCGACCGCGGAGACCTCCGCGGCGGCAGACGCCCAGCTCGACGACGGCGCGAAGCTCTTCGCGGCCAACTGCGCGACGTGCCACGGCATGGCCCTGCAGGGAACGACGCAGGCCCCCAGCCTCATCGGCGTCGGTGCCGCTGCGGTCGACTTTCAGGTCGGAACCGGCCGGATGCCACTTGCCGCCACCGGCCCGCAGGCCGAGGAGAAGCCCGTCCAGTTCACCGAGGAGCAGGTCGCGGCACTCGCCGCGTACGTCGCATCCAAGGGCCCCGGCCCCGCGATCCCCTCGGAGGAGTACCTCCAGGGCGACGGCAACGCCGCCGAGGGCGCCGAGCTCTTCCGCATCAACTGCGCGATGTGCCACAACGTCGCCGGTGCCGGCGGCGCGCTGACCGAGGGCAAGTTCGCTCCCCCGCTCGGTGACGTCACGGCCGTGCACGCCTACGAGGCCATGATCACCGGCCCGCAGAACATGCCCGTCTTCAACGACGCGAACATCTCGCCGGAAGACAAGGCGAACATCATCACGTACCTCAAGTACCTCGATGAGACCCCGTCAGTCGGCGGCTACGGCCTCGGCGACCTCGGTCCCGTCTCTGAGGGACTCTTCATCTGGATCTTCGGCCTCGGCGCGATCGTGGGCATCACGATCTGGCTCACGGCGAAGTCCAACTAGGCACAGGCAAGGGAAGCGAATGGCTAACGACCACGACGGGACCAACCCGCGCGCTGGCACAACCGTCGAGAAGTACGGCGAGCACAACCAGCCCACGGCAGGCACCGCGGTTGTCTCGTCCGACTCCGTTCAGAACCCCGGTTTCGAGCCCTTCCGCGCTCGCGTTGCCGACCTCGACCCGGCGGTGGCCCGCGCCCAGGAGCGCCGCGTCTCCGCCTGGTTCGTGCTGTCCATCATCGGCAGCGTGTTCGCCATCGTGGCGTACATCATCTTCCCGATCGACGGCACTCCGGGCTCGATCCGCAATAACAACTTCTTCCTCGGCATCGGTATCGCCCTTGCCCTGCTCGCGGTCGGTTTCGGCGCCGTGCACTGGTCGAAATCCCTCATGGACGGCCACGACCTCGTCGAGCAGCGCCACGGCACCCGCGGCACCGACGCCACGCGCGAGAAGGCCATCGAGGTCTTCGAGCTGGGCAACAAGGAGTCCGGGTTCGGCCGCCGCACGCTCATCCGGCGCACCCTCATCGGTGCTCTCGTCGTGAGCCCGCTGCCGGCAGTCGTGCTGTTCCGCGACCTGGCGCCGGCCGAGAACCCTGTCCCGCTGCTCAAGCAGACCATGTGGGCCAAGGGCGTGCGGCTTACGCGCGACCCGTCCGGCACGCCTATCAAGGCCTCGGACGTCACGCTCGGCTCCGCCTTCCACGTGATCCCCGACGGGCTCAACGAGTCGGAGCACAAGCTCGAGGAGAAGGCCAAGGCCGCCGTCCTGCTCATGCGCCTCAAGCCGCAGGACCTCCACGTCTCCGCCGGCCGCGAGGACTGGAACTACGACGGCATCATCGCGTACTCCAAGATCTGCACGCACGTCGGATGCCCCGTCGCCCTGTACGAGCAGCAGACGCACCACCTGCTCTGCCCGTGCCACCAGTCGCAGTTCGACATCACGCACGAGGCCCAGGTCATCTTCGGGCCCGCGAAGCGCCCGCTTCCCCAGCTGCCTATCACCGTCGACTCCGAGGGCTACCTGATCGCCCGCAGCGACTTCACCGAGCCTGTCGGCCCGAGCTTCTGGGAGAGGAAGCTATGAGTACCTCCACCGACGAACGCCCCGCCACGAGCGAGCTCGAGCCCACTCGCGGCCAGCGCTTCACCGGCTGGGCAGCCAACTACGTCGACGAGCGCACGAGCATCTCGGGCCTCGTCAAGGAGCTCGGCCGCAAGATCTTCCCGGACCACTGGTCGTTCATGCTCGGCGAGGTCGCGCTCTACAGCTTCATCGTGATCCTGCTGTCGGGAACGTTCATGACGTTCTTCTTCCAGGCGAGCATGGTCCCGGTGCTGTACGACGGCTCGTACGTGCCGCTCAAGGGCATCGAGATGTCGGCCGCGATGGCATCGACGCTCGATCTGTCGTTCGACATCCGCGGCGGCCTGCTCATGCGCCAGGTGCACCACTGGGCGGCGCTGCTGTTCGTGGCCTCCATCGGCCTGCACATGCTGCGCATCTTCTTCACGGGCGCGTTCCGCAAGCCCCGCGAGATCAACTGGGTGATCGGCTTCCTCCTGTTCATCCTCGCGATGGCCGAGGGCTTCACCGGCTACTCGCTCCCCGACGACCTGCTCTCCGGCAACGGCCTGCGCATCATCGACGGCCTCGTCAAGGGCATCCCGATCATCGGTACCTGGATCTCGTACCTGCTGTTCGGCGGTGAGTTCCCTGGCGAGGACGTGGTGGGGCGGTTCTACGTCCTGCACATCCTGCTGCTGCCCGCGATCCTGGTCGCAGCTCTCGGCGTGCACATGCTGCTGCTCGTCATCAACAAGCACACGCAGTTCGCCGTCCCCGGCCGCACCAACGACAACGTCGTCGGTGTGCCGATCATGCCGGTGTTCGCCGCGAAGGCCGGCGGGTTCTTCTTCATCATCTTCGGCGTCATCGTCCTCATCGCCTCGCTGTTCCAGATCAACCCGATCTGGACGTACGGGCCGTACGACCCCTCCCCCGTCTCGGCGGGCACACAGCCCGACTGGTACATCGGCTTCGCCGATGGCGCCCTGCGGCTGGTGCCACCGGGCTGGGAGCTGGAGCTGGGCCCGTTCACGCTGTCGCTCAACGTGTTCATCCCCGTCGTGGTCCTCGGTCTCTTCATCGTCGTCGTCGCCATCTACCCCTTCATCGAGGCGTGGATCACGGGCGACAAGCGCGAGCACCACATCGCGGACCGCCCGCGCAACGCTCCCACCCGCACCGCGATCGGCGCCGCCGGAGTCTCGTTCTACGCGGTCATGTGGGCGGCTGCGAGCTCCGACCTCATCGCCACGCACTTCAAGTTGTCGATCGAGAATGTGACGCACGTCATCCAGGCGCTGCTCATACTCGGGCCGATCATCGCCTACATCGTGACCAAGCGCGTGTGTCTCGCACTGCAGAAGAAGGATCGGGAGATCGCCCTGCACGGCTACGAGTCCGGACGCATTGTGCGCCTCCCGGGCGGCGAGTACATCGAGGTGCACGAGCAGCTCGACGAGTACGAGCGCTGGAAGCTCGTGAGCTACGAGGACTACAAGCCGCTCATGCTGCGCCCGAACGCGAAGGGCCGCATCACGGCGGGTGAGCGCCTCCGCGCCCGCGCCTCGAACTGGTTCTTCGAAGACCGTATCGCCCCTGTGACCCGCACCGACATCGAGAAGCCGGGCCACGGAGAGCACTGATCGAACTCCACCGGAACGCCGCAGCCCTAGGGGCTGCGGCGTTCCGTGGTTAACGGGATGCTCGCTGCGGCCTCCCTCGCACTCCTGGCGGGCTGCACCACGACGAGCACCTGCGCGGAGTGCTCGGCGTCCACGTGCCAGTGCACCCGATCCAGATCGAGCAGGTCTTCCTCGCGAACGTCGAGGGCGTCTGGCGGCCGATCACGCCCTACGACGGCGTCCTGGACGCGCCGGCGGGCGAGACGCTGCCATTCGAGACGGACTAGCGGGCGCCGCTAGAAGGTGCGCTTGAGGAAGTCCGCGCTCGAGCGGTAGCCGATGCGCTCGTAGAAATCGGCGGAGCGGCGACTCGCGACAGTGATCTGGCGGACGGACCGCTCGCGGCAGAACCGCTCGACCTCTTCCACTATCGCTGTGCCGACGCCCTCGCCGCGGTGCGCGTCGTCGACGACGAGCTCCTGCAGGTGCGCTGAGCTGCCATTCGCGTGCAGCAAGGGCGTGATGGTGGTCAGCGCGTAGCCGATCACCGACCCCGCAGCATCCTCGGCAACCAGCACCAACGACGTGGATGCGTCGTCGAGCAGCAGGGGGAAGTTGGTGTCGAACGCTACCCGGTCTGGGGAGTAGGCGGGCTCGAGCTGCTCGAGCAGGGAGTACACCCTGTCGGCATCCGCGGGACGAGCCGCACGGATCTCGGGTCTAGCGAGCGAAGTATCCACGGTAGTACTCATAGACCCACCCCACGATGGCTATGAGGAAGATCGAGACGCCGATGAAGGAGATCCAGGGACCGATGGCGATACCGAGGAAGGTGAGCGCTGCTGCGGTGGCCAGCACGACGGGCCACCAGCTCCACGGGCTGAAATGTCCTTGCTCCGCGTCGCCGTCGTCGATGTTCGCGTCGAGACGGTCTTCGGGAAGCTCCCCGCGCTGACCCTTGTGGACGCGCCACAGGTAGAAGCCGATGAGCGCCGAGAGCGCGCCGGTCAGGCCGATCGCGACCGCGCCCACCCACTCGACCTCGGGCGGCGCGGAAGCCGCAGGACGGGCGGAGACGAGCAACGACCACAGGATGTAGGCGATGTCCGCGGCGAAGAAGAACCCCGCGAGAATCCAGAACAGGCGTGCGTTGGTACCCATGGCTACTTCACCTTCTCATCGCCGAGGTCGTACACCGGAGCCTCTGGGGCATCCTTGAAGCCGACTCCCCCGACCCCTACCGGTATGCCGGCCTCGGGGTGGTTGATGTCGAACGCGGGAGACTCCGACCGGATGCGCGGCATCGAGGTGAAGTTGTGGCGCGGGGGCGGGCAGCTGGTCGCCCACTCGAGCGAGCGGCCGTAGCCCCACGGGTCGTTCACCGCCACCTTCGGCGCCTTGCGGGCCGTGATGTACACGTTGTAGAGGAACGGGAGCATCGAGATCGCGAGGATCGCGGCGCCCGTGGTGGACACCTGGTTCATCCACGTCACGCCGTCCTCCTCGAGGTACGTGCGGTAGCGGCGCGGGAGGCCCACGACGCCGATCCAGTGCTGGATCAGGAAGGTCGTGTGGAAGCCGATGAACAGCAGCCAGAAGTGGATCTTGCCGAGCCGCTCGTTGAGCATCTTGCCCGTCCACTTCGGCCACCAGAAGTAGAAGCCGCTGAACATCGCGAAGACGACGGTGCCGAACACCACGTAGTGGAAGTGCGCGACGACGAAGTAGGTGTCGGAGACGTGGAAGTCGAGCGGCGGCGACGCCAGGATCACGCCGGTGAGACCGCCGAAGGTGAACGTGATGAGGAAGCCGATCGCCCAGAGCATGGGCGTCTCGAACGTCACCGACCCTCGCCACATCGTGCCGATCCAGTTGAAGATCTTCACGCCGGTTGGCACCGCGATGAGCATCGTCATGAGGGCGAAGAACGGCAGGAGCACCGATCCGGTCACGTACATGTGGTGGGCCCACACCGTGACGGAGAGCGCGGCAATCGCGATCGTCGCGTAGATGAGCGTCTTGTACCCGAAGATCGGCTTGCGGCTGAAGACCGGCAGCACCTCGGAGATGATGCCGAAGAACGGCAGCGCGATGATGTAGACCTCGGGATGCCCGAAGAACCAGAACAGGTGCTGCCAGAGTATGACGCCGCCGTTCTCGGCGTCGTAGATATGCGCGCCGATGACTCGGTCGGCCCCGAGCGCGAACAGTGCCGCGGCGAGAACCGGGAACGCCATGATCACGAGGAGCGAGGTAACGAGCGTGTTCCAGGTGAAGATCGGCATGCGGAACATGGTCATGCCGGGGGCGCGCATCGTGATGATGGTCGTGATGAAGTTCACGGCGCCGAGGATCGTGCCGAAGCCGCTCAGGGCCAGGCCGAACACCCAGAGGTTGCCGCCGTAGCCGGGCGAGAACGTCGTGTTCGAGAGGGGCGCGTAGGCGAACCATCCGAAGGACGCGGCACCCTGGGGGGTGAGGAAGCCGGCGACGGCGATGAGCGAGCCGAAGCTGTAGAGCCAGTAGGCGAAGGCGTTGAGGCGCGGGAACGCGACATCCGGCGCACCGATCTGCAGCGGCATGAGCACGTTGGCGAAGCCCGCGAAGAGCGGCGTCGCGAACATGAGCAGCATGATCGTGCCGTGCATGGTGAAGAGCTGGTTGTACTGCTCCCCCGTGGCGACGACCGACAGGCCCGGCGCGAACAGCTGGGCGCGGATGACGAGCGCCATCACTCCGCCGAGCAGGAAGTAGATGAACGACGTGATGAGGTACAGGTAGCCGATCGTCTTGTGGTCAGTGGAGGTGATCCAGTTGACGACGATGTTGCCCTTGCGCTCTGTCTTTCCGGTGATCGCCGGAGTGGTGGCGAGTGCTCCGGAATCGAATGTTGCAGTCGACATGACTAGCCCTCCGACTTGTCGCTGCCGTTACCGGGCAGGTTCTGATTCACGTTGTACTCCTCGCCGATCTGGCCCTCGAAGCCAGCGGCCTTCTGCTCGGCGATGTAGGCCTGGTAGTCCTCTTCCGACACGACCTTGACCTTGAAGAGCATGAGCGAGTGGTACTCGCCGCACAGTTCCGCGCACTTGCCCTGGTACTCGCCGATCTTGGTCGGCGTGAAGTACATGTAGTTGCTCTTGCCCGGGATCATGTCCTTCTTGTACAAGAAGTCCACGACCCAGAACGAGTGGATGACGTCGCGCGACTCGATCTTGATCTCGATCGACTTGTCGACGGGGAGAACGAGGACCGGCAGGTTGTCGGTGTTGATCGTGCCGTCCGGGTTGAAGTCGGCCTGGACACCGGCGCTGTAGGCGTTGTCGGTGACGTAGTTGAAGTCCCACGCCCAGCGCTTGCCGAAGACCTCGATCTGCACGTCGGGGTTCTTGGTCGGCTCCTCGATCTGCGCCTGGTCGCGCGCCGTGAAGGCGAAGAAACCGAGGACGAGGATGAGCGGGACGATCGTGTAGAAGATCTCGATCGGGAGGTTGTAGCGCAGCTGAACCGGGAGGCCGGTCTGGCCCTTGCGGCGGCGGTAGACGACCGCGGCCCAGATGATGAGGCCCCAGGTGATGATGCCGACGACGAGCAGCACGATCCACGAGGTGACCCACAGGCCGATGATGCTCGACGTGTGGTTGGTGGTGTCAGGGTCACCCGGAAGCCAGCCCTGAAGCTGCTCCTGCGTACATCCTGCGAGGGCTAGCGTCGTCACGAGCGCGACGGGAATCGCGGCCCATCGCAGACGACGGTTACGGATTGAGCGCACCTGTGACCTCTCGCAAAACACTGACTGAGTGTTGCCAGTCTATAACCAGCCTCGCCCCCGCCCGGTCACCCCACGGCGCGCCCGGACGCAAAAAACGCGCCCTTTCGGACGCGTTTTCTACAAACCGTAAAAGAATTGGATGAGCCCTAGTGGAAGGAGTCTCCGCACGCGCAGCTGCCCTGGGCGTTGGGGTTGTCGATCGTGAAGCCCTGCTTCTGGATGGTGTCTTCGAAGTCGACGGTCGCGCCGTCGAGGTACGGGACGCTCATCTTGTCGACGACGACCTCGACGCCCTCGGAGAACTCCACGACGGCGTCGCCGTCGAGAGTGCGCTCGTCGAAGTAGAGCTGGTAGATGAGGCCTGAGCAGCCGCCGGGCTGTACCGCGAGGCGCAGCTTCAGGTCGTCGCGACCCTCCTGGCTGATGAGGCTCTTGACCTTGGATGCTGCCGCATCGGTGAGGCCAACGCCATGGGCACGCGTTTCTGTGGGGGCAACAGCGGTATCGGTCATGTCAACAATCCTACGCTCGGCTCTCGAGCTTCGCGAGCAGGACGGCCTCGGTGAGGATGGCGCGTTGGAAAACGCCCAGGTGCAGGGACTCGTTCGGGCTGTGGGCGCGCGAGTCCGGGTCCTCGACGCCGGTGACCAGGATCTGGGCCTGCGGGAACACCTCTACGAGGTCGGAGATGAACGGGATGGACCCGCCGATGCCGGTCTCGACTGCAGCGACGCCCCACGCCTGGTGCATGGCGTCCTTCCCCTCGGCGACGGCCCAGCCGCTCGTGTCCACGAGGAAGGGGTTGCCGCGGTCGATGTCGGAGATGTCGAGGTGCGCGCCGAACGGGGCGTTCGCGCGAAGGTGCGACTCGAGCGCGGTGAAGGCATCGTCCGCCGACTGCCCGGGCGCTATGCGCGCGCTCACCTTGACCGTGACCGAGGGCACGAGCGTGTTGGAGGCGTTGACCACGGTCGGCGCGTCGATGCCGGTGATGGTGACCGACGGCTGGTCCCACATGCGGGAGAGCACGGAGCCGTGCCCGATCGCCGTCACGCCGTCGAGGAACGCGGCCTCCTCCGCGAGCTTGTGCTCGTCGTACTCGAGGTCGGAGCCCTCGCGGCTCGTGAGGCCCTCCACCGCCACGGAGCCGTCCTCGTTCCAGAACGTCGAGAGCAGGCGGATGGCGGCGAGCATGGCGTCGGGCGCGGCGCCGCCGAACATCCCGGAGTGGGAGGCGTGGTCGAGCGTGGAGATCTTCAGCTTGAACGTGACGTTGCCGCGCAGGCCGACGGTGAGAGCCGGAGTGTCGATGTCCCAGTTGTCGGAGTCGGCCACCACGATCACGTCGGCGGCGAGCTGCTCGCGGTGCTGGACGATGAAGTTGGCGAACGAGCGGGAGCCGAACTCCTCCTCCCCCTCGAAGAACGCGACGAGGCCGAGGTCGAAATCGGTGCCGACCGTCTCGACGAAGGCGCGAATGGCGGCGACGTGCGCCATGACGCCGGCCTTGTCGTCCGCCGCGCCCCGGCCGTAGAGCCGGTCTCCGCGCACGGTCGGCTCGAACGGGTCGGACTCCCAGTCGTCCGCGTTCCCGGGCGGCTGCACGTCGTGGTGGGCATAGAGCAGGATCGTGGGCTTGCCGTTCTTCGCCCTGCGGGTGGCGAGCACGGCGGGCTGCCCGGTGCGCGAATCGTCGATCGGTGCGCGGGAGACCTCCACGCTGTCGAAGACGCCGAGGCCCTCGAGCAGCTCCTTCGCCGCGGCGGCGCTCGACGCGACGTTCTCCGCGTCGAACCCGTCCCACGACACCGACGGGATGCGCACCAGGCGGCCGAGGTCGGAGATCGCCACGGGCATCCCGCCGCGCACCGCCTCTCGCAGCTGGTCGAGAAGGGGATGGGACTGCGGCGTTGAGGTCATGCGAGTAATCTTAAGGCTCGACAGAGCGAGGACCCCGTGGCCAAGATCACCGAACAGCCCAACTACGAGTTGAACACTGACAGCATCTCGTCAGGCAAGGGTCGCCCCACCCCGACCCGCAAGGAGAAGGAGGCGGCGCGCAAGCAGCCGCTCGTGTCGAGCGACCGCACCGCAGCGCGCAAGAACGCCCGGGCGCAGATGCAGCTCCAGCGCGAGAAGGCCCGCATCGGCATGGCCAACGGCGACGAGAAGTTCCTCCCCGCCCGTGACCGCGGTCCGCAGAAGCGCTACGTGCGCGACTACGTGGACGCCCGCTTCAGCGTGGGCGAGCTGCTCATCCCGCTGATGTTCGCCGTGATCATCCTGACCTTCTTCCCGCAGCCCGAGGTGCAGACGATCGGCCTGTTCGCCCTGTGGGCGTTCTTCGCCGTCGCCGTCATCGACGTCGTCATGCTCGGCTTCATCCTCAACCGCAGGCTCGCGGCGAAGTTCGGCGCGGACAAGGTGGAGAAGGTCCGCTGGTACGCCGCGATGCGCGCGCTCCAGTTGCGCCTCATGCGCCTGCCGAAGCCGCAGGTCAAGCGCGGGCAGTACCCCGCGTAGCACTCCCCCGGGAGTAGTGGGGAGTCACCCGCCGGACGATTCGGCGGGGGCATCCGGCCAGCCAGACTGGGGTCATGACGACTTCCGTTCTGTCCACCCGAAATCTCACCAAGCAGTACGGCACCGGATCGGCGAGGTTCGACGCGCTCAAGGGCGTGACGATCGACATCGCCGAGGGCGAGTCGGTCGCGATCGTCGGCAAGAGCGGCTCCGGCAAGTCGACGCTCATGCACATCCTCGCGCTGCTCGACTCCCCCACCTCCGGCGGGCTGTCGGTCGACGGCACGGATGCCGCGAAGCTCAAGGGCACGCGCCTGAACACCCTGCGCAACCGCACGTTCGGCTTCGTGTTCCAGCAGTTCTTCCTCACGCCCAACACGAGCGTGCTGGACAACGTCATGCTCCCTCTCAAGATCGCGAAGGTCGGCTCGCGGGATCGCAAGCGCCGCGCCCTCGAGGCCCTCGAGCAGCTCGAGCTCAGCGACAAGGCCCGATCGAAGGCGACCGACCTCTCGGGCGGGCAGAAGCAGCGCGTGGTGATCGCGCGGGCGCTCGTGAACAATCCGCGGATCATCTTCGCCGACGAGCCCACGGGCAATCTGGATTCCGCGACGGGGGCGGTGGTGGAGGACCTGCTCTTCCGCCTCAACGAGGAGCAGGGCATCACGCTCGTGATCGTCACGCACGACGAGGAGCTTGCTGCACGGGCATCCCGGCGCATCTACCTCAAAGACGGCCTCATCGTCGACGGGCTCGCAGCATGAGGGCCGTCGACATCATCAAGACCGCGATCGGCAACTCGTTCCGGAGCCGGCTGCGCACCAGTCTCACGGTGATCGCGATCTTCATCGGCGCGTTCACGCTCACGATCACCAACGGCCTCGGCGCCGGCATCAACAACTACATCGACAGCCAGGTCGCCTCCATCGGCGCGCCCGATGTGATGAGCGTCACCAAGCCCGTCGAGGCCACGGATGACTCCACCGGCCCCAAGCCGTACGAGCCGACCGACCCCTCCGAGGTGTCGAGCGGCAGGCCCGGCGGGTCGGTGCTCGCGCTCACCGACGACGACCTGGACGCGATCCGCGCCATCGACGGGATCACCGCTGTCGAGCCGCTCGTCGCCGTGTCGCCCGACTATGTCGAGTACGGCGACGCCGGCAAGTTCCAGCTGAGCGTGAGCCCGCTCAGCGCCGGCGTGAAGATCGAGCTCGCGGCGGGCGACTCCTTCACCGAGGGCACCGACGAGAACGAGATCGTGCTGCCCACCACCTACATCGACACTCTCGGCTTCAGCTCCAACAAGGACGCAGTCGGCAAGACCGTCACGATCGGCATCACGAATGCCCTGCGCGAGCAGACCACCGTCGAGGCCACGGTCGTGGGGGTGCAGGAGCCTACGCTGTTCGGCGCCTCGCCGAGCCTCAACGAGCCGCTCACGACGGCGCTGTACGACGCGCAGAACGTCGGGATCCCCGCGGACTCGACGAACCAGTACGGCAGCGCCACCGCCCACTTCGACGCGGACTCCACCGACGCGCAGGTCGCGCAGCTCAAGCGCGACCTCGTCGATGCGGGCTACGCGGGCACGACGGTCGCCGACCAGATCGGCACCTTCCAGACGGTGATCGACGGGATCATCCTCGTACTGAACGCCTTCGCGGTGATCGCGCTGCTCGCTGCGGGCTTCGGCATCATCAACACGCTGCTCATGAGTGTGCAGGAGCGCACCCGCGAGATCGGCCTCATGAAGGCCATGGGCATGAGCGGCGGGCGCATCTTCGCGCTGTTCAGCACCGAGGCGGTATTCATCGGATTCCTCGGCAGTGCCATCGGCGCGGGCGTCGCGATGCTCGTGGGCGGAGTGATCAGCCGAGTGCTCGCGAACGGGCTGCTCAAGGACCTCGCCGGGCTGCAGATCCTCACGTTCACGCCGGCCGCGATCGGCACCGTGCTGCTGCTCGTGATGGGGATCGCGTTCGTCGCGGCGGTGCTGCCCGCATCCCGTGCGGCGCGGCAGAGCCCGATCGACTCGCTCCGCTACGAGTGACAGTGGGTTGAGTAGGCGCGCCAGCGCCGTATCGAAACCTCAGCCCCCTCGCAGGGTTTCGATACAGGCGCCAGCGCGCCTTACTCAACCGGCTTGAAGCTCTTCTTGCTCAACCGCGGTAGGTCGTTGTACCGACCCTCGATGAGAGCCTCGCGCTTCGCACGGGACCAGCCCTGGATGCGCTTCTCCATGAAGTACGCCTCGTCGATGCGGTCGAACTCCTGCGCGAAGACCAGAACCACGGGCATCCGTTTCGAGGTGTAGTCGCCCCCGTTGCCGGACAGGTGTTGGGCCATGCGATTGTCGAGGTTTCGGGCGCTGCCGACGTAGTAGCTGCCGTCGGCGCAGCGGAGCATGTAGACGAAGGGCATTGTGTGACGGTACGGCGCGGCGCGCGTCCAGCTTCGGCGTGGAGGTCGGCGGTGGAAAGTGGGGCTGCATGAGGCGTGTTGGGGGTGCGGGCGGCCATGGTTTCGATACGAGCGCCAGAGCGCCCTACTCAACCCACCGGGCTTCGATACGAGCGCTAGAGCGCCCTACTCAACCCACCGGGTTTCGATACGAGCGATAGAGCGCCCTACTCAACCCACCGGGTTTCGATACGCGCGCTAGAGCGCCCTACTCAACCGGCCTTGCTGCTCAGCCCGCGGTTGATCTGGCGGGCCCAGAGCGGGCCGCGGTAGAGGAACGCCGTGTAGCCCTGGACGAGCGTCGCGCCGGCGGCGAGGCGCTCGCGCACGTCGGCGGCGGTCTCCACTCCCCCGACCGAGATCACGCAGAAGTCCGCCGGCACTTCGGCGCGGATGAGCCGAAGCAGCTCGAGCGAGCGAGCCGCGACCGGAGGGCCGGAGAGGCCTCCGGCCCCGGCGGCCTCGACGACGGCGGGGCCCGTCGCGAGTCCGGCGCGGGACAGGGTCGTGTTCGTCGCGATGATCCCGTCGAGGAGCTGGGCGGCCAGCTGCGCGACCTTGCGCGCCTCGTCGTCGGTGAGGTCGGGGGCGATCTTCACGAGCACGGGCGTCCGGCCCGCGGCATCCTTCACGGCGGTGAGCAGAGGGGTGAGCTTGTCGAGCTCCTGAAGTCCGCGCAGCCCGGGGGTGTTGGGCGAGCTCACGTTGACCACGAGGTAGTCGGCCAGCGGAGCCAGGGTGCGCGCGCTCTCGAGGTAGTCCGGGATCGCGGCAGCCACGTCGACCACCCGCGACTTGCCGATGTTCACACCGATGATCGGCCGGCGACGGGCAGAGCGGGCGGCGGCGATCACGGGCGCAGCAGCCGCGGCGCCGTGGTTGTTGAAGCCCATGCGGTTGATCACCGCCCGGTCGGGGATGAGCCGGAACAGCCGCGGCTTCTCGTTGCCCGGCTGGGCCTGCGCGGTGATGGTGCCGACTTCGACGTGGCCGAATCCGAGAACGCCAAGGCCCCGGATGCCCGTGCCCTCCTTGTCGAACCCGGCAGCCACCCCGAACGGCGAGGGGAACTCGAGCCCCAGCGTGCTGACCCGGAGTGCGGCATCCGGCCGGAAGAATGCCCGGAGGAACCCGGGCAGGCGGCGGATCACGCCGAAGGCGAGGTGGTGGGCGCGCTCGGGGTCCATGCGCGCGAAGAAGACCCGGAAGATGAAGGCGTACATTCCGCCCCAAGGCTACCGGCTAGTCGACGGGCTGCTCCGCAGGGTGCTGGTGGTCCACGCGAAGCAGGGTGATCGCCGTCTCGAAGTCCTCGAGGGAGTCGAAGCCCTGGTAGACGCTCGCGAAGCGCAGGTAGGCGACCTCGTCGAGCTCGCGGAGCGGGGTGAGGATCGCGAGGCCGATGTCATTCGCCTCGACCTGAGCGGCGCCAGTGGCCCGGATGGTCTCCTCGACGCGCTGGGCGAGCACCGCGAGGTCGGTGTCGGTGACGGGGCGCCCCTGGCACGCCTTGCGCACCCCGGAGACGATCTTCTCGCGGCTGAACGGCTCGACGACGCCGTTGCGCTTGATGACGCTCAGTGACGCGGTCTCGGTGGTCGAGAAACGGCGCCCGCACTCGGGGCACTGCCGCCGCCGGCGGATCGAGAGCCCGTCGT
Source organism: Rhodoglobus sp. (assembly GCA_025463515.1). GTDB lineage: Bacteria > Actinomycetota > Actinomycetes > Actinomycetales > Microbacteriaceae > Rhodoglobus. Next base: position 108,333 of record JAODAQ010000027.1, read on the forward strand.
CGCTCGTGCGGGAGTCGATGACACGACTGTCTGGGTGACGGCAGAAAGGGCAGAACATGGTCTACCCAGCGTACGCCGCTACTGCGTGAAGCGTGCGGTGACGGCAGCACCGTGTGCAGGGAGGTCCTCCGCGGCGCTGAGCGCGACGATCTGCGCCTCGACCGACTGCAGGGCGGCACGGGTGTAGTTGATGACCTGCTGCGGCCGCAGGAACGTATAGGCGCCAAGGCCGGAGGAGAACCGGGACTGCCCGCCGGTCGGGAGCACGTGGTTCGAGCCGGCGAGGTAGTCCCCGAGGCTCACGGGCGAGTTCGCGCCGAGGAAGATCGCCCCGGCGCTCTCGATCAGGTCGAGCACCGCGCCGGGCTCGGCGGTCTGGATCTCGAGGTGCTCGGGGCCGTAGGCATTGCTGAAGGCCGCCGCCACGACCAGATCGCTCACCAGCACCGTCGCGGACTGCTGCCCCGACAGGGCTGCGCGGACGCGCTCGCTGTGGTGGGCGGATGCCGCGAGCTGCTCGACGCGCGCCGCGACCGCGTCCGCCAGCTCGGGCGAGTCCGTCACGAGCACCGCGGCCGCGAGCTCGTCGTGCTCGGCCTGGGACACGAGGTCGGCGGCCACGAGATCGGCGTCGGCCGTGGCATCCGCGATCACCAGGATCTCGGTCGGGCCGGCCTCGGAGTCGATGCCCGCCACCCCGCGCACGAGCCGCTTCGCGGCAGCGACGTAGACGTTGCCCGGGCCGGTGATGATCTCCACCGGGTCGAGACCGATGTCGGCGACCCCGTACGCGAACGCCCCGATCGCGCCCGCGCCGCCCATGGCGTACACCTCGTCGACGCCGAGCAGGCCGGCGGCACCGAGAATGGTGGGGTGCACGGCTCCCCCGAACTGCTTCTGGGCAGGCGAGGCAAGAGCGACGGATGACACGCCCGCGACCTGCGCGGGGACGACGTTCATGATCACGCTCGACGGGTACACGGCCTTCCCGCCGGGCACGTAGAAGCCCACCCGGCCAACCGGCTGCCAGCGCTGGATGACCTCGGCGCCGGGGCCGAGCTGAGTGACCGTGCCGACGGGCACCTGCGCCTGGGTGGCCGACCGCACGCGCGAGATCGCCTCTTCGAGCGCCCCGCGCACGGCGGGGTCGAGCCCCTGCATGGCTTTCGCGATCTCGTCGGCGTGGATCCGGATGCGCTCTGGGCGCACGCCGTCGAGCCGCTCGGCCTGCTCGAGCAGCGCGACCTCGCCGCGCGCGCGCACGTCGGCGATCAGCTTCTCCGCGACCTCGGTCGCGACGGCGACGTCGGTCACCGCGCGGGGCACGAGCTGCGCGAGCTCGGCACGGGTGGACTGGCGGTCACGCAGATCGATCGTGTGCATCATGGCGTTGACAATGCTAGTTGCCCGCTCGCGGAGGATTAGTCTTGTAAGCGCGATGATTGATACGGACGCATGAGCGAGAACGCCGAACACACCGAGCACGCGGATCTTCCGGTCGATGGACTAGACGCCTTCAAACGAACATTCCGGCGCCATGCGGCGGGCGTCGCCGTCGTGACCAGCCTGATGCCCGACGGCAGCCCGGCCGGTTTCACCGCGACCTCGCTCGCCTCGCTGGCCGCGGTGCCGCCGCTCGCCACGTTCAACATGGCGCAGGTGTCGAGCAGCTGGCCCGCGATGACCGTGGGCAACCGCGTTGCGATCCACATGCTCGGGCCGCGCAGCAGGCACCAGGCCGAGCGCATGGCCGCCGACCACTCTGTGCGATTCGCGGGCGAGCACTGGAGGACGGGGCCGCACGGGGTACCAATCCTCGAGGACGTGACCGCGTGGATGCTCGGGACCATCATCGACGTGCATCCCGTGCACAACAACGCGGTGATCGTCGTGCGGATCGAGGACGGCTCGCTCGGCGAGGACGACGACGCCCTCCTGTACCACGAGCGCCGGTACTTCAAGCCCGGCGATACGGCCTAGCTAGCCCAGGCAGTTCGGCCCGAGGAGGGTCTTGAGCTCTCCGTAGAGGTCTGCGGACACCGTGACCGGGTACGGGATCTCGAAGACGCGGGCGGTTGCGCCCTTGATGAGCTTGAGGCGCACCTCGTTGTCCCCCGCGTGGCGGATGAGCACGTCGTTGAGGGCGCCCACGACCTGCGTCGTCGCACGCTGTTCCTGCAGGTGGATGACGAGCGGGCCGTTGCCGAGGCCCGGGCCGACATCGGGCGTGAACATGCTCACGGCGTGGAGGTTCATCCCGTCGTCCCGCAGGCTCACCCGGCCGCGCACGACCACGATCGCGTCGTTCGTGAGGGCCGGCGAGAACTCCTGGTAGGTCTTGCCCAGGAACATGACACTCATCTCGCCCGCGAAGTCCTCGACGGTGACGATGCCGTACTGGTTGCCGCTGTTGCGCGCGATGCGGTGCTGCACGCTCGTCACGAGCCCCGCGATCGTCACATGCTCGCCGTCGCCCGCGATGTCTCCCCCGAGGATCTCGGTGATCGACGCCGTCATGTGCTTCGCCAGCTGGATCTCGAGGCCCGCGAGCGGGTGGTCGGAGACGTAGAGGCCGAGCATCTCGCGCTCGAAGGCGAGCTTGTCGCGCTTCGCCCACTCGGGGCGCTCGGGCACGTGGTCGGCCGCCTCGGGCTCGTCCCACAGGCTGTCGAAGTCGAAGCCGACCTGGCCGTTCGCCTCGGCGCGCTTGACGCTGGAGGCCGAGTCGACGGCGTCCTCGTGGATCTCGATGAGCGAGCGCCGCGTCGCGCCGAGCGAGTCGAACGCGCCGGCCTTGATGAGCGACTCGACGGTGCGCTTGTTGGCGACCTGCAGCGGCACCTTGCGCAGGAAGTCGTGGAACGAGGTGAAGCGGCCCTTCTCGGTGCGCGCACGCGAGATCAGCTCGACGACGTTGAAGCCGACGTTGCGCACGGCGCCGAGGCCGAAGCGCACGTCACCGCGCGTGCCCTCCGACGGCACGGCGGTGAAGTCGACGCTCGACTCGTTGACGTCGGGCGCGAGCACCTTGATGCCCATGCGGCGGCACTCGCTCAGGTACATCCCGAGCTTGTCCTTCGAGTCGCCGACGCTCGTGAGCAGCGCGGCCATGTACTCGGCCGGATGATTCGCCTTGAGGTACGCGGTCCAGTAGCTCAGCACTCCGTAGCCGGCGCTGTGCGCCTTGTTGAAGGCGTAGTCGGCGAACGGCATCAGTGTGTCCCAGAGGACCTTCACGGCGTCCTTGCTGTAGCCGTTGCCGAGCATCCCGCCTTCGAAGTCCTCGAACTGCTTGTCGAGCTCTGACTTCTTCTTCTTGCCCATCGCGCGGCGGAGCACGTCGGCCTGGCCGAGTGTGAAGCCGGCGACCTTCTGGGCTACCGACATCACCTGCTCCTGGTACACGATCAGGCCGAAGGTGGTGCCGAGGATCTCGCGCAGCGGCTCCTCGAGCTCGGGGTGGATGGCCTCGATCTGCTGCAGGCCGTTCTTTCGCAGCGCGTAGTTGGTGTGCGAGTTCATGCCCATGGGGCCCGGGCGGTACAGCGCGATGACGGCCGAGATGTCTTCGAAGTTGGTCGGCTTGAGCTGCTTGAGCAGCGCCCGCATGGCGCCGCCGTCGAGCTGGAAGACGCCAAGGGTGTCGCCGCGGGCGAGGAGGTCGTAGGTGGCCGGGTCGGCGTCGAGGTCGAGGTCCTCGATGACGAGCCGGGTGCCGGTGTTCTTCTCGATCATCCGGAGCGCGTCTTCGATGATGGTCAGGTTGCGCAGCCCCAAGAAGTCCATCTTGATGAGGCCGAGCGACTCGAGCGGCGGCTGGTCGAACTGCGTGATGATCGCGCCGTCGTCTTCGCGCTTCATGATCGGCAGTACCTCGAGCAGGGGCTCTGCCGACATGATCACGCCCGCCGCGTGCACGCCCCACTGGCGCTTGAGGTTCTCGATGCCGAGAGCGGTCTCGAAGACCTTCGCGGCCTCCGGATCGGTCTCGATGATGCCGCGCAGGTCGGCGGCCTCCTTGTAGCGCTCTGCGGTCTTGTCCATGACGTCGCCGAGCGAGATGTCCTTGCCCATGATCGCCGGGGGCATCGCCTTGGTGAGCTTCTCCCCCACCGAGTAGGGCATGCCGAGCACACGGGACGAGTCCTTGAGCGCCTGCTTGGCCTTGATGGTGCCGTAGGTGACGATCTGCGCCACCCGGTCATCGCCGTACTTGTCGGTGACGTAGCGGATCACCTCGGGGCGGCGGCGGTCGTCGAAGTCGACGTCGACGTCGGGCATCGACACGCGCTCGGGGTTGAGGAAGCGCTCGAAGATGAGCCCGTGCGCGAGCGGGTCGAGCTCGGTGATACCCATCGCGTACGAGGCCATCGAGCCGGCGGCCGAGCCGCGGCCGGGACCGACACGGATGCCCTGGGCCTTCGCCCACGCGATGAAGTCGGCCACGACCAGGAAGTACCCGGGGAAGCCCATCTGCTTGATGACGTCGACCTCGTACTGCGCCTGGGCGAGGTGGGCCTCGTCGGGAGCGTCGTTGAAGCGGCGCTTCATCCCGACAGCGACCTCCTTCTCGAACCAGGTCGCCTCGGTCTCGCCCTCCGGCACCGGGAACCGGGGCATGAGGTCGCGGTGCTCGAAGTTGACCTCGCAGCGCTCCGCGATGAGCAGGGTGTTGTCGCAGGCCTCGGGGTAGTCGCGGAACAGCTCGCGCATCTGCGCGGCGCTCTTGAGATAGAACTCGTCCGAGTCGAACTTGAAGCGGTTGGGGTCGTCGAGCGTCGACGCGGACTGCACGCACAGCAGGGCCGCATGAGCCGTCGAGTCGTGGGCGTGCGTGTAGTGCAGGTCGTTCGTCGCGACGAGCGGCATGCCGAGCTCTTTCGCGAGCTTGAGCAGGTCTTGCATCGTGCGCTTCTCGATGTCGATGCCGTGGTCCATGATCTCGGCGAAGAAGTTCTCCTTGCCGAAGATGTCCTGGAAGTCGGCAGCGGCCTGGCGCGCCTCCGCGTACTGACCCAGCCGCAGGCGCGTCTGCACCTCCCCGCCCACGCAGCCGGTGGTCGCGATGATGCCCTTGGCGTACTTGCTGAGCAGCTCGCGGTCCATGCGCGGCTTGAAGTAGAAGCCCTCGATCGACGCGAGCGACGAGAGCTTGAACAGGTTGTGCATTCCCTCGTTGTTCTCGGAGAGAAGGGTCATGTGCGTGTACGCGCCCGAGCCGCCGACGTCGTCGCCCGACTGGCCGCTGTGGCCCCAGCGGATGCGCGTCTTGTCGCCGCGCGCGGTGCCCGGCGTGATGTAGGCCTCGGTGCCGATGATCGGCTTCACGCCGTTGGCCGTGGCCTGCTTCCAGAAGTCGTAGGCCCCGAACATGTTGCCGTGGTCGGTGACGGCGATCGCGGGCATGCCCTGCTCCGCGGCGGCCTGCATGAGCGGCCCGACCCGGGCGGCGCCGTCGAGCATGGAGTACTCGCTGTGCACATGGAGGTGCACGAATGAGTCGCTGGATGCCACGATTCTTCTCCGACTTTGCTCGCTGGTCGAACCGACCGCTCCGCCTTGCTCGAGGGCGTTCCTCAACCCTAAGCCCGACCCCCGGCAGGAGATTCCCGCCGCGCTGCTAGTCGGCCCGAAGCACCTCAAGCGCGTGTTGAAGGTCGGCCGGATACTCGCTCTCGAACTGCACGTACTCGCGCGTGGCCGGATGCTCGAACCCCAGCCGCTTCGCGTGCAGCCACTGCCGGGTGAGCCCCAGGCGGGCCGAGATCGTCGGGTCGGCGCCGTACATCGCGTCGCCGACGCACGGGTGCCGCTGCGCCGCCATGTGCACGCGGATCTGGTGCGTGCGCCCCGTCTCGAGTTCGATCTCCAGGAGCGCGGCGTACGGGAACGCCTCGAGCGTCTCGTAGTGCGTCACGCTCGCCTTGCCGTCGGCGACGATCGCGAACTTCCAGCTCGCGCCCGGGTGCCGGCCGAGGGGCGCGTCGATCGTGCCCGCCAGCGGGTCCGGATGCCCCTGCACGACGGCGTGGTAGATCTTGTCCACCTCCCGGTCGTGAAAGGCGCGCTTGAGGGCTGTGTACGCGGTCTCCGTCTTGGCGACGACCATGAGGCCGCTCGTGCCCACATCGAGGCGGTGCACGATGCCCGCGCGCTCTGCGGCGCCCGAGGTCGCGACCCGGAATCCCGCGCCGGCCAGGGCGCCGAGAACGGTCGGGCCCTCCCAGCCGATCGAGGGGTGCGCGGCCACTCCGGCCGGCTTGTCGATGACCACGATGTCGTCATCGTCGTAGACGATGCCGAGATCGGCGACCACTATCGGGACGATCACCGGGTCGGTCTTCGAGACCCACGAGACCTCGAGCCAGCCGCCGGCCGGCAGCCGGTCGGACTTGGCGAGCTGCCTGCCGTCGAGCAGCACTCCGCCCGCCTCGATCACGTCGGCGGCGAACGTGCGGGAGAACCCGAGCAGCTTGGCGATCGCGGAGTCGACGCGGTCGCCCGCGAGGCCGTCGGGCACGAAGAGGCTGCGGGATTCCACGGTCACACTCTCAGGGCAGGAACAGCAACGACGGCCGGTGGTGCGGGAATCCCGCGCCCACCGGCCGTCGGCTGGTTCGGATCAGTTGCCGGCGAAGCCGGGGTAGTTGGCGGGCGGCTGGGTGCCCGCCGGTGCGCTGTACTGCTGCGCGTCGTACGTGGCCGGCTGCTGCGCGTCGTACGACGGCTGCTGAGTCTCGTACGGCTGGACGGCAGCGACCTCGGCGAACGCCTGGCCCGCTGCGGCGGCCGGGGCCGCGGTCAGCGCGCTGGGGGCGTCGAGCTCGCGGAGCTGGCCCTCGATGTAGCCCTTGAGCTTCTGGCGGTACTCGCGCTCGAAGTTGCGGAGCTCCTCGATCTTGTACTCGAGCTGCTGGCGCTCCTGGTCGAGCGAGCCGAGCTGCGCGCGCTGGCGGGTCTCGGCCTCGGCCACGACGCGTGCGGCGGTCGCGTGGCCCTCGGCGATGAGCGCGTCGCGCTTCTCCACGCCCTCGCGCACGTGCTCCTCGTGAAGACGGCGAGCGAGCTGCAGGAGGTTGTTCGTGTTGCCCGGGTCCATGGGGTTGGCGTCGAGACCGGCGCCCGCGGCGGCGAAGGCCGGTGCGGCGGCAGGAGCGGGAGCCGCAACGGGCTCGGGCTGCTGGGTGAACGCCGGCTGCTGCGGCTGGGCCTGGCCCGCCCCGGAGCGCTGGAGCTCGTTGATGCGGCCGTCGCTCGCGACGAGCCGCTGGCGCAGCTCCTCGTTCTCCTGATTGAGGCGGCGCAGCTCCACGACTACCTCGTCGAGGAAGTCGTCAACCTCGTCCTGGTCGTAACCCTCACGGAACTTCGTGGGCTGGAACCGCTTGTTGACTACGTCTTCTGGAGTCAGAGCCATTGTCGTCACCTCAAACACTTTCTTTAGAAACACAGACTCTAGCCGCGCCGTCCGCCAGCTGTGTTCTTAACACCTGGCAGACGTTGAATTGATTTCGCCTTACGCGGGGTAGAACTAGTCGTCCCCGCCAGACCTGACTCCACAGTACAGCGAAGATGTCAGTTGACGAATCCCAGTGAGACAGAAATCAGGATCACCGTTGCGAGCATGACGATCGTCCACGCGAAGTCGAGCGCGGCACCGCCGATGCGCAGCGGCGGAATCACGCGGCGCACGACCTTGATGGGCGGGTCGGTCACGGCGAACACGGCCTCGGCGAGTACCAGGCCGATTCCGCGCGGCCTCCAGCTCCTCGCGAACATGCGCACGAGATCGAGGATGAACCTCGCCCACATCAGCACGAAGAAGATCGTCAGGGCGATGTAGACGACGATGGCGATGATCGAGACAGGCGAGACGAAGGACACCTCGAAAGACTAACGGCTGCGCGTGAGCGCTCCGACTGCGCTACTGGGCGAAGAAGGAGGCGTCGACGTCGGACTCGACCTCGGCGTGGTCGCCGCTCACCGCGACGTGCGCAGGCGAGAGCAGGAACACCTTGTTGGTGACCCGCTCGATCTTGCCGTAGAGGCCCTGAGACAGTCCGCTCGCGAAGTCGATGAGGCGACGGGCATCCGGCTCGCTCATCTGCGAAAGGTTGATGATGACCGGGATGCCCTCGCGGAAGTTCTCGGCGATGAGCTGCGCGTCCTTGTACTGGCGCGGGTGCACCGTGAGGATCTCGTTCATCTCGGCGGCAGCGGGGCGCGCAGAGCTCGCACGGCGCAGCGGAGTGACGGCCGCGCGGCTGGGAGCCTGGGCGGTCTGGTGGTGGGCGACGGGCGCGGCCGGAGCCGAGGGGCCCTGCTCGTACTCGTAGTCCTCGTCCGCGAGGCCGAGGTAGACCATCGTCTTGCGCAGCGGATTTGCCATGTGATTCCCCTTACTGAAGCTTCCACCACGACATTAACCTTTGACAGGTCGATTTCCGGTGATTGCCGTGCCGATTCTTAGGTGTGTCGCGCCCTCGAGGATCGCGTCGGCATAGTCGCCCGACATCCCCATCGAGAGCGCGGTCGCGGCCGGTGCCGTGCGCACGAGCCTCTCGGAGAGCTCCCGCACTCGAGCGAAGGCCGCCCGAGGCTCCTCGCCCAGTGGCGCGACGGCCATGAGGCCGAGCACATCGAGACCGCCCTCGGCCGCGAGGGCGGCGAGCCGCTCGAGCTCCTGGGGCGCCGCTCCGCCGCGATCCGGGTCGTCGGTGAGGTTCACCTGGATGAACACGCGCGAGCCCGCGAGCGGGCCGACCAGCGCCTCCCGGTCGAACGAGTGGATCAGGTCGGCGTAGGACGCGACCTGCTTCGCCTTCTTCGACTGCAGCTGGCCGATGAAGTGCCAGGTGACGCCGTCGAGGTCAGCGAGCTCCGCGGCCTTCGGCTGGGCCTCCTGGTGGCGGCTCTCGCCGAAGTCGCGGACGCCGAGCGCGTGCAGGTCGCGCACGAGCTGGGCTGGGTGGAACTTGGTGACGACGACAGTCGTGAGCTCGGCGGCGTCCCGGCCGGCGCGCGCCGCGGCATCCGCGACCCCGGCCTGCACCGCCGCGAGGCGGTCGGCGAGGCTGTCCACTACTTCAAGAAGTCGGGGATGTCGAGGTCGCCCTCGTCCTCGTCGAAACTGCGGTCGACGGGGGTGTGCACGAGGCTCGGCTCGGGCGTCCAGGCCTGGGTGTCGGCAAGGGTCGAGTCGGTGCTCGCGGGGGCGTTGGCGGGGGCATCCGGCACGACGTAGTTGGTGCGACGGCCCTCGCGCACGCGCGTGACCGGCTCGCCGCCGTCGAAGCCGGCGGCGATCACCGTGACGCGCACCTCGTCGCCGAGGGTGTCGTCGATGACCGCGCCGAAGATGATGTTGGCCTCGGGATGCACGGCCTCCTGCACGAGGCGCGCGGCGTCGTTGATCTCGAAGATGCCGAGGTTCGAGCCGCCCTGGATCGACAGCAGCACGCCGTGGGCGCCGTCGATCGATGCCTCGAGGAGGGGCGATGCCACGGCGAGCTCCGCCGCCTTGATCGCGCGGTCCGCGCCGCGCGCCGAGCCGATGCCCATGAGCGCGGAGCCGGCGCCCTGCATCACCGACTTGACGTCGGCGAAGTCGAGGTTGATGAGGCCGGGGGTCGTGATGAGGTCGGTGATGCCCTGCACACCGGCCACGAGCACCTGGTCGGCGGTCGCGAAGGCCTCGAGCATGCTGATGCCGCGGTCGCTGATCTCGAGCAGGCGGTCGTTCGGGACGACGATGAGCGTGTCGACCTCGTTCTTGAGGTTGACGACGCCGATCTCCGCCTGCGCGGAGCGGCGCTTGCCCTCGAAGCCGAATGGCTTCGTGACGACTCCGATCGTGAGCGCGCCGATCGACTTGGCGATGCGCGCGACGACGGGAGCGCCGCCGGTACCGGTGCCGCCGCCCTCGCCCGCGGTGACGAAGACCATGTCCGCGCCCGCGAGGGCCTCTTCGATCTCCTCGGCGTGGTCCTCTGCGGCACGGCGGCCCACCTCGGGGTCGGCGCCGGCGCCGAGGCCGCGGGTCAGCTCGCGGCCCACGTCGAGCTTCACGTCGGCGTCGCTCATGAGGAGCGCCTGGGCATCCGTGTTGATGGCGATGAATTCCACGCCGCGCAGGCCGAGCTCGATCATGCGGTTGACGGCGTTAACACCGCCGCCACCGATGCCGACTACCTTGATCACTGCGAGGTAGTTCTGGTTTGACGTCACTTCCGGCCTCCGCTGCCTGTTGCAGAAATTGTGCCTGCCGGGTCCAACCTTCAACCTCTACTTGAGGTATAAAGTAATGCCCGGTATGCATTTCTTGTGTTGAGGGTAGGTCGGCCGCTCCCCCACCGCTCGCAACAGAGCCAGCGTGTCGGATTGCAGCCTGCAGAGAAGATGGATCAACTCGGGCGGAAGACGCCGTTTCCCGGCGCCGACACGTCGAACGTGCCCGGCGCGGCCGAGTCGGTGACCGAGATGAGCCCCGCCAGCAGCGCGGCCTTCTTGTCGGACTGGTCGGCGCTGCCCCAGTGCACGGCCTGGCCGACGCCCGTCAGCACGAAGGTCACGTCGTCCTTGGTCTTCGCCTTGATCGAGTCCACCTGCGCGAGCAGCTCTGGCGGGAGGGCGAGCAGCACCTCGACGACCGCGGCGAACGCGGGGCTCGAGGTGTCCGCGCCGGCGAGGTCCATCAGGGGCACCCCGGGCAGCCGCTCTGCCGACTGCTGGACGACGATGCCCGCCGGATCGACGAGGTCGAAGCCCGCGCTCGACGGGAGGCTGCCGACCGGCTGGCGCTCGGTGACGTGGATGATCAGCCGGTCCGGCGGCACGATCTCCGTGACGTAGCTGCGGATGAGCGGGAACGCGGAGAGCTCCGTGGTGATCCGGTCGTAGTCGAGCAGGGCGAGCGGCGTGCCGAGCTGGGCATCGGCGGCCGCCACGATCTCCGTCGGGTCGATTCGCGAGGTGCCGTCGACCGTGATCGTGCGCAGCGCGAGGATCGGCGAGTACACGGCGGTCACCACGAGCAGAGCGAGAGTGAGGATGATCCCGCCGACCGCCGCGATCGCGATCCGCCGGTTCCGCGCCCGGCGCGTGAACCGCTTGACCTCGGCGCGCTCGAACTTGCGGCGCTCACGGGCGGCGCGGCGCAGGTCGGCGCGCGCCGCGGCATCAGGGCGCGGGTTTCGGCTCGGGATGCCCGGCTTCCGCCCCGGCGCCGCTTGGGGCTGCGCACGCTGCACGGGCTGC
>JAODAQ010000003.1 GCA_025463515.1 Rhodoglobus sp.
TCGAAGATCGCCTCGTCGTCGAACAGGATGTCGCGGCGGCGGGTGCGCTCCTCGAGCTGTGCGAGCTCCTTTCTCAGTGCGCGGTTGGCCCGGTCGAACTCCGAGACCCGCCGATCGAGCCTGTCGAGATCCCACTCGCCCTCCACGAGCGCGTGCCGGATGAACAGCTCGCGGGCATAGGCCAGATCGACGCGGGAGAACTGCACCCGCCGCTTGACGATGATCGGCACGCCGTACAGGGTCGCCCGCTCGTACGCGACGACCGAGCCCTGCTTCTTCTCCCAGTGCGGCTCGGAGTACGTGCGCTTCACGAGGTCGCCCGCGATCGCCTCCGCCCACGCCGGGTCGATCGCGCCGTTCACCCGCGCGAACAGCCGGCTGGTCTCGACCAGCTCCGCGCTCATGACCGCCGCGGGCTGCTTCTTCGCGAGCGCCGAGCCCGGGAAGATCACGAACCGGGTCTGGCGGGCGCCGACGTAGTCCTTCTTCGCCGCGTCCTTGAGCCCGATCTGGCTGAGCAGGCCGGCGAGCAGCGAGCGGTGGATCCCGTCCGGATTCGCGTGCGGCTCGTTCACGTGGAGCCCGAGCGGCTTCGCCGTGCGCGACAGCTGCCGGTACACGTCCTGCCACTCGCGCACGCGGAGGTAGTTGAGGTTCTCGTTCTTGACCAGGCGGCGGAACGCGCTGCCGCTGAGCTCCTTCTGCTTGTCCTCCAGGTAGTTCCAGAGGTTCAGCAGGGTCAGGAAGTCGCTCGTCGGGTCGACGAACCGCGCGTGCTGCTGGTCGGCCTGCGCGCGCCGCTCGAGGGGCCGCTCGCGCGGGTCCTGGATGCTGAGCGCCGCGACGGTCGCCATCACCTCGCGCGTGGTGCCGTGCTGCTTCGACTCCACGACCATGCGCGCGAGGCGCGGGTCGATGGGCAGCTGGGAGAGCTGCTTGCCGATTCTCGTGATGGTGGGCCCCGCGGTCACCGCGCCAAGCTCCGCCAGGAGGTCGAGGCCGTCTTTCACGCCGCGGGAGTCCGGCGGCTGCAGGAACGGGAAATTCGCGATGTCCCCGAGTCCCAGCGAGATCATCTGCAGGATGACCGCCGCGAGGTTCGTCCGCAGGATCTCGGGCTCGGTGAACTCGGGCCGCTTGAGGAAGTCCTCCTCGGAGTACAGCCTGATCGCGATGCCGTCGCTCGTGCGCCCGGACCGCCCACTGCGCTGGTTCGCCGACGCCTGGCTGATCGCCTCGATCGGCAGCCGCTGGATCTTCGACCGCACGCTGTACCGCGAGATGCGCGCGGTGCCGGCGTCGATGACGTAACGGATGCCCGGCACGGTCAGGCTCGTCTCCGCGACGTTCGTCGCCAGCACGATGCGCCGACGGGTCCCCGCCGTGGCCGACGGCTGGAACACCCTGTGCTGGTCCGCGGCGCTCAGCCGGCCGTACAGCGGGAGCACCTCGGTGCCCGGGAGGTTCCGCCCGCGGATCGCATCCTCCGCATCCCGGATCTCGTTCTCCCCGGAGAGGAACACGAGCACGTCGCCGTTGCCCTCGCGGGCGAGCTCGTCGAGCGCGTCGTTGATGCCCTGCAGGTAGTCCCGGTCCACGGCCGGTTGAGCAGCCGCCTGCGGCGTATCGAAACCGTCGTCGTCCAGCGCCTCCTCGGCGACCAGCGGCCGGTACCGGATCTCCACCGGGTACGTGCGCCCCGACACCTCGATGATCGGCGCGCCGTTGAAGTGCTTCGAGAAGCTCTCGGGGTCGATCGTCGCCGACGTGATGATCACCTTCAGCTCGGGCCGGCGGGGGAGCAGCTGCTTGAGGTAGCCGAGCAGGAAGTCCACGGTGAGGCTGCGCTCGTGCGCCTCGTCGATGATGATCGCGTCGTACTTCTTGAGGTCGCGATCCCGGTGGATCTCGTTGAGGAGGATCCCGTCGGTCATGAGCTTGATCTTGGTGTCCTTGCCGACCCGGTCGGTGAAGCGCACCTGGTAGCCGACGAGCTGGCCGACCTCCTGGCCGAGCTCCTCGGAGATGCGCTCCGCGATCGTGCGCGCGGCGATGCGCCTCGGCTGCGTGTGGCCGATCGACTCGTAGCCCAGCTCGAGCAGCATCTTGGGCAGCTGCGTTGTCTTGCCCGACCCGGTGGCGCCGGCGACGATGACCACCTGGTTGTCGCGGATGGCGTCGCTGATGTCGTCCCGGCGCTGGGACACCGGAAGACCCTCGGGATACACGATCACCGGGGTAGCGGGGGCGGGTTCGACGTCAGACATCAGCCTTACATCGTAAGCCGCGGCGGCGGGGCGCGGGGCGGCCTCGCGATCGCGGCGCAAACCACTGGACATCACAAAGCAGTTTGTGCTACAAAGTAGTCATGACCGAGAACCAGCGAGACAAGCCTCTCGACGACGAAGCCCCGCTCGACCCCGCGGCGATGCTCGCGATCGTCGAGCACCAGCAGCGCAGTATCACCAACCAGATGGGCGGCTTCGTGCCGGTCATGACGGCGGTGTGGGGCGCGGCCTGGCTGCTCGGCTTCGGCACCCTCTTCGCCCAGCAGGTCACGGGGTTCCCGCTCTGGATCGCGATAGTCGTGTTCGTGCTGCTCCTGCTGGGGGCGGCCGCGATCTCGACGGTGTTCGGGATCCGTGCGGGCCGCGGCATCCGGGCCAGTTGGCAGAGCCGGTTCACGGGAACCGTGTACGGCGTGACCTGGTCGTTCGGCTCGCTCGCGCTGTCGGCCATCGGCGGCGGCCTGATGTACAACGGCATGAGCGACGCGCTCGCCCAGCACTTCTACCCGGCGATCTACCTGTTCTTCATCGGCATCATGTACATCATCGCCGGCGCCATCTGGCCGACCGTGTTCACGATCGTGAGCGGCGGCCAGCTGGTCCTGATCGGCGTGATCTCGCTCTTCATCCCGCAGCCGTTCCACCTCCTGTTCCTGGCGCTCGCCGCCGGGCTCGGGTTCTTCGTGCTCGCGGTCCTGCACCGCGTGGGCCAGAAGCGGCCAGCTCGTGGATGAGCTCGACCCGGTCATCCACGCCCAGGCCCGGCTGCGGATCGTGTCGGCCCTCGCGACGCTCGACCCGGGCGAGAGCATCACCTTCCCCCGGCTGCTCGAACTGCTCGACATGACCGCCGGCAACCTGTCCACGCACCTGCGCAAGCTCGAAGAGGCGGAGTACGTCCTCGTCACGAAGAGCCACCAGGGCCGCACCCCCGTCACCTACCTCGAGCTCTCGAAGGCCGGCCGCCGCGCCTTCGAGGACTACCTGGAACAACTCAGAGGACTCCTGGGAGGAGCATCATGACCGCACTCGCCACGCTCGACCACGTCACCCGCACGTTCGGCAGCGTCACCGCCGTCGACGACGTCACCATAGAGATCCGGGAGGGCGAGATGCTCGGGCTCCTCGGCCCGAACGGCGCCGGCAAGACGACGGTCATCTCGATGCTGCAGGGCCGTCGGCGTCCGACCTCCGGCACCGTGCAGATCTTCGGCGGCAATCCCGCGGATGCCGCGAGCCGCCGCCGCCTCGGGAGCACCCCGCAGGAGACCGCCCTCCCCGACTCGCTCAGGGTCGGCGAGGTCATCGACTTCGTCGGCGCGCACTTCTCCGACCGGAGAGTCACTGCGGAGCTCGCCGAGGAGTTCGGCGTCGGCGAGTTCCTCAAGCGCCAGGTCGGCTCGCTCTCGGGCGGGCAGAAGCGCCGCCTGAGCGTCGCGCTCGCGTTCGTCGGCAACCCGAAGCTGGTGCTGCTCGATGAGCCGACGACAGGCCTCGACGTGGATGCCCGGCACTCGCTCTGGGCGGTACTCCGTGCCCAGCACGAGCGCGGAGCCACCGTCGTGGTCACGAGCCACTACCTCGAGGAGATCGAGGCGCTCGCCGAGCGGGTCGTCGTGATGGCCGGCGGACGGGTCGTTGCGGACGACTCCCTCGCGGGCATCCTCGGCCGTGTCGGCTTGCGGCTCGTGCGACTGGAGACCGACCAGCCCGATCGGGTCGCGGCTCTCGAGGGCGTGAGTCATCGAGACGGCAGCGACTACTTCGTGCGGGACTCGGACGCCTTCCTCGCCGCCCTCGTCACGTCGGGCATCACCTTCCGCGACCTGACCGTGCGCGGCGCAACCCTCGAAGAAGCCTTCCTCTCCCTCACCGAAGGAGCACGCTGATGTCTGTCGCCTCACTCACCCTGGTGCACGCCAAGTACTCGCTCATCGAGACCATGCGCATACCGATCGCGGTCATCGGCACCGTGGTGTTCCCGGCGCTCGCGCTGCTGTTCTTCGTCGTGCCGCAGCAGGCGGTGGCGGGCAACCCCGAGTACGCCACTCAGGCGATCATCTCGATGAGCGTCTTCTCGGTGATGATCGGCAGCCTCTTCAGCTTCGGCCTCGGTATCGCCGAGAACCGCGAGAAGCCGTGGGAGCCGTACCTGCGCAGCCTGCCGGCGCCCGGCATCGCGCGCGTGCTGGCGCACATCCTCTCCACCGGGCTGCTCGCGATTGTGGCGCTCATCCCCATCATCCTGGTCGGCGGCCTCCTCACGAGCGCGCGGGTGACGCCCCTCCAGATCGTCATCGGGCTGGTCGCGGTGGCGGTCGCGTGCCTCCCGTTCATGCTGCTGGGCATGGTGATCGGGTACGCCCTGCCGATGAAGGCCGCGATCGCCGTGATCCAGGTCACGTTCTTCGCCCTGGCGTTCGGCGGCGGCCTGTTCCTGCCGCCGCAGCTGTTCCCCTCCTGGCTCGACACGCTCTCGCAGTTCCTGCCCTCCCGGCAGGCGCGCGACTTCGTGATCTGGGCGGTGCAGGGCGGCGAGCTCACCCCGCTCACGTGGCTCGGCCTCATCGGCTGGACTGTCGTGCTGCTCGCCCTCGTGCTGGTTCTGTTTCGCCGCGACGAGGGCCGCCGCTTCCGGTAAATGTATACATTTGTGCCATTCTTGACGCCAATCTCGCCCTTTGCGCCCAACTGAGCTACGTTCTGTATACAGAGGGCGAGAGGAGCGTGAGATGCGAGCCAGCGAGCGGGCCTACGCATCCCTCCGCGACGACATCCTCGAATGGCGCCTCCTCCCCGGCACCGTGCTCGGCGAGGTCGAGCAGGCCGCCCAGCTCGGCATCTCCCGCACACCGCTGCGCGAGGCGCTCGCCCGGCTCACCGCCGACGGACTCGTCGAGGCGCTCCCCGGCCGCGGCCTCGTCGTGACCGACACGTCGGTCGAGAGCGTGGTCGAGCTGTTCGAGGTCCGCGAGGCGCTCGAGTCCCGTGCCGCGGCGCTCGCCGCCCAGCGCCGCGACCCGGCCGTGTTCGAGGCCTTGCGCGAGGAGTTCCGCGCCTCGGACGCGCTGCTCGCCGACCCCACCCGGCACGCCTACTACGACCTCGTGCGCCGCTTCGACGAGGCGATGGACGAGGCGGTCGGCAACTCCTACCTCGTCTCGACGCTCGCGAGCCTGCGCACGCACATCGCCCGCGTCCGCCGGCTCGCGCACGACAACCCCGACCGCCTCGCCGCCGCGGCCGCGGAGCACCTCCTGATCGTCGATGCCGTCGTCGCGGGGGATTCCGACCTCGCGCGCAGCGCCACCGTGGTGCACCTGCACCGCAGCCTCAACAACATTCTGGACACCGCCGAGTCGGGCCGACTCACCCCCTCCATAGACAGGACAGCATGAGACTCCACCCCGTTCGCGTGTACAAGAGCGACGAGAACCTCGCCCGCGAGGACCAGCTCGCCTGGAAGATCGCGGAAGTCGCCTCCGAGCGGATCGACGCGACCACCGAGGTCGCCGACATGGTGATCAACCGCATCATCGACAACGCCTCCGTGGCGACCGCCTCGCTCACCCGCGGACCGGTAGTCGCCGCGCGGGCCCAGGCCGAGGCGCACCCCGTCTCGCGCAACGGCGCCGGCAGCACCGTCTTCGGCAGCCCGCTGCCGACGAGCCCCGAGTGGGCGGCGTGGGCGAACGGCGTGGCCGTGCGCGAGCTCGACTTCCACGACACGTTCCTCGCCGCCGAGTACTCGCACCCGGGCGACAACATCCCGCCGATCCTCGCGGTCGCCCAGCACCTGGGCCGCTCCGGCGAGGAGCTGCTGCGGGGCATCGTCACGGGCTACGAGATCCAGGTCGACCTCGTGAAGGCGATCAGCCTGCACAAGCACAAGATCGACCACGTCGCCCACCTCGGCCCGTCGGCCGCCGCCGGCATCGGCACCCTGCTGGGCCTGCCGACCGAGACGGTCTTCCAGGCCATCGGCCAGGCGCTGCACACCACGACCGCAACGCGCCAGTCGCGCAAGGGAGAGATCTCCACCTGGAAGGCGCACGCCCCCGCCTTCGCCGGCAAGATGGCGGTCGAGGCCGTCGACCGTGCGATGCGCGGCCAGACCAGCCCCACCCCGATCTACGAGGGCGAGGACGGCGTCATCGCGTGGCTCCTCGACGGCCCGGATGCCGCGTACGAGGTCCCTCTGCCCGAGCACGGTGAGGCGCGCACCGCCATCCTCGACACGTACACGAAGGAGCACTCGGCCGAGTACCAGGCCCAGGCGTGGATCGACCTGGCGCGCAAGCTGCACAACGAGTATCCGGACCTGTCTGCCGACCGGATCGAGCGCGTCATCATCCGCACGAGCCACCACACGCACTTCGTGATCGGCTCGGGCGCGAACGACCCGCAGAAGTACGACCCCACCGCGAGCCGCGAGACGCTCGACCACTCGATCCCGTACATCTTCACGGTCGCACTGCAGGACGGCGCGTGGGACCACGAGAAGTCCTACGCCCCTTCGCGCGCCGGCCGCCCCGACACGGTCGCGCTGTGGAACAAGGTGGTGACCGAGGAGGACCCGGAGTGGACCCGCCGATACCACTCGAACGACCCGAAGGAGAAGGCGTTCGGCGGCAGCGTGGCGATCACCCTCACCGACGGCTCCACCATCGTCGAGGAGATCGCGGTCGCCGACGCCCACCCGCTCGGCGCGCGCCCGTTCGCGCGCGAGCAGTACATCGCGAAGTTCCGCGGCCTCGCCGACGGCGTGCTCGAGGCGGGCGAGATCGAGCGCTTCCTCGACACAGTCCAGAACCTGCAGTCGCTCACCGACCTCACCGGCCTTACCGTCAACGGCGACTTCCCGGCCGTCACGCCGAAGGGAATCTTCTAATGCTGTACTCCAAGACCACCGCCGCGCAGAAGCGCATCGACCTCCGCGCAGCCCTGGCGACCGGCGAGCTGCTGCGCTTCCCCGGCGCCTTCAACCCGGTGAGCGCGAAGCTCATCGAGGACAAGGGCTTCGAGGGCGTCTACATCTCGGGAGCGGTGATCGCCGCCGACCTGGGGCTGCCCGACATCGGCCTCACCACGCTCAGCGAGGTCGCGGGCCGCGGCCAGCAGATCGCCCGGATGACCGACCTCCCGGCCCTCATCGACGCCGACACCGGCTTCGGCGAGCCGATGAACGTCGCCCGCACCGTGCAGACCCTCGAGGATGCCGGAGTCGCCGGACTCCACATCGAGGACCAGGTGAACCCCAAGCGCTGCGGGCACCTGGACGGCAAGGCGGTGGTCGACCTCGAGACCTCCACCAAGCGCATCCGGGCCGCCGTCGACGCCCGCCGCGACCCCAACCTGCTGATCATGGCGCGCACCGACATCCGGGCGGTCGACGGGCTGCGGGCCGCGATCGACCGCGCCAAGGCGCTCGTCGATGCCGGCGCGGACGCGATCTTCCCCGAGGCGATGGCCGACCTCAGCGAGTTCGAGGCGGTGCGCAAGGCCGTGGACGTGCCGATCCTCGCGAACATGACCGAGTTCGGCAAGAGCGAGCTGTTCAGCACGCAGCAGCTCGCGGACATCGGGGTGAACATCGTCATCTACCCGGTGTCGCTGCTGCGCCTCGCGATGGGCGCCGCCGAGCGCGGGCTCGACGCGCTCGTCGCCGAAGGCTCACTGGGCTCGCAGGTGCCGCAGATGCAGACCCGCGCGAGACTGTATGAGCTGCTCGACTACGAGGCCTACAACGCCTTCGATACTTCCGTGTTCAACTTCCAGGTCCCAGAAGGGCGCTAACCATGACCGATCCCGATATCCGCAAGGGCCTCGCCGGCGTCGTCGTCGACACCACGTCGATCTCCAAGGTCAACCCTGACACGAACTCGCTGCTCTACCGCGGCTACCCCGTGCAGGAGCTCGCCGACAAGTGCACGTTCGAGGAGGTCGCGTACCTGCTGTGGCACGGCGAGCTCCCCGACGCGCAGCAGCTCGCCGAGTTCGAGACGCGCGAGCGGTCGTTGCGCCGCCTCGACGAGCGGGTCAAGCGCGTCATCGACGACCTGCCCGTGTCCGCGCATCCCATGGACGTCGTGCGCACCGCGGTCAGCGTCATCGGTGCGAGCGACCCGGATGCCGCAGACTCGACCCCCGCGTCGAACCTCGACAAGTCCGTCCGGCTGTTCGCCCAGCTGCCGTCGATCGTCGCGTACGACCAGCGCCGCCGCCGCGGCCAGCACCTCGTCGAGCCGCGGGACGACCTCGGCTACTCCGCGAACTTCCTGTTCATGACCTTCGACGAGATGCCCGACGAGGTCGTCGTCGACGCGTTCGACGTGTCGATGATCCTGTATGCGGAGCACTCCTTCAACGCCAGCACGTTCACCGCCCGGGTCATCACGAGCACGCTCGCCGACCTGTACTCGGCGGTCGTGGGCGGCATCGGCGCCCTCAAGGGCCCGCTGCACGGTGGCGCCAACGAGGCGGTAATGCACATTTTCGACGAGATCAAGACGGCCGACAGGGCCGAGGAGTGGCTCGACACCGCCCTCGCCGAGAAGCGCAAGATCATGGGCTTCGGCCACCGGGTGTACAAGAACGGCGACTCGCGCGTTCCCACGATGAAGAAGGCGCTCGACACCCTCATCGCCGAGTACGACCGGCCGGACCTGGCCGAGCTCTACGACACCCTCGAGACCGCGATGAACGAGCGGAAGAACATCAAGCCCAACCTCGACTACCCGAGCGGGCCGGCGTACCACCTGATCGGATTCGACACCGAGATCTTCACGCCCCTGTTCGTCGCCTCGCGCATCACCGGCTGGACCGCGCACATCATGGAGCAGCTCGAGGCGAACGCCCTCATCCGCCCGCTCTCCCTGTACGTCGGGCCGGACGAGCGCCACATCGCGTGATCGCTCTCGACCCCGCGCAGTTCGCCGCGCACGAGTCGGGTGCGCTCCCCGCGCCGACGCCGATCGGGGAGCGCACCTGGGCTCTCGCCCTCCCACTGCCCGTCGGCCCGCCCGCGTACACGCTGGTCTACGCCTTCGAGGATGCCGCGGCGAACGCCCACCTCCTCGACACCGGCTGGGACCTCCCGGGCAGCCTCGAACTGCTCGCTCACGGCCTCGAGTCGATCGGGCTCGCGCTCGAGCGCGTGGAGTCGGTCACCGCCACCCACCTGCACTCCGACCACCTGGGTCTCGCGGAGCGCATCCGCGCGGCGTCCGGTGCGCGCGTGCAGGTGCACGAGGCCGAGCAGCGCGGGCTCGACGAGTTCGCCGTGCGCGGGGTCACCGTTCCCGACCTGCACTCCTGGGGCGTCCCGGAGGAGCTGCACGACGGCATTGCCGCGATCGTGGGCCGCACCCGCCCGGAGCAGGTCACGGCCGACGTGCTGCTCGCGCACGACCAGCTGCTTGACATCCCGGGCCGCGAGGTGCGCGTGCTGCACACGCCGGGCCACACGCCCGGGAGCCTCTCGCTCTACGAGGACGACGTCCTCTTCACCGGCGACCTCGTGCTGCCGACGATCTTCCCGGGGGTGGGGCTCGGCGGGGAGTCCGACGATCCCCTCGCGGACTACCTGCGCTCGCTCGACCTCGTCGAGGCACTGGGCGACCCGCTCGTAGCTCCCGGCCACGGCTACGTGTTCCGCGGACTCGCGGAGCGCACCCGGGCATCCCGCGCCCACCAGGTCGGGCGCACCGACGAGGTCGCGGCGATCCTTCAGGACCGGCCGGATGCCACGGTCTGGGAGGTCGCGAGCCGAGTGACCTGGACCGGCGGCTGGGAGAGCCTGCGCGGCTTCCACCAGGCCTCCGCCCTCTCGCAGACCGCCATGCGGATGCGCTACACTCGCCACACCACTGAGACCGGAAGGAGGGCCTGATGACCACCATTGCCGTGGATCGCTATGTCCACCCTTCCTGCGAGGTCTCCACCTTCTGATCGTTTCGGAGACCTCTTTCTCCGAAAGCAGAAAACGTTGCCGTTCTTCGCATCAGATCTACCCCTCCCTGAAACAGACCTCTCCTTCGACCAGCTGGAGCCCGGCGTCGACCAGCGCTGGTCGACCTGGCCGTCCATCATCCCGACCATGCGCGGCCCCGAGCCCAGGCCCTCCTGGGTCGTGACCTCGTCAGGCGCGTTCGACACCGAGCTCGGCATCGTCAAGACCGGCAAGGAAGCCGATGTCTTCCTCATCGAGCGGGCCGAGCCGGGGCATCCGGGCGCCGTCATGGCCGCGAAGCGGTACCGCGGCCCGCAGCAGCGCGACTTCCACCGCTCGTCGATGTACGAGGAGGGGCGCCGCACCCGCAGCACCCGAGACTCGCGCGCCATCGCGAACAAGTCTTCGTACGGCCGCTCGGTCGCCGCGGAGCACTGGTCGGTCGCCGAGTTCGAGGCGATGAGCAGGCTCTACGAGCTCGGCGCGCCCGTGCCCTACCCCGTGCAGGTCAACGGCACCGAGCTGCTCATGGAGTTCATCGGCTCGGGCCGCACGGCAGCCCCGCGACTCGCGCAGGTGAGCCCCACGCGCGACCACCTCGACCAGGTCGTCGAGCTCATGCACCTGATCGCCAGGGCGGGGTTCGCGCACGGCGACCTCTCGCCGTACAACCTGCTCGTGCACGAGGGCCGGGTCGTGGTGATCGACCTGCCGCAGATCGTGGACGCCGTGAGCAACCCGAACGGCCTCGACCTGCTGCACCGCGACTGCGTGAACGTCGCGACCTGGTTCACCCGGCAGCGGGTGCCCGTGGATGCTGAGGAGCTGTTCGCCGAACTTCTGGTGGAGCTGTGGTGAGTAGGTTTGAACCATGACTGTTCCCACCCTTGCCCTCAACGACGGCAACACCATTCCCCAGCTCGGCTTCGGCGTCTTCAGGGTCGATCCGGATGAGACGGAGCGCATCGTCTCGGACGCGCTCGAGGTCGGCTACCGCCACCTCGATACCGCCGCCATCTACGGCAACGAGGCCGGCGTCGGCCGCGCGATCGAGAAGTCGGGCATCCCGCGCGACGAGCTGTTCGTCACGACCAAGCTGTGGAACAGCGACCAGGGCACCCAGTCGGCGTTCGACGCGATCGACCTCTCGCTGGAGAAGCTCGGGCTCGAGAGCGTCAACCTGTACCTGATCCACTGGCCGCGCCCCGACCTCGACAAGTACCTCGAGACCTGGCTCGCGCTCGAGCAGATCAAGGCGGACGGCAAGGCGTCGTCCATCGGCGTCTCGAACTTCCACGTCGACCACCTCGAGAAGGTCATCGCGGGCAGCAGCACCGTTCCCGCGGTCGACCAGATCGAGCTGCACCCCGGGCTCGCGCAGCGCCCCATCCGCGAGTTCGCGGCGTCGAAGGGCATCCACATCGAGTCGTGGGGCCCCCTCGGCCAGGGCAAGTACGACCTGTTCGGCATGGCGCCCGTGGCTGCCGCGGCGGAGGCGCACGGTGCGACGCCCGCGCAGGTGGTCATCCGCTGGCACCTGCAGAACGGGCTGATCGTGTTCCCGAAGTCGAACTCGCGCCAGCGCATGGCCGAGAATTTCGACGTGTTCGGGTTCGAGCTGACCGCCGACGAGATCGCGGCGATCGACGGCCTCGACGCCGGAATGCGCATGGGGTCGAACCCGGATACCGACGTGTTCTAGAAGCCGCCTGTGCGCTAACACAAACGTGACTCGCGTTTGTGTTAGCGTACTCGCCATGACCCGTACCGTTCTCCGACGCACGAGCCTGCCTCTCGTAGCGATCGTCGCAGCCCTCGTCCTCCTGGGCTCCGCGCCCGTCACCGCCGCGCCCGCGCCCCTGACGGGCTCCGGCACGGGCAGCATCATCGCGGAGGCTGCGACCAGTCCCATCGCGGTCGCAGCGACGGGCCGCCCGAGCGACGCGGTCTTCTCCCTGGACGGGTCGACCGCCTATGTCGCCATCGGTGTCGTCAATGCCATCAGCATCATCGACGTCGCGACGAACACCGAGACGGGCACGATCCCGCTCCCGGCCGAGCCCAATGCACTCGTGCTCTCCCCGGACGGCCTCTGGCTCTACGCCTCCGACTTCGCGGTGGGGCTGCAGAAGATCAGCACCGCGACACAGGCCGTGACCTCGTGGGCGGCGCCCGGACTGCTGGTGGACCTCGCCCTCAACCTGGACGGCTCGCGCCTCTACGGCGTCGACGGCACCTCCGTGCAGGTTGTCGACACGACCACGGGGGCGAACATCGCCAGCATCCCGGCCGGCTTCACCGGCGGCGCCTCGATCGCGATGTCGCCCGACGGAGCCCGCCTCTATGCCGGGAGCATCGGCGACAACAAGATCGTGGTCCTCGATCCGGCGACCAACAGCGTGGTCAACACGATCACGGGGGCGGGCGCGTACCCGACCGGCCTCGCCTTCTCGGCCGACGGCAGCAAGCTCTATGCGACGGCGCAGTTGGACGACTCGATCTCGATCATCGACACCGCGACCGACGCCGTCCTCACCACGGGCATCCCGGCCGGGGTCACTCCCACGCGCATCACTGTGTCGCCGAACGGCCTCTACGGCTACGTGTCGGCGAGCTCGAGCAACAAGCTGTTCGTCCTCGACCTCTCGAACAACGCCACCATCGCCTCGCCGCCGATCGGGGCGGGCTCTAACGCCGTGGCCGTCTCGCCGGACGGCACGCGGATCTTCGTGGCCAACTACTCCAGCAACGACGTGACAGCCTTCGACGTCGCGCAGCTGGCGTTCAGCGGCCAGGCCGACGTCACCCCGGGGTCGGACGCGACCTTTGCACTGAGCCTCACGAACGGGAACTCGCCCATTGCGAACTACACCGGGGGCACTGCCGTCATCGAGCTGCTCGACTCGAGCAACACCGTCGTGTCGACGGGTGCCGGCGTCTCGCCCGCCGTGGACGGTACCGCCGCCCTGGTGATCCCGACCGCGGGCCTCCCGCTGGGTTCGTACACGGTTCGGATCACCTTCACCGACCCGGCCGGCGTCATCGTCGCCCGGGCTGCAGGCTTCTCGATCGCCGCGCTCCTCGCTGCGACGGGCAGCGATTCCGGGCCGCTGCTGGCCGTCGCGCTCGTGCTCGTGGTGCTGGGCGTGGCGATGGCTATGACTCGGGTGCGGGCATCCGGTCGGCGAACTTCGCGCTCAAATAGGCGCGGATGAGGATGCCGATCTCCGCGAGGATCTCCGGGTCGCCCGCGGAGTCGTCACGGAACGCGAGGCCGTAGAGCGGGCCGATGGCCGTGACGATCACGGTCATCGCCCGCTTCACCTCGGGGTTGTCGAGGGCGTGGGCGCCGCCGTGCGCCTCGGAGAGCCGGGCGATGACGACCTCGGAGTTGGTGAGCTCCTCATCCAGGAGGTGCACATCGATGCTGTCGCCGAACTGGATGCGCGCGAACGCCGGGATCTCACGGTTCATCCGGGCGGTGATTCCCCAGTTCTTCTCGAGGTCGGCCCACCACTCGCCGCTCGGCGTCTCGGTACCGCTCGCGTTCACCGCCGCGATGTAGTGGTCGACGTAGCGCTGGGCGAGCACCTGCGCCAGCGCCTTCTTGTCGGGGAAGAACTGGTACAGGCTCGCCACGGTGACCCCGGCAGCTTCTGCGACCTGCGTGGTGGTGACCGCGTCGTAGCCGTGCTCGCCGATCAGGCGCTCCGCGGCGTCGATCATCGCCTCGACCCGGCGGCGGCTTCGCTCCTGCTGCGGGAGGCGCCGCATCGAGGAGAACTGCTCCGTGCCCGATTCGGTCATGACAGCAATGCTAGAGCGCGACCGTCTCGCCGCGAGGGGTGTCGACGAGGAGGCCCTTGTCGGCGAACGCCGCCTCGAGCTGCGCGCGGGACTCGGAGAAGTGCTCCCAGTCCTCGGTGTGCACGCCGACGACCTTCCGTGCTCCGAGCATGATCGCGGCCCGGGCCGCGTCGGGCGAGGTGAGGGTCAGGGCCGCGTCGATGCCGGGCACGCGTGCTGCTCCGGCGAAGAGCACCGCGATCTCGACCATGGGGAAGCGGCCCGCGATCTGCTCCACAAGCGGGATCGACGCGTTGTCCCCGCTCACGTAGACGGTGGGCTCGCCGTCGGCCTCGAGCACGAAGCCGGTCACCTCGCCGACGAGACGCTCGCTGCCGGGCGGTCCGTGCAGTGCGGGTACCGCGGTGATCGTCACGTCGCCGAGCCGGTACTCCTCCCAGGAGTCGAGGCCGATCACGGATCCGCCGAACAGGTCGTTCGCGGCATCCGGCGTACTCAGCGTGGGGATGCCCGTGGCGACGAGCTCGAGGCCCTCGTAGTCGAGGTTGTCCTTGTGGCCGTGGTGGCTGAGCAGCACGGCGTCGATCGGGCCGACCTGGTCGCGGGAGATCGCAGGCCCGGCAGTCTTGACGAGGGTGGTCTCGCCCGGGTCGGAGTACGACCCCGGCCCGTCGAACGTCGGGTCTGTGATGAAGCGCTTGCCCGCATACTCGAGAACGGCGGTGGGGCCACCGATGTACGTGATGGTCGTCGTCGACATAGGACGAGGCTAGCCGTCTCGTGCGGCTTTTTCTGTGCTTCTCCTCCACAGCCGGGGCGGTTCACAGTGTTTGCCGGTATTCGCCCGGATGCCCGCCCGCCCGGCCGCGCGGCTGCACCCTCGGGGCATGACAAATACCAGCAGCTCATCTACCAACAGTCTCGCCGCGCCGAGTCTCGTTCTCGCCTTCGTCGCCCCGATCGCGGGGTTCGTCCCTGGCTTCGCGGCGCACGATCAGATCAGGGCCAGCGGTGAGGGCGGGCGGGGTCTCGCGACAGGGGGGATCGTCGTGAGCAGTGTCCTGATCGGGGTCGTGCTGCTGGTCGGTGCTTTGAATGCGGCGGAGATCCTGATCCTGGCGCTGAAGTTGAGGGGGATCATCCCGCTGTACTGAACGCCTCGAGGTCCGTCCTGCGAAGTCGTCTCCTCCACAGTTCAGCTCTCGTGCAGGTCTGCTCCACGGCCCTTCGCTGGACAAGTTTGTCGGTGGTTGTTGATCTAATACCAGTATGCGAACGCTTCTTGACCCGGCTCTCCCCGAAACGCGGGCGCTGTTCGGGATGGCTGAGGCAGAGGTGGCCCAGCGCAGCATGTGGCGCGCGTCGGCGGAACTGTACCGGGCGGTCGATGCGGTGCTGCGAGAGGCGGTGCTGCACCCCGAGGTGTACGTGGACGAGCAGTATCTCCGCGGGGACGTGACAGAGTTCGCCCTGCGAGCAGCTGTCGCCGACCTTGCGGTGCGGCTGAGTCTGGCGGAGTCCGCGGTGCGCGACTATGCGCACGTCGCCTCAACATTGCGGGAGAGGATGCCGAGCGTGTGGGCGTGGTTCCGCGAAGGCGAGGTGTCGACCCAGAACGCGCGAGTCGCTGCTGAGCTCACGGTCGAGCTGCCGCCGCGGTGCTGGCCGGCGTTCGACGAGCAGCTCCTCGGCCCTGCCCGCACGCTGGCGCCGGCCCGGTTCCGCGCAAAGGCCCGCGCCCTGCGGGAGAAGCTGCACGCGGTTCCCCTCGCCGTTCGTAAAGAGGCTGCGGCTCAGCAACGACGGGTGTGGCCCGAGTACGACCGGGACGGAATGGGGTGGCTGCACGCGTACCTGCCGAACGAGCAGATCGCCCTGATCATCACGAAGGTTGATGGGCAGGCGTTCGACCTGTTTCGCGAGCAGGACGAGACACGCTCCATGGCGCAGCTGCGCGCGGACGTGCTCACCGACCTGCTCCTCGGCGCGGCGACCGGAGGCAGCCCCGGGATCGCCCTGGCTCTGACCGTCCCCGTCCTGACCCTGCTCGGCAACGGTGACGAGCCGGCGGTGCTCGAGGGCGTCGGACCGATCGATCTCGACACTGCCCGCAGACTGGCCGCAGACGTGCCGTCGTTCACTCGCCTTCTCACCGACCCGGTGTCGGGCGCGGTGCTGCAGATGGATCCGAACCAGTACCGCACGTCCGCGGCCGTCAAGCGATGGTTCAGCATCCGGCACGTCACGTGCGACCACCCCGGCTGCGGCCGGCGGGCGGCGAATTGCGACCTCGACCACACGGTTGCCTGGGCCGACGGGGGCAAGACCACGGTTCAGAACCTCGCCCCGCGATGCCGACTCCACCACGGTCTCAAGCACCAGACCAAGTGGCAGGTCGACAAACCACCTGGCGCAGAACGCGCGGTGTGGACGAGCCCCACTGGCCACGTCAGAGAGGCCGATCCACCACCCTTCTAGCGCGCCGGAGCTAGCCTGAAGTCATGCCCAACACCCTCGCGAACGCTGCGAGCCCCTACCTGCGCTCGCACGCGTCGAACCCCGTCGACTGGCAGCAGTGGGGTCCCGAGGCGTTCGCCGAGGCGGCTGCGCGCGATGTGCCCGTGCTCGTGTCGATCGGCTACTCCACGTGCCACTGGTGCCACGTGATGGCGCGCGAGACCTTCAGCGACCCCGCCATCGCCGAGTATCTGAACGCGAACCTCGTCGCCATCAAGGTCGACCGCGAGGAGCACGCCGAAGTCGACTCCACCTACCTCGCCGCCGCGGCCGCCTTCACCGGCAACCTCGGCTGGCCGCTCAACGTGTTCGTCACCCCGCAGGGCCGCGCCTTCTTCGCCGGTACCTACTGGCCGCCGGCACCCGTCGAAGGGCATCCCGCCTTTCGGCAGGTGCTCGACGCCGTCCTCGACGCGTGGACCAACCGCCGCGACGAGGTCGAGCGCAACGGCGCCGCTATCGTCGAGGTGCTCGCGCAGCAGCATCCGTCGCGCGGTGAGCTCCCCACCGACTTCGCCCCCGTCATCGAAGAACTCGAGACCCTCGAGGATGCGACCTTCGGCGGTTTCGGGACGGCCCCGAAGTTCCCGGTCTCGCCGGTGCTCCGGTTCCTCGTCGAGCGCGGCGCGGGACTCGGCGTGCGCACACTGGACGCGATGGCGGCCTCGCCCCTCCGCGACCCGGTCGACGGCGGATTCTTCCGCTACTCCACCAAGCGCGACTGGCACGATCCGCACTACGAGCGAATGCTCTACGACAACGCGCAGCTCGTCGCCGTGTACGCGCTCGCAGGCCGGGTCGAGGTGGCAGAGGGCGTCGCGAACTGGCTCGCGTCCGTGCAGCTCGCGGAAGGCGGCTTCGCCTCAGCGCAGGACAGCGAGAGCACGGTCGACGGCCGGCGCGTCGAGGGCTTCTACTACACGCTGGACGCCGCGAGCCGGCAGCGGGTCGAGAAGCCGCCCGTCGACGAGAAGGTCCTCACCGGCTGGAACGGCCTCGCGATCGAGGGCCTCGCCATCGCGGGCGGCGTGCTGGGCCGGCGGGAGTGGATCGCCACGGCGCAACGGGCGGCCGACTTCCTGCTCGAGCACCACGTCAAGGAACGGCTCATCCGCACCTCGATCGGCGGCGTTGCTTCTTCGGCGCACGCCACCCTCGAGGACTTCGGGATGCTCGCCGCCGGCCTCCTCCAGCTCGCCATCGCCACGGGCGAGGTGCGCTACGCCACCGCCGCCCGCACCCTGGTCGACGACTCGATGGCCGTCGGCGACCCGTTCGGCGTGCCGGGCGGCGCCGACCCCGTGCTCGCCTCGCAGGGGCTCGCGGTCGAGGCCGATCCGAGCGACGGGGCGCACCCGTCCGGGTTGAGCGCGATGGCGTCCGCCGCGCACACCCTCTACCTGCTCACGTCGCACGAGCCGTACCGGGCCGCAGCACGCGCGGCGATGGCCCGCGTCGCGGAGCCCGCGCAACGGCATCCGGTCTCGCTCGGCGCCGCGCTGACCGTCATGGCCCGGCTAGCGGACCCGGTGCGGCACCTCGTCGTGGTGGGCGGCGGCGAGCTGGCCGACGTCGCTCGTCCGCGCGGCGGCATCGTGGTCACGCCCGACCAGTCCAGGGCGTTCGCCGAGGCGGGCTTCGAGCTCTTCGAGGGCCGCACCGCCGAGGCGGCCTACGTCTGCGAGGACTTCGTGTGCCGCCTGCCGGTCACGACAGTCAGCGAGCTGGCTGCCCTGCTGCCTGTTGAGCCGCACTGACCAGCGGACGGGACGCGTCGGCAGCCCACTCGTTGAGCGATCCGTCGTACACCGCCACGTCGGTGTGCCCCGCAACTACCAGAGCAAGGGCATCCGAGGCGGCCGCTATTCCGCCGTTGCAGTAGGTCACGACGCGCCCCTGGGCTGGGAACAGCGCTCGCAGCTCGCCGGTGGGCAGCAGCTTGTTCGTGCCGCGGTCGACGAGGCGCCCGGCGGGCACACTCACGCTGCCCGGGATGTGCCCGCGCCCGGCCTCGCCAGAGAACTCCTTCGGCGGGATGCCGCACACGAGTGCGCCGGGGGCCACGCCGTCCACGATCTCCTGCACGTCCGAGGTGCTCGCCCACGCTTCCGGCCGCTCCACCGCGGTGAACCGGGCGGTGGACGGCAGCACGTGCCCCACGTCCGTCTCGCGCCCCTCGGATCGCCACGCGGTGAGGCCGCCGTCGAGCACCGCAACCCGGTCGTAGCCGAAGGAGCGGAACAGCCACCACACGCGAGCCGCCCACTGCCCGACCACCGCGTCGTACACGACGACGCTCGTCTCGTTGTCGATGCCGAGCGCGCCGACGGCGGCCTCGAACTGCTCGAGCGAGGGCCGGGTGAACGGGAAGGGAGCAGCGGCGTCGGAGAGCTCCTCGATGACATCGGCGAACACCGCTCCGGGCAGGTGCCCGTTGACGACGTAGCTCTCATGGCCGCTCAGGTAGCCGGGGCGGCCGCTCGGCTGCGTGTACGGCAGCACCGTCGCGTCCAGCACGACGAGCTTGTCGGCACCGAGGTGGTCGGCGAGCCACTGGGTGGAGACGGCGGGGGAGTCGAGCAACGGTCCGGTCATGCCTACACCGTAATCACGGGCATCCGGTAGGCCCATAGCCTTCGACACCGGGCGTAATACGGTGGATGTATGAGACGCATCGCTGCAGGACTCATTCTTTCCGCCGTCACTGTCGCCGCCCTCTCGGGCTGCATCTTCGTCAGGCCGAACATGACCTCGCCGAGCACGGTGCCCACGAACGGCTCGCTCCAGGTGTGCGACGGTGTCGACTTCACTGTGACCGGCATCGGCCTCTACACGCTGCAGGGCGATTGCGGCGTCGTCACCGTCACGGGCAACGACATCACGATCAACGCGGAGGAGGCGGAGGCGATCGTCATCAAGGGCGACCGCGTGACCATCGAGATGGGGTCGCTCGGCCGGCTCGACCTCGAAGGCAACGACAACCAGCTCGACGCCGACGACATCGGCGGGGTGAACATCGCGGGCGACCGCAACACCGTCGACGCGGACACGAGCATGGCCGTGACGATCGAGGGAAACGACAACCTCGTCGACTCGAAGGTCACGGGCGAGGTCGTGCAGTCGGGGGAGCGGAACCTGGTGGGACGCCGCTAGCTACCGAACCGTCTTCCGCGCCGTGATCACTCCGGTGTCGAAGCCGAGCAGGTGCAGCCCGCCGTGGAAGCGGGCGTGCTCGATCTTGATACAGCGGTCCATGACGACGGTGAGGCCCTTGGACTCGCCGTAGATCGCGGCATCCTGGTTCCAGATGCCGAGCTGCACCCAGACCGTCTTCGCGCCGATGGCGACGACGTCGTCGATGACCGAGGGGATGTCGCTGCCCTTGCGGAACACGTCGACGATGTCAGGCACCTCGGGCAGGTCGGCGAGGGACTTGTACGACTTCTGGCCGAGGATCTCGTCGACCATCGGATTCACGAAGTACACCGTGTAGTCGCTCGACTGCAGCAGGTAGGTCGCGACGAAGTAGCTCGAGCGCGCGGCGTTCGGCGAGGCGCCCACGATCGCGATCGACTTGGCCTTGCGGAGGATGGCGAGTCGCTCCTTCGCGGAGGGGCCGATCCAGGTGCGCTGCGACTTGAGGAGTCTCGCGAGCGGGGAGTCGGCGGGGATGTCGCAGGTCAGCCCGTTGGCCAACTGGACCGTCTCGCTGGTTGAGCTTGTCGAAACCGCAGTGCTCATCGTGTTGCCTCCGTCAGTGCCTGGTCAAGGTCGTCAACGATGTCCTCGGGGTCCTCTATTCCCACGCTGATGCGCACGACGCCCGGCAGCACTCCCGCGTCGAGCAGCTGCTGCTCGGTGAGCTGGGCGTGGGTGGTGGATGCGGGGTGGATCACGAGGGTCTTCGCATCGCCGATGTTGGCGAGGTGGCTGGCGAGGTTCACCGACTCGATGAACTTCTGGCCGCCCTCGCGGCCGCCCTTCACCACGAAGGAGAACACGGAGCCCGGGCCCTTCGGCAGGTACTTCTTCGCGCGCTCGAAGTGCGGGTGCCCGGGCAGTCCGGCCCAGAAGACGGTCTCGATGCGGGGGTCGGCCTCGAGCCACTCGGCGACGATGCGGGCGTTGTCGACGTGCGCCTGCATGCGGAACGGGAGCGTCTCCACACCCGTGGCGAGCAGCCAGGCGGAGTGCGGCGCGAGCGTCGGGCCGATGTCTCGCAGCTGCTCGGCGCGGAGTCGGGTGAGGAAGGCGTACTCGCCGAAGTTGCCGTGCCAGTTGAGTCCGCCGTAGGAGGGGACGGGCTGGTCGAAGAGGGGGAAGTGCTCGTTGGCCCAGTGGAAGCGGCCCGACTCGACGACGACGCCGCCGAGGGTCGTGCCCGCGCCGCCGAGGAACTTCGTCGCCGAGTGGGTCACGACATCGGCGCCCCACTCGATCGGGCGGTTGAGGTAGGGGGTCGCGACCGTGGAGTCGATGATGAGCGGCAGGTGGTGCGCGTGGGCGACATCGGCGAGGCCCTCGATGTCGGCGATCTCGCCGGAGGGGTTGGCGATGGTCTCCGCGAAGATGAACTTCGTCTTGTCGGTGATCGCGGCGGCGTAGTCGGCGGGGTCCGAGGAGCGGACGAACGTCGTGTCGACGCCGAAGCGGCGCAGCGTGACATCCAGCTGCGTGATCGATCCGCCGTAGAGGTTGGCGGAGGAGACGACGTGGTCGCCCGCGCCCGCGAGGGTGGCGAAGGTGATGAACTGCGCGCTCAGGCCGCTCGCGGTGGCGACGGCGCCGAGGCCGCCCTCGAGGGAGGCGACGCGCTCCTCGAAGCTCGCGACCGTCGGGTTGGCGAGGCGGGAGTAGATGTTGCCGTACTTCTGCAGCGCGAAGCGGGCCGCAGCGTCGGCGGTGTCGTCGAAGACGAACGCGCTGGTCTGGTAGATCGGCAGGGCGCGGGCGCCGGTCACCGCGTCGGGGATGTTGCCTGCGTGGATCGCGCGCGTGCGAAATCCGTACTCTCTATCAGCCATGCGATCACGCTACCGGACCGGTTACGTCCGGTTTCGCCCAGTTACGCTCAACGCCAGGTCGGCAGCCACCAGTGCGCGGCGATGAGCCAGTAGTCGAGCTGCTGGCCCGTCCACAGCGGCCAGAAGAACACGCTCACGACGATGGCGATGGCGAGGAAGATCGCGACGATGCGCAGCCCGCTCGCCCTCCGCCAGGTCGGGTCCTTCGACGAGCCCAGCAGGATGCCCGCGACCAGGACGAGCGCGAGGATCAGGTAGGGCTCGAAGGCGATCGTGTAGAACTGGAACACCGTGCGGTTCAGGTAGAGCAACCACGGCAGGTAGCCCGCCGCGAGGCCCGTGAGGATCAGCCCGACCCGCCACTCGCGGTAGCGCACGAGGCGGTACACGAGGTAGATCGCGGCCGCGGTCGCGGCCCACCAGATGATCGGGTTCGCGATGCCCGTGATCGACTGCCCGCACAGGGACTCGCAGCCGTTGTCGCCCGCGCCGATCGACTGGTAGAACATGCTCGTCGGCCGGATGAGCAGCAGCCAGGTGAGCGGGTTCGCCTGGTACGCGTGCGGTCGCATCTCGCCCACGTGGTACTGGTACACCGAGTTCTCGAAGTGCCACAGGCTCTGCAGGGAGTGCGGCACCCAGGCCAGGGCGCCCGTCCACGCGTTGCCCGCGTCGTCCGCCCAGTGGCGGTCGTAGCCGTTGTCGCTCAGGAACCAGCCCGTCCAGCTGGCCAGGTACACGACGATCGCGATGGGCACGGTCAGCAGGAACGTGGCCGGCGCCTGCTTGAACAGGGTGCCCGCGAACCAGAACGGCAGGCCCGCGCGTCGGCGCGCGAGCGCGTCGACGAGAAGCGTGTAGACGGCGAACGCTGCGAGGAAGTAGAGGCCGTTCCACTTGACGGCGGCGGCGGCACCGAACGCGGCGCCGGCGAGGATCAGCCACGGCCGCCACCACATCATCGGGCCCCAGTCGGGCAGGCGGCCGGCCTTCTCCCGTGCCGCTATCCAGGCCGAGAGCCGCACGGCGCTCCACCGCCTGTCCAGCAGCACCGCCCCGAACCCCGCGAGCGCGAAGATCATGACGTAGTTGTCGAGCAGGGCGATCCGGCTCATCACTATCGCGTTGCCGTCGATCGCGAACAGGAGCCCGGCGAGGGTGGCGAGCGCGGTCGACCTGAACAAGAGCCGAGCGACGAGCATGAGGAGCACGACGGCGAGGATGCCCGTGAGCGCGGTAGCGATGCGCCAGCCCACCGGGTTGTCGGCGCCCAGTACGCTCATCCCGAGCCCGATGATCCACTTGCCCAGCGGCGGGTGCACGACGAACGACGGGTCGGTGAGGTAGATGTCCGGGTTGCCGGCGTTGAACGACGCGTCCGCCTCCGCCGGCCAGGACGCCTCGTAGCCGAGGTTGGTGAGCGTCCAGGCATCCTTCACATAGAAGGTCTCGTCGAACACGAGCGAGTCCGGATGCCCCAGGCCCCACAGCCGCGTGAACGCCGCTACTCCGACCACGAGTGCGGGAGCCCCCCAGCGCACGGCGCGCTGCACCCGCGGCGATCGCGACTCCCACCACCGGTCGAGGCGCGAGCCCGTTTCCTCCCGGTGATCGAGCGGAGTCGAGATCTCGCCCGGTTCGGACTCCGCTCGACCATCGAGGATCGAGTCGAAGGCGGGCTGCATGTCTGTAATGCTAGGCCGGGTGATCATCCTCGTTGCGACGCCGATCGGAAATCTCGGTGACGCGTCCAAACGGCTCATCGACGCGCTCAGCAGCGCCGAGGTGATTGCGAGCGAGGACACGCGCACGACCATCCATCTCATGAAGGCCCTCGGCATCGAGAATCGGCCGCGGCTCATCCCGCTGCACGAGCACAACGAGACGGAGAAGGCGGCCGAGATCGTCGAGCTCGCCCGGGCCGGCGATGTGCTCGTGCTGAGCGACGCCGGGATGCCCGCCATCAGCGATCCCGGGTTCCCCCTCGTTGCGGCGGCAGCGGCGGCGGGCGTGACGGTCACCGCCATCCCCGGCCCGAGCGCCGTGCTCACGGCTCTCGCCGTCTCCGGGCTGCCCACCGACCGCTTCACGTTCGAGGGGTTCCTCCCGCGCAAGGGCCGCGTCGCCTACTTCACCTCTCTTCTGCGCGAAGAGCGGACCATGGTGTTCTTCGAGTCGCCCAACCGGCTCGCCGACTCGCTGCGCGACCTCGCCGCCGTTGCGCCAGACCGACGCGCAGTGGTGTGCCGCGAGCTCACGAAGCTGCACGAGGAGGTCGCGCGCGGCACCGCGGCCGAGCTCGCCGAGAAGTTCAAGGACGGCGCGCGCGGCGAGATCTGCCTCGTCGTCGAGGGCGCGGTGCCCGCGACCGTCGACCTGGCCACCGGGATCGCCCAGGTGCGGGCCCTCGTCGAAGAGGGGTTCCGGCTGAAGGAGGCGGCGGCGGAGGTCGCCGAGGCGACGGGGCTGTCGAAGCGGGACCTGTACGAGGGCGCCATCGGTGGTCGAGCGGGGTCGAGACCGTAACACCGGCCGCGGCATCCGTAGACTGGAACAATGGCCGCCGGCGACTCCTTCTACATCACGACGCCCATCTTCTACGGCAACGATGTTCCTCACATCGGCCACGCGTACACGGAGGTGGCGTCCGACGTGCTCGCCCGCTGGCACCGCCAGCGCGGCGACGACACCTGGTTCCTGACCGGAACCGACGAGCACGGCCAGAAGATCCTGCGCACCGCCGTCGCCAACGACACCTCGCCGCAGGCCTGGGCCGACAACCTCGTCGAGACCGCATGGAAGCCGCTGCTCGAGACCATCGACATCAGCAACGACGACTTCATCCGCACGACGGAGCAGCGCCACGAGAAGGCCGTGACGGTCTTCCTGCAGAAGCTCTACGACGACGGGCACATCTACTCCGGCGAGTACGAGGGCTACTACTGCGTGGGCTGTGAGGAGTACAAGCAGCTCGACGACCTCATGGAGACGAAGGACGGCGACTACGCGGGCCAGCTCGTCTGCAAGATCCACAGCCGCCCGGTGGAGATCCTCAAGGAGAAGAACTACTTCTTCCGCATGAGCGCCTTCGAGGATCGCCTGCTCGACCTCTACGAGAACACCCCCGGCTTCGTGCAGCCCGCGAGCGTGCGCAACGAGATCATCCAGTTCGTCAAGCAGGGCCTCGACGATCTCTCCATCTCCCGGTCGAGCTTCGACTGGGGCATCAAGGTCCCCTGGGACGACTCGCACGTGGTCTACGTGTGGTTCGACGCGCTCCTCAACTACATCACCGCGGTCGGCTACGGCGTCGACGACGAGCAGTTCGAGCGCCGCTGGCCGGCCGTCCACATCGTCGGCAAGGACATCGCCCGCTTCCACGCCGTCATCTGGCCGGCGATGCTCATGGCCGCGGGCCTCGAGGTGCCGAAGGCGGTGTTCGGCCACGGGTGGCTGCTCGTCGGCGGCGAGAAGATGAGCAAGTCGAAGCTCACCGGTATCGCGCCCGAACAAATCACCGACACCTTCGGCGCGGACGCCTTTCGCTACTACTTCCTGCGCGCGATCAACTTCGGCCAGGACGGCTCGTTCAGCTGGGAAGACCTCAGCGCTCGTTACCACGCGGAGCTCGCGAATGGCTTTGGCAACCTCGCCTCCCGCGTGACGGCAATGGTGACGCGCTACTACGGCGGCGTCGTGCCGTCGCCCGGCGAGTACTCCGACCGCGACCTCGCCATCCAGAGCACGCTGCAGGATGCGGTGACCACGGCGGACGCGGCGATCGAGCGTCTCGCAATCCACGACGCGATCGCGGCGATCTGGACGGTCGTCGATGAGCTGAACGGGTACATCACGCTCGAGGAGCCGTGGGTGCTGGCCAAGAGCGACGAGACGCGCGAGCGCCTCGGTACCGTTCTCTACACGGTGACCGAGGGACTTCGCGCGCTCGCCGTGCTGCTGTCGCCGGTCATCCCGACCGCGACCGAGAAGCTCTGGGCATCCCTCGGGGCCGCCGACGGTCTCGGCGCACTGCCCGAGCAGTCCATCCGGGATGCCGGCCGATGGGGCCAGCTGCCGGTCGGCAGCGCGGTCAGCCCGCTGGAAGCGCTCTTCCCGCGTATCGAGGTCGCCGCGGAGTAGTGCCGTGTCAGCCGTCGGTCCGGCGCTCCGCGCGCGCGGCTGCGAGGTGCGCGGCATC
>JAODAQ010000009.1 GCA_025463515.1 Rhodoglobus sp.
AGAGCCGGGTATGCGTCCGAGCAGTTTGTCCAGTCGGTTGTTCACGGCAGACCTGGCATACACGCCGCTCTTGAAAGACGGCACCGGGAGCTTCTCCGTGACCCACAGTTCGATCTCAACATCGAACTTCCAGCCGTGCTCCATTCCTCTGAGTCGCAACGCGATGCCCACCGAGCCCGAGAGGCTCGTCATGCTGGCCGACTCGTTCGTGTGCTCAAATCGCCCCAAACCGGCGTACATATAAGCAATGCGACGACAGAAATCAATCTCGGCAATCGAGTCTGTCCCGCTTGCCATCTGGATGTAGCCCTCGGCTTTCGCGAGCCGCGTGATCACCTCGGTCATGGATTGCGGCCGATCTGCGGGCGCGCGGGACGTCGATTCTCGGTAGAGCTCGACCAGAATTCCTGCCGCCCGATCATCGATCCAGTCCCTCACGCTGACCACGAGAGTCGCCAAGTTCTTCTCGTGGTTCTCGCCGCTGGGATCCTTCCCCACGAGGACGAAGAACATGAGCTGGGCGAGGCTGAACACATCCACGGTATCTTCACGGGCCTGGATCGCATTGGGTTCATAGAGTTGTTCGGGCGCGGCGTAGTTGATCACCCCGCCGACACCCAGATTGGTCGTGATAGTGCGGTTCGTCTCGTGATACGCGAGGTCGAAGTCCGTCAGGAACGGAATGAGCCGCCCACTCTCGTCCGGAACGACGATTATGTTCTCCGGCTTGATGTCCCGATGGCGAACCCCGTGCCCGTGAGCGTGAGCAACGGTCTCCGCGATGTCGATCAGTAGGCGTGTGACGGATTCCGGCTCGGATCGCTCGATATACGAACCACGCAAGTCATCACCGTCCACCATGTCCATCAGAAACCCGAAGGGCGCAAGGGACAGCTCGGAAACGCTCACGATGTGCGGATGCTCAAGACGCTTCATGTTCGTGAAGCCCGTCCTGAACCGCGCGACCTTTACCTGATCTTGGAGCTCGTTGCCGTGGAACACTTTGAACGCACGTCGAACTCCGTCGCGTTCCACCTCCCAAACCTGGCCATAGCCGCCCTGACCGATTCTGCGGAGCACTTTCCCGTGAAGAAGCTGATCGCCCTCACTGATTTCGGTGAGCCGCTTCTGGAACTCCCGAACCTCGCTGCGCAGCTTGCCCCAATCGGCATCCCGCGCCAACTCGGGCAAAGACTGCTGCTTCTCCTCGAACCAGTCCACGATGGGCTCAAGCTTCTTCGCGCAATGGCGACTTCCCTCCTGAGCCCGATACTCGCGATCCCCTAGTTCTCGGACCTGTGTTTGGTAATAGTCGTCAACAAATCCTTGGGCTTTCGCAACGATGGAACGCTTCTCGGAGTCCGCGATGGGGGCGCCCTTACGCGGCTCGAACCCATGGCCAAGAGCCACGGTGCCAGATACGTCTCCCTTGAAGACCGGCGTCTGAACCTCCGGCGGTATCGCCCGGGCCACGTACTCGTGCAGACCAAAAAGGGTCACGTCGCCCTCGAAATTGACGGCGTCCCCGAGCAAGCCCGTCACCAGAGCCTTTGTGAAATAACCTCTTGGCTCGGTTCCTCCCGATTCCATTGCGGATTCGTCGGCTCCGCACGCGGCCAGGATGCAGCGGCTCTCATTCACCGAGGGCAGCTGGCGGTCGATGTCAGCATTCACGAGTGGGCGAACTTGCGTCCACGTGAACGCTGCACCCGAGTGACAGCAGTCCAAAATCGCAATGACATGTTTGAAGGAAGCACTCGCCGCTTCCATGTAATGGGCGACGGTGGCGAGGGGTATCCCGGGGTCATACTGTGACGCATCGGCCGTTACCAGATGCCCTGAAGAAGCAACAACCGCCCCATGCCCTGCGAAGTACAGGAGGAATACGTCTCCGGGACTCTCGTCGGTGTAGATGATCTCGCCCAGCGACTGCAACACATTCGCCCTGGTTGCACGACGGTCGAGAAGAGACTTCACGTCGAACCCGTACTGCGGAAACGTGAGCGCAGTCGCGATCTCTTCAGCGTCGGCGACGCACCCCAACAAGGGAGAATCGGGATAGCTATCGATACCGATGACCAGTGCAGATCGACGCAAAAGATCCTCCACTCATTCAGGTATCCGAACAATAGCAAAGGCCGAACGATTCTCACTACGGGAGTTCCGCGGCTATCTCTTTCCCCAGCGCGATGCGTTCTGAAGACTTCGAGCGACTGCGCGGAGCGTTAGCTCGCCCGCTCCGCTGCCACACGCTGCCCGACCACGGCGCTGATGCCGTCGGCGCGCATGCTCACGCCGTAGAGGGCGTCCGCGATCTCCATCGTGCGCTTCTGGTGCGTGATGACGATGAGCTGCGAGGTCTGGCGCAGGTCTTCGAAGATCGTCAGGAGCCGGCCGAGGTTGGCGTCGTCGAGCGCCGCCTCCACCTCGTCCATGATGTAGAACGGGCTGGGGCGGGCCTTGAAGATCGCGATGAGCAGCGCGACGGCCGCGAGGGAGCGCTCGCCACCACTGAGCAGTGACAGTCGCTCGATCTTCTTGCCCGCGGGCTTGACCGTCACCTCGATGCCCGTCGTGAGCATGTTCTCGGGGTCGGTGAGGTGGATGCTGCCGGTGCCGCCCGGGAACAGGATCGGGAAGACCTGGTTGAACGCCGCCTTCGTGTCCTCGAAGGCGCTGCCGAAGATGTCCTGCATCTTCTCGTCGATCTCCTCGATGATCGTCAGCAGGTCCTTGCGGGTGTTCGTGAGATCGGTGAGCTGCTCGGTCAGGAATTTGTGGCGCTGCTCGAGTGCCTCGAACTCCTCGAGGGCGAGCGGGTTCACCCGGCCGAGCTGCGCGAGCTTGCGTTCGGCTGCCGCGAGGCGGGCCTGCTGCTCGATGCGGACGAAGGGCTTCGTGGGTTGAGTAGCCGCCTGCGGCGTATCGAAACCCTCGTCGTCGTCGTCCGGTGCGGTCTCGATACGCGCTGGCGCGCTACTCGACCCGCTGTCGTCGGGCACCGGCACGAGAGGCCCGTACTCGGCGACGAGCACGTCCTCCACGAGGCCGAGCTCCTCGCCCGCGCGCTCGAGGAGCGTGGAGAGGTGCAGCTTCTTCTCGTAGATCTGCATCTCGAGGCCGTGCACGTTCTCGCTGATCGCGAAGAGCCGCTCGCGCAGCGAGCTCTCCTCGCGGCGGAGCGTGGCGAGCTCCTCGTTCTGCTGGCTGCGCTCGCTCTCCCGTGCCGCGAGGCGGACCCGCGCCTCGGAGACCGAGCGGTCGACAGAGTCGAGCACGGCCGGCAGGGCGGCGATGACCTGGTTCGCGGCGGCGACCTGGCGCTGGCGGATGACCGTGAGCCGGGCCTGCTCCTCGGCGGCCTCGCGCTCGGCGATGAGCTGCTCGGCGAGGGACTCGGCGCGCGCCCGCTCCGCCCGCACCCGCTCGCGAATGGTCTCGAGCTGGATGCGCAGCTCGAGCTCGGCGGCGCGGGCCGTCTCGACCTCGGCGAGCACGCCGTCGCGCGCCGAGGCATCCAGCATCGGCTTCGGGGCTGACTCGAACGCCGAGCGGTCGGAACGGGCCTTCTCCACGACCAGCTCGGCCTCGCGCACGTTCTCGGCCGTGGTCTCGAGCGTCGCCGAGAGCCGCTCCCACTCCGCCTGCGCGGCCTCGAGCTGGATGCGGAACCGCGAGAGCTGCTCCGACTGGGCGGCGAGGGCGGCGTCGTACTCGCGCAGGGCGGCGAGGGCGGCCGCGGCATCCGTCTTCGCGGTCTCGAGTGCGCCGCGCTTCTCGGCGAGCGCGAATTTCGTCCGCTCGATCTGCGTGGTGACCGTCGCGAGCTTCGCGGCGGCGGCATCGCGCTCGGCGACCAGCTCGACGCGCGAGCGCTTGGCGCCGGAGCCGCCGCGCAGTACGAACTGCGTGAGAACGTCGCCCTGCTTGGTCACGAAGGTGGCATCGCCGATCGTCTTGTACGCCGATCGGGCCGAGTCGAGATCATCGGCGATGTAGACGTTGGCCAGCAGGCCCAGCACTCCGCCGGGCGCGGTCACGACATCGGCCGCGGCGCGCACGCCGGCGACCTTCTTCTGGGCCGGAGCGGCGCCGTCGGCGACGACGACCTCCACGCGACCGAAGTCCTTCGAGGCCGACTCGGCGAGCGCATCGAACGCCGACTCCGCGGTATCGGCGAGCACGGCGTCTGCCAGTGACCCGAGCGCCGCGGCGATCGCGGCCTCGAAGCCCGGCTCGATCTTGACGTGCTCCGCGACAAGGCCCCGGATGCCCGCGAGCCCAGCACCCACGAGGGCGCTCGAGCCGTCCTTCTGGTCGACGGCGAGTGAAAGAGCCGAATTGCGGGCGGCCAGGGCGTCCCGCTCGCGCTCGGCAGCGTGGAGGTCGTCGCGCAACTGCTCGATCTCGGCCTGCAGCGCCGCGACCACGGCCTCCGATGCCTCGTACGCGGCGTCGAGCGACCCGTCGCCCTCCTCGCCCGTGGCGGCGACCGCTTCGAGGGCGACGAACTCGGTGCGCGTGGCATCCCGCCGCTGCTCTGCCTGCTCGAGGGCGTTCTGCTGGCGGAGGAGCTCACCGCGCGCGGCCGCGAGCTTTGACTGGGCGACGTCGACGCGGGAGGCCAGGCCCGCGAGCTCGAGCTCGTGGCGGGAGACGAGTGCGCTCTGGGCGGAGATCTCCTCGTCGAGGGAGTCGAGGGAGGCCTTGGCTGTGGCGGTCGCGGCGGCGGCGGCCCCGACGCCCTCCTCCGCCGCGGAGACGCCGGCGGCCAGGCGGTCGGCCTCGTCGCGGGCTTCCTGCACAGAGGCCTGGCTGATCGTGGAGCCGACGGAGGGCCCGTCGCCCTGCTGGCCGAGCAGCGCGAGCCGCTGGTTGGCGAGCGTGTAGAGGTTGCGCAGGCGCTCCTGGGCCGACTCGAGCCCGAAGGCGGTGCGGCGCGCGAGGTCGACGGCGTCGCCGACCTGCGCCTGTTCGAGGCGGCCCTCGCGGAGCTTGTTCTGGTCGAGCTGCTCCTGCAGCACGATGCGCTCGGTCTTGCGCTCGGACTCGCTGCGGCTGAAGTCGGTGATCGCGGCGCGCAGCTCGACCACCTCGTCGGCGAGGAGTCGCGCGCGGGCATCCCGAACCGTCGCCGCGATCGATGCGGCCTCCTTCGCGACCTCCGCCTGCTGGCCGAGCGGCTTGAGCTGGCGGCGGATCTCGCCCGCGAGGTCGGAGAGGCGCGTGAGGTTGGCCTGCATCGCATCGAGCTTGCGAAGGGTCTTCTCCTTGCGGCGGCGATGCTTGAGGATGCCCGCGGCCTCCTCGATGAACCCGCGGCGGTCTTCGGGGCTGGCGTGGAGCACCGCGTCGAGCTGGCCCTGGCCGACGATGACGTGCATCTCGCGCCCGAGGCCGGAGTCGGAGAGCAGCTCCTGCACGTCGAGCAGGCGGCACTGGTCGCCGTTGATGGCGTACTCGCTGCCGCCGTTGCGGAACAGCGTGCGCGAGATCGTGACCTCGGAGTACTCGATCGGCAGCGCGCCGTCAGCGTTGTCGATGGTGAGGATGACCTCCGCGCGCCCGAGCGGGCCCTTGGTCGCCGTCCCCGCGAAGATGACGTCCTCCATCTTGCCGCCGCGGAGGGTCTTGGCGCCCTGCTCGCCCATGACCCAGGCGAGGGCATCCACGACGTTCGACTTGCCGGAGCCGTTCGGGCCGACGACGCACGTGACCCCCTGCTCGAAGGCGAAAGTGGTCGGCTGCGCGAAGGACTTGAACCCCTTCAGGGTCAGGCTCTTCAGGTACAAGGCGCAGCCTTTCCGTTCAGGGGGATGATCGCTCTAAGGTACCCGACGGTTGCCCCTCCGCTATCCTGAGCCCATGAACCTGAGCCGTGCTCTGCTCTCCCTCGGCACTGCTGCCGTGCTGCTTGTCGGAATCGCAGGATGCGCGGCGCCCGAGCCCGCCGAGACGAGCACACCGGTGGCGATTACTCCGACGCCCACTCCCACGCCTACTCCCACCCCGGACCCGGTGGTGCGCGTGGAGATCAGCACCCTCACTCTCGACGTCTACACCGACGATGCGCTCACATACTCGTGGGCGCATGCAGATCGCGACCCGGAGGAGATTCCCGGGCTCACCGAGGTGTTCGGTAGCGA
The DNA here is from genome assembly GCA_025463515.1 of Rhodoglobus sp. GTDB lineage: Bacteria > Actinomycetota > Actinomycetes > Actinomycetales > Microbacteriaceae > Rhodoglobus. Next base: position 6,147 of record JAODAQ010000009.1, read on the forward strand.
GCCTGTCATGACCACAGAGACGAAGCTTGGTGAGGGCGGCAACTACGACTTCGCAATCTTCACCTGGCCCGGCTTCGAGCTCAAGTACATCTCATCGGAGTTCGGAAGAAAGAACGTGTGGATAACGGCGACAACCGCCGCCATCGGCGACGTAACGATCGGGGCGCGCGGAGGTGCGAAGGTCGGCGATGACGCAGTCGCCCTCGCCGCGGCCAACCCCGAGCTGGCCACGCATCAGGACGCTCCGTTCGGGGAGCAGCTGCGCATCAAGGTCGACTCGATCCCCACGGGCTTTCAGGGCGGAGACGGGCCGGCCGCCGACTTCGTTGCGGTGTACTCGACTTCGCCATTCACGACTGTCACAAGCATCTACGCGCCCGCCTTGAACTACGGGTTGTAACGCCTCGGTCACGGTTCCTTGACACCGCCGACCGCAGTTGTAGTCTGGTCGGCTGCTCAACCGGCGGCATCGGATTCCCACAAGGAGCTTCAACCATGTCCGCGTTCACGATCGACGAACTGACGATCCCCACGACTCTTGACGAGCCGGCCGCCGCCGACTTCATCCGCGCGATCGAGGTGGGCAACGAGGTCGAGGCGATCGGGTACGGAACTCCCGACCTCGCCTACGAGCCCGACGAGGAGCTCGCGATCTTCCTCAACCCGCACGAGCCGAAACGGATGCTCGTGGCGAGGGTCGACGGCGAGATCGTCGCCCGTGCCCTGTTCGAGACCACGATCGGCGACGACGCGGACACGGCGTGGCTCGCCACCGAGGTGCTGCCCGAGTTCCGCGGCCGAGGTATCGGCACCGCGCTCGCGAACGCCGTCGAGCAGATCTCCCGCGACGAGGGCAAGACGAAGGCCGTCGTGTACGCGCCGATCGCCGAGGGCCCCGGCGAGCGCCTCCCGTCGCCGACCGGTTTCGGTTCGATCGTCGCCGACCGCGAGGAGGTGCGCTTCCTGCAGGCTCGCGGCTACCGCCTCGAGCAGATCGAGCGGCTGAGCCGGCTCGCACTGCCCGTCGCCGACGTCGACGCCCTCGTCGCCGCGGCGCAGGAGCGCAGCGGCCCCGACTACCGCCTGCAGTTCTGGGTGGGCCGCACGCCGGAGCGCTGGCAGGCTGACATCGCCGAGCTCGGCACGCGGATGAGCACGGACGCCCCGACGGCGGGGCTCGAGGAGCCGGAGGACGTCTGGACCGTCGAGCGCGTGATCGAGGCCGACGACCGGGCGGAGCGGATGAGTCCGCGGGTGCGGCACGCCGCAGCCGTGGAGCACATCCCGACCGGGCGGCTCGTAGGCTACACGATCCTCTCGGTGCCCCGGCAGGTGCACCGCGCCGTCGACCAGTACGCCACGATCGTCATGCGGGAGCACCGCGGCCACAAGCTCGGCATGCTGCTGAAGGTCGGAAACCTTGCGCATCTCGCGCGGGTGCGGCCCGGGCATCCGTCGGTCATGACCTTCAACGCCGAGGAGAACAGGCACATGCTCGACGTGAACGAGGCCGTGGGCTTCGTGCCCGTGGCCAACGAGAGCGCCTGGCGGAAGGACCTGTTGTGAGCTTCACGATCGAGCGGATGCCCATCCCCGAGACTCTCGACGGCCCGGGCGGCGCCGACTTCGTCGAGATGGTCCTCGTGCGCAACGCGATCGAGGCGGAGAGCTCGGGCCTCGCCGAGATCTCGCCCACCCCGCAAGACCTGCTGCCGTACTGGCAGAACCCGTACTCGCCGCAGGTGCTCTTCGTCGCGCGGGTCGACGGGCACATTGTGGGGCGCGGGGTGCTCACGCTGCCTATCGAGGAGGAGTCGCCCAGTGCGCGCCTGCGGCCCGAGGTGCTTGCGGCGTTCCGTGGGCAGGGCATAGGCACCGCGCTGCTCGAGGCGGTCGAATCGGCCGCGCGCGACGCGGGTCGAACGGTTTTCGAGACCGAGTCGATGGCGGTTCCCACCGAGGGAGAGCAGGTTCACTCCCCCACCGGGTTCGGCTCGGTGCCGGCGGACAACGTCGGTGTCCGGTTCGCCGCCCGGCACGGCTACACGCTCGGGCAGGTCGCGCGCGGCAGCCGCCTGCCGCTGCCGTTCGACGCCGCGGGTGCGCTCGGGGTTGCGGCCGCCGCATCCGGACCCGCTTATCGCACCGAAGCCTGGACAGGAGCGATTCCGGATGCCCGGCTCGTCGACCTCGCCCACCTGCACTCGCGCATGAGCACGGATGCGCCCGCCGCCGACCTCGAGGTCACGCCGGAGGTGTGGGACGCCGACCGGGTGCGCGCCCTCGACGAGCTGCGCGCCAAGACCGGCACGACGACGCTCACGTCCGTCGTCGAGCACGTCGAGTCGGGGCGGCTCGTCGCGTTCAGCGAGCTGTCAGTGCCGCCGGATACCGCCCTGGCCGTCCACCAGCAGGACACGCTCGTGCTGAAGGAGCACCGCGGCCACCGGCTCGGGATGCTCGCGAAGGTCGCGAACCTCGAGCTGCTGGAGCGCGAGCACGGCGGGCACTCCTCGGTCATCACCTTCAATGCCGAGGAGAATCGGCCGATGCTCGACGTCAACGAGGCGATCGGGTTCGCGCCGTTCGTGTACGAGGCGGTCTGGGAGAAGCGGGTCTGAGCCGAAGAAGCTCTAGCCTCAGCTCGCCCTGAGGGCTTCCCGAAGACTCACCCGCGCCCCCATCCGCAGCAGGGAGTTCGTGTAGATCTTGCTCGCCACGAGCATCACCGCGGCAGTTGCCACGACGAGGAGCGCGAGCGCGATCAGAGGCTCCCACCACTGGGCCTCGCCGAAGAACAGCCGCACGGGCATCGCGACGGGGGCGCTGAACGGCACGTACGACAGGATCGTCATGATCAGCGGGTTGTCGCCGAAGAAGACCACTCCGAAGTACGGGATCATCACGAGCATCATCGCGGGCGTCATCACGGTACCCGTATCCTCCTGTCTCGACACCAGTGCGGCGCCGGCGGCGAACACGCTCGCGACGAGGACGAATCCGAAGATGAAGAACACCACGAACCAGATCAGCGGCGCGGACAGCAGGTCGAGCAGGTCGGTCTGACCAGTCACGGCGAGGCCCAGCGCTGCGGCCGCGGCGATGGCCGCGGCAGTACCCACCCCGATCACCGAGTTGCCGAGGATCTTGCCCGCGAGCAGCGCCCGCGCAGGTACGGCCGCCAGCAGGATCTCGACGACTCGCGACTGCTTCTCCTGCACGGTGTTCTGCATGATCGTCGCCCCTGATCCGAGCACGGCGAGCATGAACACCAGGCCGAACGCGAGGCCGATGATGAAGCGCAGGCCCGGAGGCGTCGACGACGGCTCGAGAAGCTCGACCTGCGGGCTCACCGAGAGCGCCGCGACGAGCCCGTCCGGCGCCTCGTCGAGGGCGACGATACCGAAGCCCACAGCGCTGTCATCCGGGATGAGAGCTGCCTCGACAGCGCCCGAGCGCACGAGCTTCTCGGCCTCGGCGCGGTCTGCGGCCTGCGTGACCTCGACCAGCTCCGAGTCGGCGGCCGCCGCCGGCACCGGGCCGACGATCGCCACGGATGTCGCCTCCGCGCGCCCGCCCAGGACACTGGAGAGGATGATCCCGCCGATGACGAGGGCGAGGGTGATCGCCGTCGAGATGAGGAACGCCTTCGAGCGCACCTGGGAGAGGATCTCGCGCTCGGCGACGAGGAGCGTTGCGCCCCAGGTGCTCAGGCGAGTGCTGGTTGTCGTTGTCGTGGTCATCAGGCTGCCGCCACCTTCTCGTCGTGCTCGGTTGTCGGGGCATCGACGACGATGTCCCGGAAGATCTCGCCCAGGGTCGGTCGCACCGGCCGGAAGCTGGTCACCGTCCCCCTCTCGACGGCGGCGCGCAGCACCGCGTCGGCCACCGCGGCCTCGCCGTCGAACAGCACGGACGTGCCGGCGAGCTCCTCGACGGTGACGCCCCGGATGTCGCGGACCCAGCCCACGTCGCTGCCGGTCTCGAGCGACCAGCGGTTGCCGGAGTACTGTTCGCGCAGCTCCTCGCGCGAGCCCGCCGCGCGCACCTCGCCGTTGGCGATGATGACAAGGTCGTCGCACAGCCGCTCCACAACCTCCAGCTGGTGGGAGGAGAACAGGACGGGCACTCCGCGCGCCGCGTGCTCGGCGATCACCGCGACAACCTCGTCGACGGCGAGCGGGTCGAGTCCGGAGAACGGCTCGTCCATGATGAGCACCCCGGGATCGTGCACCAGCGCCGCAGCGACCTGCACGCGCTGCTGGTTGCCGAGCGACAGCGCTTCCAGCTTGTCGCGACGGCGCTCGATGAGTCCGAGTCGCTCGAGCAGGTCATCCGCCCGCTGTATCGCCGTTGTCTTGTCGATGCCGTGCAGGCGCGCGAGGTAGGCGAGCTGCTCGCCGATCTCCATCTTCGGGTAGAGGCCGCGCTCCTCCGGCATGTAGCCGAAGGTGTGCAGCGCGCTCTCGCCCACCGGCTCGCCGTCGAGGGTGACCGTGCCGGAATCGGGTTGAAGAACGCCCAGGATCATCCGCATTGTCGTGGTCTTGCCCGCGCCATTGCCTCCGACGAAACCCGTGAGGCGGCCACGGCCCACCTCGAAGCTCACGTCGTCGACGACCCGTCGGCTGCCGAAGTTCTTGGTGAGGTTGTGCACGCTGAGCATGGGTCTCCTTAGTGGGAACGGATGCCTCAACGCTACGAAGCCGAGCGCCGCCGCACCTCCCCCACGAGACGGAGGACGCGGCATCCCCCGCGGGGCGGAGGGGGTGTTAGCCGACCAGGCCCGAGCGGTACGCGAACACGACGGCCTGCACCCGGTCGCGCAGCGCCAGCTTCATGAGCACGTTCGACACGTGGGTCTTGACCGTGGAGCGGCCCACCAGGAGCTTCTCGGCGATCTCGTCGTTGGAGAGGCCTTGCGCCAGGAGCCGCAGCACCTCGACCTCGCGCTCCGTGAGGCTCTCGGGCACCGCGCCGGCGGGCCCGGCCGCGGACTCGCCGCGCTCCTGCGCCACGGCGCGCTCGATCACGGCGCGGGTCAGCTCTGGGGCGAGTAGCGCCTCGCCCGCGGCTACCGACCGCACGCCGTAGACGAGATGCTCCGGCCGCGCATTCTTCAGGAGGAATCCGCTGGCGCCCGCATCGAGGGCGGCGAGCAGGTAGTCCTCGCGCTCGAACGTCGTGAGCATGAGCACGTGGGCGGTGACGTCGGGGTTCGCGACGAGCCGGCGGGTGGCCTCAAGCCCGCCGATGCCCGGCATCTCGACGTCCATGCACACCACGTCGGGGCGCGTGCTGAGGACCACGTCGATCGCCTCCTCGCCGCTCGCGGCCTCGCCCACGACCTCCAGGTCCGGGTGGGCAGACAGGATGGTCCGGATGCCCTGCCGCATCAGTGCGTGGTCGTCGACCAGCACCACGCGCATCCGGGTCATTGGCGCACCGCGATCGGCACCGAGGCCCGGACGACCCAGCCGGACCTATTGCGCGCACCGGCGTCGAGACTGCCGCCGAGGGATGCGACACGCTCGCGCATACCCCGGATGCCGAGGCCCGCGCCGCCCTGCCGGGGACCCGGCCTGCCGATGCCGTCGTCGGCGATCTCCAACTCGATGGAGCCGCTGCCGTACCGAAGGTGCACGCGAGCCCGGGTCCCGGGGCCCGCGTGCTTCAGCACGTTCGTGAGGGCCTCCTGCGCGATGCGGTACAGGTTGAGCCCGATGAGCTGCGGCACGGCCACCTCATCGCCCACCCGCTCGAGCGAGACGCGCAGCCCCGCCGCCTCGGCATCGTCGACCAGCGCCGGCAGAGACTCGAGGCCGAGAGACGCCGTGACCTGCCCGATCGGCGTCTCCTCGTCGCGCAGGGTGCCGAGCAGCTGGTACAGCTCCCCAACTGCCGACCGGGACGACCCCTCGAGCGCCTCGAGCTGGTCGCGGGCGCCCTGGGCGTCGGTGTCGAGCACCGCCCGGGCCGCCGCGGCCTGGACTCCCATGAGCGACACGTGGTGCGCGACAACGTCGTGCAGCTCGCGGGCGATCCGGAGGCGCTCGATGACGATGGTCTGACGCGCGACCTTGGCCTGCTCGCCCTCGAGCTGGAGGGTGCGGAACTCGGTGAGAGCCCGTTGCCGCGCCGACGCCCACGCGTGGCTCCCGAACCACCACGCTCCGGCGAAGTACAGCACGTTGATGAGCACCTGCTGCAGCATGTAGGCCGCGACGGGTGTCAGCGCCCCCACGCCGGGGCCGTCAAGGCCGATGTCCTGTGTGCTGGCCCGGAAGAAGGAGATGAGCAGCCAGATGCCCATGCCGGTGACGAGGATTCCCCGTGCCCAGTTCGCCCGGGTGCGGTTCTGCTCCCACGCGCCCACGCTGTAGAGAGCCATGAACATCGCGATATTGCTGACCGTCACCTCGGTGACCTGCAGCTCGCCGACGAGGATGAGCGCGACCCCGAGCACCGCCAGCACGGGCACGGGGGCTACGCGCCGGAACGCGAGCGGCAGTGTCATGAGAGCGAGGACGCCGATGCTCAGTGCGGGGTGCGCGGGAGCATCCCAGATGCCCATCGCCCGGCCCAGCACGAACGACAGGATTGAGGCGGCGAACAGGGCGACGGCCGTCGCGGCGTCCCCCCTGCGCTGGCTGGGGCCTGGAGGAGTCCGGCGCCAGGCGCTGGATTCGGGGTCGAGGCTCACTCCTCCAACCTAGCCGCGGGGCCCCGAAGGGGCCTCCGTCCCCAGACGGAGACGCCTACGGCGGTGCAGCCGCCCTGAAAGCCTCACCGTTCTGGGCCCAGCAAGTGAGCTACGGGTTCTAGCGCACCCGCTGGCACCACGGGCAGAAGTGCGAGCCGCGGTTCATGAACTGCTCACGCACGATCGGGCGGCCGCACCGCGGGCACGGCTCGCCCTGCTGGCCGTACGCGTTGAGCGAGTGGGCGAAGTACCCCGACTGCCCGTTGACGTTGAGGTACTGCTC
>JAODAQ010000016.1 GCA_025463515.1 Rhodoglobus sp.
CCGCGGACGAGGCCGACCTGCTGGGTGCCGTCGCCGTGCGCAACTGGTCGGCCCGCGAGCTGCGCCGCCTGGGCCGCCGCCTACGACCAGCAGCGGGTGCCGGGTGGCAGGCGCTCTCGGAGCGCGAGCAGCAGATCGCGCTCCTGGCCGCGGAGGGCTTCTCGAACCGGATGATCGGGCAGGCGCTGTTCCTCTCGGAGCGCACGGTGCAGAGCCACCTGTCGCGCGCCCTCGCCGCCCTCGGGGCCTCCTCCCGCGCCGCGATCCCCGCGAGCCTCGGCCGCGGACGCGACAGCACAGAGCTCGACGGCCTCACCGAGCGGCAGCAGCAGGTCGCTCTCCTCGTCGCGGAGGGCTGCTCGAACCGCACGATCGCGCAGCGCCTGGCCATCAGCGACAAGACCGTGGAGAAGCACATCCAGGCGATCTTCGCCCGCTGGGGGGTCTCCTCGCGCACCGGCATCGCGAACCGCGTGCTCGCGCCGCTGCCCGAGAGCCGACCGGCGTGAGGCGTGCTGCCGCCGGGATCGCGGTCGTCGCGATCCTGCTCTCCGGATGCGCGGCGGCGCCGCTTCCCGAGGTCCCGACCTTCCCCGAGTACACCGCGCCGCCGCCGCCGGATCCCGTGCAGCTGTACGCCGACGACCGGCTGAGCGCCATGACCCTCGACGGGAAGATCGCGAGCCTGCTCATGGTGCACGTCCCCGGTCTCGATCCGCAGGCGATCGGCGGCTTCGCGAGTGCCTACGGCCTGGGCGGCGTGATCCTCATGGGCGACAACATCCCCGACCCCGCGAGCACCCTCGCGGACTGGGCACCGCTGATCGCGGGGGAGCGCGGGCTGCCGGCGCTCATCGCCACCGATCAGGAGGGCGGCGTGGTGCGCCGCATCTACCCCGACGACGGTCCCTCTGCCGCCGAACTGCGCACCCTCGACCCCGCTGCCGCCCGCACCGCCTTCGCCGACCGCGGGGCGATGCTCAAGGCCGACGGCATCACCGTGAACTTCGGCATTGTGGCGGATGTCACGGGCGACCCGGACTCGTTCATCTTCGACCGCTCGATGGGCTCGACTCCGGCGGATGCGGCAGTACGGGTCTCCGAGGCGGTCGCGGGCGAGCTCGGCACCGTGTACTCGACTCTCAAGCACTTCCCGGGCCACGGCGTTGCCCCGGGGGACTCGCACTCGAGCATCCCGGCCACCGGCATGAGCCTCGACGACTGGCGGGCCGGCCACGAGGAGCCGTTCGCCGCGGGCATCGACGCTGGCGCCGAGTTCGTGATGTTCGGCCACCTCGAGTTCGACGCGGTCGACCCGGTGCCCGCGACGCTCTCGCCGATGTGGCACGAGCTGCTGCGTGACGAGCTCGGCTTCGACGGCATCGCGATCACCGACGACATGAACATGCTGGAGCACACCGGGCGCCCCGAGTACGCCGACCCGGTGCACAACGCCGTGCTCGCGGTGGCCGCGGGCAACACGATGCTGCTCTACGTGCAGGGGGTGGATGTCGCTGCGGTGGTCGCGGGCATCCACGCCGCGGTCGACGCCGGCACGATCGAGCCCTCGACGATCGACGATGCGGCGCGGCGGCTGCTCGTGCTGCGACGGACCCTGTCGGGCGAGACCGGGCCGTTCGTGCACTGCTTCGACGCCTGCCTGGCGATCATCGACTAGTCGCGGCTACTCGTCGCGCTCTCGGAGCTCGACGGGCTTGCCGATGAACTCGCCGTAGCGCCGGAGCGCCCGCTCGAGACCCGCGCGCCCCTTCTTCGTCATGCTCCTGAACTCCGACAGCTCGACCGTGGCCTTCTTCGCACTCTCGATGCGCTTCCACGTGCCGACGACCTCGCCGTCGACGACGACGGTCGGCAGGAACATCCCGTTGTTGCCCGGCACGATCCGCGGCGCGTACTCGGCCGCGAGGGCGGGGGAGCGGTCCTGGTAGCCCAGCATGTACTCGTCGAAGCCGGGCAGGGCGTAGACGCCGGATGCCGCGGCCTCCAGCCCGGCCGCGAGGTAGTGGCCGACCCCGTCGAAGTCCCGCCGCTCGAGCCCCTCGGCCGCCGCGATGCCCTTCCGCGCATCCCCGAGGGTGATGCTCGCCCACCACGCGAAGTCGCGCTCCGTCGCGGGTCCGTGGCTGCGGAAGTAGCGCGTCGCGAGCTCAGCGAGCGCCTCGTCCCCGCTCAGTGCGCGGTGGCTCGTGACCCACTCCTCGAACAGGGCGAACGTGGGCTGCTTGGCGTCGGGCGGCCCGAACACGATGAGCTTCGCGTGCGCCAGGTTCCAGAGGAGGTGGTAGCCCCGCTGGCCGGTGGTGGGGATGCCGCGCTCCTCCCATGCGGAGAGCAGAGCATCCCGCCGCACCGCGCTGCCGCCGCGCATCAGCGCCGCCGCGATGTTGCCAGCGCCCGCGAGCTGCTCGTCGGTGATCTCGAGGTCGCGCCGTCGTTTCGCCGCCCACGTCGCCTGGCGCACGGCGGCGATGTCGAGCATCCAGCCGAGGTCTTCCGGAGCGACGATGTGCAGGGTGCCGCGCATCGGCCAGGAGCGGACGATCTCGCCAGCGCCGAGGGCCCGCTCGACGTCGGCGTCGGTGCAGCCGGGCAGCCGGAGGCCGATGGCCCAGCGCGCACCGGGGAGGTCTTGAGACTGCAGTGCGAGCATCCAGCGCGCCACGTCGGCGGGGGTGCGGAGGTGGCCGGGAGCAGCGATTCGCTGGGCTGAGAGTCTGAGCGCGGTGAGTTCGCGCCGGGCTGGGATCACGCTCTCAGTATGGCGCTGACCCCCGTCGGCCACTGCTGCTGGTGATCGGGTAAGCGAATCACCAACGTGCAGGGCACAACGTGGTCTCAGGCTGTGCTGCGGGCTTCTTCGGGTGAAACCCCGGGCCCGTCGGGTACGGATCCGTGTCCCCATCCGGTCCTCCATTAGGAGGACTAAATGAGCAGCGAGGAAAAAGTATCAGCGCGCCGATATACCGTCAAGCGGCAATCTCTCCCCCGAATAGGGGTGGATTCGGCGAATGAGAGCGCTCCCAACCCGGAATGGCTACGAAATGCGTACCGCGCGCTACGGATTCCCTCCGTTTTGCGCTTGACGAACTGCGGAATCCGTTGGTGCCCAATTTCGGGGGCACGGCGGGGATCACCCGCCTATCACCCGCCCGCGCGCGGTGCATCGGGCGCCATGCGGCCGCCGGGGCAGCAGCGTCGCGCGGGAACCCGCGTCGGCAGCCCAGCGTCCTGCGGAACCCGGCGTCGGCAGCCCAGCGTCCCGCCGGACCCCGCGCGGGCAGCCTAGCGTCCCGCGGGACCCGCGCGGGCAGACCTCAGCGTCGCCCATGCGGACGTTTCGGCGCCATGCTGCTGCCGCGGGGCCCGCATGGCGCCGAAACCTCCGCATGGGCGCGCCAGGCCCCTGCGCGCAACGAAAACGCAGGAGATTCCCGCCGAACCGGTCACTTCGAACGCAAAGGGCGGCCGGATGCTCGAATCTCCTGCGTTTTCGTTCGGACAGGCCGCGCACCACGCCGCGCGCCGCCGCCGCGCTCAGCTCGCGGAGGCCGCCGCGATCGCGTCGGCCGCCCGCACGAGCGCGAGGTGGCTCAGCGCCTGCGGAGTGTTGCCGGCCTGCCGCCCGCCTGCCACGTCGTACTCCTCGCTCAGCAGCCCGACGTCGTTGGAGAAGCCGCACAGCCGGTCCATGAGTGCGATCGCGTCAGGGAGGCGGCCCGACCGGGCGTACTGCTCGACGAGCCAGAACGAGCACGCCAGGAAAGCGTTCTCGCCGGCCGGGAGGCCGTCCACCCCCGACTCGGTGCGGTAGCGCAGCAGGAGGCCGCCCTCGAGCAGCTCCTGCTCGATCGCGGCGACCGTGCCGAGCATCCGGGGGTCGTCGGCGGGCAGAAAGCCGACCTGCGAGAGCTGCAACAGGGAGGCGTCCACGCCCGAGCCGCCGTAGTACTGCGTGTAGGTGTTGCGCGCCTTGTCGAACCCGCGGTTCTCGATGTCGTCGCGCATCTCCTCGCGGAGCTGCCGCCAGCGCTCGACGGGACCCTCGAGCCCGAACTCCTCGACGGCGCGCACCGCGCAGTCGACGGCAGCCCACAGCATCACCCGCGAGTGGGTGAACTCGCGCTCCGGGCCTCGGATCTCCCAGATGCCGTTGTCGGGCCGACGCCAGTTCTCCTCGACGAAGGTCATGAGCGCGCGCTGCACCGGCCACGAGAAGTCGGCCTCGTCGCCCCCGCGGCGACGCGCCTCCTGCAGCGCGAGCATCACGTGTCCGAATCCGTCGCCTTGGAACTGCGTGTAGGCGCCGTTGCCGATGCGCACCGGCGAGGCGCCCTGGTAGCCCGGCAGCGACGCGAGCTCCCACTCGTCGAGCCGGCGCTCGCCGGAGAGCCCGTACATGATCTGCACGTCGTCGGGGTCGCCGGCGATAGCCCGCAGCAGCCAATTCCGCCACGCGTCCGCCTCGCCCACGTAGCCGTGGTTGAGCAGGACGTGCAGGGTGAGGGAGGCATCCCGCAGCCACACGTAGCGGTAGTCCCAGTTGCGCTGCCCGCCGAACTCCTCGGGCAGGCTCGTGGTCGCGGCGGCGACGATGCCGCCGGTGTCCTCGTGGGTCAGCGCGCGCAGCACCAGCAGCGATCGGCGCACCTCCTCGGCGTAGACGGGCGAGCCGGCCGAGGCGGACGCCCACTGCCGCCACCACTTCTCGGTGCTCTTGATCCGCTTCTCCACGGAGAGGGGCGCGGGTGCCTCGCGATGGGCCGGGTACCAGGTGAGCGTGAGGCCGACCGTCTCGCCCGGGTGCACCCGGAAGTCCGCGACGTGGGAGTGCCCCTGCGCGGTGAGCTCCGGCCCGCGGACCACGATCGCATCCGGCCCGGCGATCGCGATGAGCGCGTGCTCGCCCTTCTCGGGCACCTGCCGGATCCACGGCAGCGCGTCCGCGTACCCGAACCGCACGCGCAGGTCGACGTGCAGGTCGACCCAGCCGCTCACCCCGCGCACCTGCCGGATCACGTCGGCGCGGCGGTCGCCGTGCGGCATGAGGTCGACGACCTCGACCACGCCCGTGGCGGTGGTCCAGGTGGTGACGAGGATGAAGGTGTCCTCGAGGTAGCGCCGCGTGCTGGTTGCGGCGGGGTCGCTCGGGGCGAGCATCCAGCGCCCGTGCTCCTCGTCGCCGAGCAGCGCGCCGAAGGTCGACGCCGAGTCGAACCGCGGCAGGCACAGCCAGTCGATGCTGCCGTCCTTCCCGACCAGCGCGCCGGTGTGGCAGTCGCCGATGATGGCGTAGTCCTCGATCGGCAGGGCCACGGCTACTCCTCCATGAGATCGGCGGCGACGAGCGCTCTGGCGAGCTCCGCGCCGTTCTGGCCGTAGAACCAGCGCACTGTCGACTCCTCCTCGCGGAGTGCCGCCTTGGTGCGCCCACCGGCGAGCACGGCCTCACCTGTCGACAGCTGGCGGATCGCGACGGCCGCCACGTTGTCCGGATGCGCGGCGGCGAACTCCCCGTAGAGCGCCTCGTCGTGCTGGCCGTCGTCGCCGAAGAGCAGCCACCTCAGGTCGGGGAACTCCTCCGCCAGCCGCGCGAGGTTCGAGCGCTTGTGCTCCTGCCCGCTGCGGAACCACCGGTCGTGCGTGGGCCCCCAGTCGGTGAGCAGCAGCGCGCCCGGCGGGTAGAGGTTGCGGTCGAGGAAGCGCGTGAGCGTCGGCGCGACGTTCCACGCCCCCGTCGAGAGGTACACGACGGGCGAGGCCGGATGCTCGCGCCGCAGCCGCTCGTACAGCACCGCCATGCCGGCCACCGGGGTGCGCGCGTGCTCGTCGAGCACGAAGGTGTTCCACGCCGCGAGGAAGGGCCGGGGGAGCGCGGTCACCATCACGGTGTCGTCGACGTCGGAGACGATCCCGAACCGAGTGGCGGGGTCGACGATGAACACGGGCGCCGTCACCGGCTCCGTCCCCTCGCTGCGCAGGGTGATCGTGTGCCAGCCGGGGTCGAGCTCGGTCTCGATGCGGACGTCCACGACGCCGCCGCGGTTGGGCGACACCCGCTGCTCGACGCCGCCGGCCATGACCATCACGTCGGCATCGGCGACGGGGATGCTGAAGAAGCTGCGCCAGCCGCGCACCTTGTCGGCCCGCTGGCGGGCGGCGCCGTCCGCGCGGGCGAGGACCACGCGGCAGAGCACGCGGGTCCAGCCCGGCGCGCCGTAGCCCGTGTAGGGCACGATCGTGGTCACGAGGCCGCGCTTGCGACCGCGGCGCTCGCGCCAGCGGTGGAAGGCGTCCTCGATCCGGGCCGCCCGGTGCATGATCTGCGCTGCGGGTTCGGCCATCACCCCAGCCTAGGCGGGCGGCTCTGTGCCGATCGGCTGCATGAGCGCTGGCGAGTTGTTGCGCACGTTGCCCACAGCGCGATCGACGACGTGGAACTCCACGCGCTCCGCCATCTCCTCGCCGCCATGCGAGATCTCGGCCAGCAGGTCCTCCTCGCCCTCGGTGTGCGGGTCGAGCCACTCGTCGAGGAGCTCGGAGGAGAGGAAGACGGGCATCCGGTCGTGGATGCCGGCGAGCGCGCCCGTGGCCTCGCGCGTGAGCACCGAGGTGGAGAGCAGCCACTTGTCGGGCGAGTCGTCGGCCTCGGCGGGGTTGCGCCACCACTCGTAGAGCCCGGCGAACACGAAGAGCTCGCCCTCCGGGAGGTGGATGAAGTGCGGCGTCTTGACGTCGTCGACCGTCTTCCACTCGTAGTACCCGGTGGCGGGGACGATCGCGCGGCGCTTCTTCACCGCGTTCTTGAAGTGCGCCTTCTCCGCCGCCGACTCGATGCGCGCGTTGAAGGCGGTGACACCGACCTTCACGTCTTTCGCCCACGGCGGCACGAGGCCCCAGCGCGCGCCCTCGAGCCTTCGGACGGGCTCGTCGTCGGGATCGGCATCCTTCGGGATCGTGTCGAGCACGATCGGAACCCGGTCCGTCGGGGCGATATTGAACGAGGGCTCAGGCAGGTCGTCGGCACTGCGATCGACGTCGAACATGTCCACCAGGTCGCTCGCGGCGCCTGCGACTACGAATCGTCCACACATAATCAGGAATTCTCTCAGGTACCTATGACGTTAATGCGGCGCTCCCAGAACGGGGTCACGGTAAGATTCAGGGCGCGAGTCAAGCGCGTAATGAAACCAGGAGGGGTTATGGCTGCCCAGGAGATCGTCGAGAGCATTCCCGATTCCCGCGCGAGCCTGCGCAATGAGCCCGTTCAGGCGCGCAGCGCGGCTCGACTCACGGCTCTTCTCGACGCGGCAGCGGCCATCGTCGACGAGATCGGCTACGAGCGCCTCACGACCGCCATGGTCGCCGAGCGCGCCGGTGCGTCGATCGGCACCGTCTACCGCTACTTCCCGGACCGCATCGCGGTGCTGCAGGCCCTCTCCGCCCGCAACCTCGAGCGCGTGCTCGACAAGGCGACCAGCGCCATCCACGACCAGCGCCAGCAGACGTGGGCGGCGGCACTCGGGGCATCCTTCGACGTCCTCGTCGACGCGTTCAGGAGCGAGCCCGGATTCCGCGGCCTCCGTGTCGGCGATGTGCTCGACATCCGTCCCGCAACGCACGACCGCACGTTCAACTCGGTCGTAGCGGACGGCCTGCTCGAAGCCCTCATCGAGCGCTTCGGGTTCAAGGAGACGCCAGAGCTCCACTTCCACTTCGAGACGGCGATCGAGATCTCCGACGCGCTCGCCACCCGCGCGTTCGCCCGTGACCCCCGGGGGGACGCGGCCTTCCTCGACACGAGCCGCGACGTCGTGACCGAGCTCCTCACGCCGCACTTCGGCCGCCCCTAAGGGGATCGGCCCGGCCCACCGCACGGGCCAAGTGCGGTCGCAGTGTAACGCCGCGACACAAAGGCGCAACCGGGTATGACAGTGGCTCCGAATACTGTTTAGCTGGTTATCATCTGGCAAGTGTCGATCCGCGTTCTGGCGCGAGGAATGAGCCCTCTTTTCATGATCGAGTTCCGCGCTGTCTCCAAAGAGTTCCCTGACGGAACCGTGGCGGTCGACAACTTCAGCCTGGTCATCCCCTCCCGCAAGACGACGGTTCTCGTGGGCTCCTCCGGCAGCGGCAAGACGACGCTGCTGCGCATGATCAACCGCATGGTCGAGCCGAGCTCGGGCGCCATCGAGATCGACGGCGAGAGCATCCTCGACCGCAACCCGGTGCACCTGCGCCGCAGCATCGGCTACGTCATGCAGAACTCGGGGCTCCTTCCGCACTTCAAGGTCATCGACAACGTCGCGACGGTTCCGGTGCTCAACGGCGTGCCGCGCAAGCTGGCGCGCGAGCAGGCGCTCGAGCTGCTCGACACCGTCGGGCTCGACAGGTCGGTCGCGAACCGGTACCCCAGCCAGCTCTCGGGCGGCCAGCAGCAGCGCGTGGGCGTCGCCCGCGGCCTCGCCGCCAACCCGAACATCCTGCTCATGGACGAGCCCTTCGGCGCCGTCGACCCCATTGTCCGGGCCGAGCTGCAGCAGGAGACCATCCGCCTGCAGCGCGACCTCGACAAGACGATCGTGTTCGTCACGCACGACATCGACGAGGCGTTCCTTCTCGGCGACCAGGTCGTCATCCTCGAGAAGGGCGCCAAGATCGCGCAGATCGGCAGCCCGACCGAGATCACCGAGAACCCGGCGAACGAGTTCGTCGCCAACTTCATCGGCGTGCAGCACGGCAAGCGCGCGCTCTCGATCAAGAAGACCAAGACCGGCTCCGTGCTCGTCGACAGCCAGGGCCGCGCCCAGGGCGTGCTGGTGGACGGCGCCGCGACGTGAACTGGCTCCTGGACAACTTCGACCTCATCGGGAGGCTGACGCTCGAGCACCTCCAGCTCTCGATCCCGCCGATCATCCTCGGCTTCGTGATCTCGATCCCTCTCGGGTGGCTCGCGTACCGCTACAAGCTCACGCGCGGGCTCCTGCTCACGATCGCCGGGCTGCTGTACACGATCCCGTCCCTCGCACTGCTCCCGATCCTGCCCACCATCCTGGGCATCAGCTTCCTGAGCTCGCTCAACCTCACCATCGCCCTGACGATCTACGCCGTCGCGATCATGGCGAGGTCCATCGCGGATGCGCTCGCCTCCGTCGACCCCGCGGTCAGGCAGGCGGCCACCGCCATGGGCTACGGCGGGTGGCGCCGATTCTGGGCGGTGGAGTTCCCGCTCGCCGGCCCGGTGATCCTCGCCGGCCTGCGCGTCACGGCCGTGAGCACGATCAGCCTCGTCACCGTGGGCATCCTGATCGGTGTGGAGAGCCTGGGCTACCTGTTCACCAACGGGTTCCAGCGCCGCATCATCCCCGAGATCCTCACCGGTATCGTCCTCGTCGTCGCGATCGCCCTGATCGTCGACTTCGTCCTCGCGCGGGTGGGCCGGCTGCTCATGCCGTGGGCGCCGCGCGGGGCGCAGCGCCGTCTCGCCGCCGTCTCCGGAGACACGGTTCAGGGGGCCGACGCATGAACCTCCTCGCCGACGCCCTCGCCTGGATCTTCTCGCCCGACCGCCTGAGCGGCTCGTCGCCCCTGCCCCTGGCGATCGTGCAGCACCTGTTCTACACGTTCCTCGCGGTGCTGATCGCTGCTGCCATCGCGATCCCGCTCGGCTACTACATCGGCCACACCGGTCGAGGCCGCAACATCGCGATCGGCGTCTCGGGCGCGGCGCGGGCGATCCCGTCGTTCGGCCTCATCCTGCTGCTCATCCTCGTCATCGGCGTCACGCAGAAGCCGCTCGCGGCGACCATCGCGTTCGTGCTGCTGGGCATCCCGTCGATCCTCGCCGGCGCCTACGCGGGCCTCGAGGCCGTCGACCGCCGCGTGATCGACGCGGCGCGGGCCGTCGGCATGACCGAGTGGCAGATCCTGTTCAAGGTCGAGATACCGCTCGGGCTCCCACTGCTCATCGGCGGCATCCGGGCCGGCGCGCTGCAGATCGTCGCGACGGTGGTGCTCGCCGCGTACGCGACCCTCGGCGGCGTTGGCACGTACATCATCAAGGGCATCGCCACCCGCCGCTTCGACGAGATCCTCGGCGCCGCGATCGTGATCGTCGCCCTGGCTCTCGTGCTCGACGGGCTCTTCGCCCTGCTCCAGCACGTCGTCGTCCCCCGCGGTGTGACCGCCGGGCGGCCCAAGGAACTCCGCACGTCGTCATCCCGACGCCGCGCGGTGGTGGAATCTCCCACCGGATAACAAAGGAAAAACGCATGTTCACAGCAAGGAACAAGGGCCGGCTCGCACTTGGTGCAGTCGTGGTCGGGGCGGCATTGGCCCTGTCAGGGTGCGCATCAGGTGACCCGTTGGACTCGGGCACCGACGAGACGGCGAGCAGCGAGACGATCACGATCGGCTCGCAGGCCTACTACTCCAACGAGATCATCGCGGAGATCTACGCCCAGGCACTGGAGAACGCCGGATTCACCGTCGAGCGCGATTTCAACATCGGCCAGCGCGACGCCTACCTGCCTTCCCTCGAGAACGGTGATGTCGACCTGTTCCCCGAGTACACCGGCAACCTGCTCCAGTTCTACAGCCCCGACACGAAGGCCACGACGTCCGATGACGTCTACGCCGAGCTGAAGGACGCCCTGCCTGACGGCCTGACCGTGCTCGACCAGTCCAGCGCGACCGACCAGGACTCGTACAACGTGACCAAGGACTTCGCCGACGCGAACAACCTGAAGTCGCTCGAGGACCTCGCGGCCGTCACGACTCCGCTCACCCTCGGCGGCAACGCCGAGCTCGAGGAGCGCCCGTACGGCCCCCAGGGCCTGCTCTCCGTGTACGGCGCGACCGTGGGCTTCTCCGCCACGGGTGACACGACCGTCGAGGACCTCCTCGCCGGCACGATCAACATCGCCAACGTCTACAGCGCAGACCCGCGCATCCAGACCGAGAACCTCGTGACGCTCGCCGACCCCAAGGGCCTGTTCCTTGCGTCGAACGTCGTGCCTCTCGTGAACGCCGACATCGCCGACTCCATCGCGGACGTCATCAACGCGGTCCAGGCCAAGCTCACCCCCGAGGGCCTCGTCGCCCTCAACGTCGAGTCGACGGTCGACCAGAAGTCGCCCGAGGACATCGCCAAGAAGTGGCTCGAGGACAACGACCTCCTCAAGTAGCACCTGAGTGACAGGAGGGGCGGGTGCGCGAGCATCCGCCCCTCTTTCGTGCCCGGGCGCGGGACTGTTCCGCTGCCGGCTGCTCGCGCTACAGGTTCTGCGCCGCGCTACCCGTATTTCTGTAGCGCGGCACAGAAGATGTAGCGCAACGGCAGAGCGCCCCCGCCGGGCTCAGTCCGGCTCGATGGTGCCCGGGTCGCCGTCGCCGGGCGTGGCCATGTGGCGCCGCTCTGCTCGCTCGATGACCTTCTTCACGACGATCACGCCGACGAGGAACACGGCGACGATGCCGACGAAGATGTAGCCGGCGTAGTGCAGCCGGTCGAGCAGCGCCTCGAAGCTGCCTGCCGCGAAGGTGCCGACCGAGACGTATGCGAAACTCCAGATCGCGCAGGCGGGGAGCGTCCAGGCGATGAACTTGCGGTAGCTCATGGTGCTCATCCCGACGGTGACCGGGATGAGCGAGTGCAGGAACGGCAGGAAGCGCGACACGAAGATCGCGATGCCGCCCCGGCGGTCGAGGTAGTTCTCGGCGCGGACCCACCATGCCTCGCCGATCCGCCTGCCCAGTCGCGAGGCGCGCAGGCGAGGGCCGAAGAACCGCCCGAGCAGGAACCCGATGCTCTCGCCGCACAGGGCGCCGACGATCACGGTGAACGCGAGCGCGAAGTACTGCGGGATGCTGTCGACAGCGGTCGCGGCAACGATGACGATCGTGTCGCCGGGTACGACGAGGCCGACGAGCAGAGAGGTCTCGAGAAGGATGCCGAGGCCCGCGAGCGCGGTGCGGAGGACCGGATCCACCGACTGAACGATCCCGAGGATCCAGCCGAGCGCGCCGCTGAGCAGCTCGCCGAACCACTCGACGGGGTTGGTCGCGGCGGCGGCGAGGAGGAGCTCGTGCATCCTTCGAGCCTACGGTCCGACGGCCCGGCAGTCTCGGGGGTTATCCCGAGTTACCGCCGGAGGGCGTCCAGCCGGGCGCGCCACTGGGCGAGGCGTCCCGGTTTCTCGGCGAGCTCCGGCCCGTCGACCCACTTCGTGACGATCCGGATACCGTGCAGGGCGCTGAGCGCCCACAGCTCGGTGCCGTCCAGCTCGGCGGGGGTGACGGCTTCCTCGTGGGTGTCGATCCCGAGCGCGCGCGCGAGGGTAAGGACGCTGCGCGCGGTCACGCTGTCCACCCGGTCGAACGCCGCAGGCGGACCGCACAGGATCTCGCCGCGCCACCAGAGGAGCGCGGAGTACGCACCCTCGACGACGTAGCCGTCCTCGGTGAGGATGACCGCCTCGTCCGCGCCCTGCGCCTGCACGGCCGTACGGATCCGCAGCATTGCGGAGAGGTCGGGGCCCTTCACTGTCGGCTCGGTGCGCGGGTCGGGCCCCGTCCAGGAGGCGAGGACCGCGGAGCGGGCGCGCTCAGGGGCAGACCTGAGCCGGAACGCCAGGCGGCGCGGCTCGTGCAGCTCGACGCGCGGGAACCACTCTCCCTCGGACGGGACCGCCGCGACCGCGGCATCCCAGAATTCCTCGCCGTCGGGAACTGACGACAGGAAGCGCTCGCGATGCAGGCCGAGCGCCAAGACGCGGCCGTCGACGACGAGCCAGGAGTCCGCGGCGACGATCCGGCTCTCGGTCATGTCGCAGTACTCGAGCGCCTCGAGCCCGCCCTCGTGCCACCGGGCAATACTCTCCACACGAACAGGCGACTCGGCACTCATAGGCTTAGGTTATGCGCCCCCGGCTCCTCGCGGCTTCCTTAGGCCGTTGGGTAGACCCCGCGGTCGCGTACGCGGCGATCTGCGGCGACTCGGATGCCGCGTTCTGGCTCGACAGCGGACCGAGCGCGACCACCGGCATGAGCTACCTCGGGCTCGCCGCCGAGGTCGTCACTGACTTCGACGGCCCGGTGCTGGACTGGCTGCAGGGCGAACTGCGCTCGCAGGACGTCGACACGACGGCTGCCCCGCCCGGGTTCGCCCTCGGCTGGGTCGGGTGGCTCGGCTACGAGTTGCGGGCCGAGACGATGAGCGTCTCCGTGGCGCGGGAGTCCCGATATCCGCTCGCGGCCTGGCTGCGCGTGGACCGGGCGCTCGCGTTCGACCACGCCCGGCGCGAGGTCACGCTGCTGGCGCTCGACGACATCGACGGATGGCGCCAATCGGTGGTCGAGCTTGTCTCCTCGCCGGTCGAGCCGGTCGAGGCCCACACCCCGCCGGATCTCGACTCCGCTCCATCACCGGCGGCGGCGACCTGGGCCTACCCCGACGCCCAGTACCTCGACATGATCCGCGCCTGCCAGGCCGCGATCGTGGAGGGCGACGCCTACCAGCTGTGCCTCACCACCGAGGTGTCGGTCGATGTGAGCCCAGATCCGCTCGCGGCCTACCTCGCGCTGCGCGCGTCCAGCCCGACCCACCACGGCGCCCTGCTGCGCGTGGGGGAGGTCTCGCTGCTGAGCTCGTCGCCGGAGCAGTTCCTCGCGGTCTCGCCCGACGGGATCGTGCAGACCAGCCCCATCAAGGGAACCCGCCCGCGCGGCGCGACGGAGGCCGGCGACTGGAAGCTCCGCGCGGAGCTGCAGTCGAGCGACAAGGAGCGCGCCGAGAACGTCATGATCGTCGACCTCATGCGCAACGACATCGCGCGGGTCTCCAAACCCGGCACGGTCGGTGTCACGAGCCTGCTCGCGGTCGAGAGCTACGCGCAGGTGCACCAGCTGGTGAGCACCGTGCGCGGCGAGCTGGCCGCCGGCCTCGACGGCATCGACGCGATCCGGGCCTGCTTCCCGGCGGGCTCGATGACGGGGGCGCCGAAGCAGTCCGCCACGCAGATCCTCGACGGGCTCGAGCAGCGGGCGCGCGGCATCTACGCCGGCGCGTTCGGCTACGTGGGGCTCGACGGCGCGGTCGACCTGGCCATGGTCATCCGGTCGATCGTCATGGATGCCGCGGGCTCGACAGTCGGCACCGGGGGAGGGATCACGGCCCTGTCGGTTCCGGAAGAGGAGCTCGCCGAGGCGAAGCTGAAGGCGGCGGCGCTGCTCGCAGTGCTCGGCGTGCAGCCAGACGGCGTTTCGAGGTCTTCGGCGACGATCACCGGTAACCTTGACGGGGTCGTTCGCGCAGGAGCGGACCGACTTTCGATCAACGGTGATCGGCCCTCCGCACAGCAATGAATTGAGACCCCTGTGACCGACACCACCGCCAGCGCCTCCCATGAGCACGGCGAGCGCGGCGAGCGCGACGACACCCACGGCTACGACATCGATGCGATCCAGGCGAAGTGGAAGCCGATCTGGGACGAGATGAAGCCGTGGGCCACCGACGACCCGGCCGACAAGCGCCCCCGCAAGTACATCCTCGACATGTTCCCGTACCCCTCGGGCGACCTGCACATGGGCCACGCGGAGGCCTACGCCTTCGGCGACATCGCCGCGCGCTACTGGCGCCAGCGCGGCTTCAACGTGCTGCACCCGATCGGCTGGGACTCGTTCGGCCTGCCCGCTGAGAACGCGGCGATTGAGCGCGGCGTGAACCCCGTCGGCTGGACCTACGACAACATCGCGCAGCAGAAGGCGAGCATGGAGCGCTACGGCGTCTCGTTCGACTGGAGCCGGGTGCTGCACACGAGCGACCCCGAGTACTACAAGTGGAACCAGTGGCTGTTCCTGAAGCTGTACGAGAAGGGCCTCGCGTACCGCAAGGAGAGCTGGGTCAACTGGGACCCGAAGGACCAGACCGTCCTGGCGAACGAGCAGGTGCTGCCGGATGGCACGTCCGAGCGCTCGGGCGCCGTGGTCGTGAAGAAGAAGCTCACCCAGTGGTACTTCAAGATCACGGAGTACGCGGACCGCCTGCTCGACGACCTCAACCAGCTCGAGGGCTCGTGGCCCGCGAAGGTGCTGTCGATGCAGCGCAACTGGATCGGCCGCTCGATCGGCGCCGACGTCGACTTCGAGATCGAGGGCCGCACCGAGCGGGTCACGGTCTTCACGACCCGCCCCGACACGCTCTACGGCGTGACGTTCATGGTCGTCGCCCCCGACTCCGACCTCGCGGCCGAGCTCGCCGCGGGCTCGACCCCCGAGGTGCAGGCGTCGTTCACGGCGTACCTCGAGCAGGCGCAGAAGAACACCGAGATCGAGCGCCAGGATGCCACGCGCGAGAAGACCGGCGTTCCGCTCGGCAGGTTCGCGCTCAACCCGGTGACGGGGGAGCGCATCCCGATCTGGACAGCGGACTACGTGCTGGCCGACTACGGCCACGGCGCGGTCATGGCCGTGCCGGCGCACGACCAGCGCGACCTCGATTTCGCGCGGAAGTTCGACCTGCCCGTGCGCGTGGTCCTCGATGTCAACGCGCCAGTTACCGGCGCGATCCCGGTCCTGGACCTCGACGAGAACGGCCAGGCGATCCTGCCCGACGACCTGCCCCCGCTCGACCCGGCGTCGACGGGCATCGCCCTCGTCGGCGACGGCCGGATGATCAACTCGGGCCTGCTCGACGGGCTGAGCAAGAACAACGCGATCAAGAAGGTCATCGAGCAGCTCGAAGCCGCAGGGACCGGCCGCGCCGCCAAGACCTACCGCCTGCGCGACTGGCTGATCAGCAGGCAGCGCTTCTGGGGCACGCCGATCCCGATCATCCACGGTGCCGATGGCGAGCTCATCCCGGTTCCCGAGGACCAGCTGCCGGTCGTCCTGCCCTCCACCGAGGGCCTCGACCTGAAGCCCCGCGGCGAGTCCCCGCTCGCGGCCGCCACCGACTGGGTGAACGTGCCCGACCCGCGCGACGGCAGCCCCGCCAAGCGCGACGCCGACACGATGGACACCTTCGTGGACAGCTCGTGGTACTTCTTGCGATTCATCTCGCCGAACGACGAGGGCAAGGCGTTCGACATCTCCGAGGTGGACAAGTGGCTGCCCGTCGACCAGTACGTCGGCGGCGTCGAGCACGCGATCCTCCACCTGCTGTACGCGCGCTTCATCACGAAGGTGCTCTTCGACCTCGGCTACGTGAGCTTCACCGAGCCGTTCAGCGCACTGCTGAACCAGGGCATGGTGCTCTCCGAGGGCAAGAAGATGTCCAAGCGCAGCCGCAAGAGCACGACGTTCACGGGCGAGGTCGACGCCTACGGGGCGGATGCCCTCCGCCTCACCCTCGCGTTCGCGGGCCCGCCCGCCGACAACATCAACTGGGAGGACGTCTCGCCGACGGCCTCGGCCAAGTTCCTCGCGCGCGCCTTCCGCCTCGCGTCGGACGTCACGAGCGCCCCCGAGATCGAGTGGAAGACGGGCGACCAGTCCCTCCGCAGGCAGACGCACCGCTTCCTCGCAGACGGACCCGGCCTCGCCGAGTCTCTCAAGTTCAACGTGCTCGTCGCGCGCATTATGGAGCTCGTCAATGTGACCCGCAAGGTCATCGACTCGGGTGCCGGCGGCGGCGACGCCGCGGTGCGCGAGGCCGTCGAGGTCATCACCATCGCGCTGAGCCTCTTCGCGCCGTTCACGGCAGAGGAGATGTGGGAGAAGCTGGGCTACCAGCCGACCGTCGCCCTCGCCGGCTGGCGCAAGGCCGACCCGACGCTCCTCGTCGAGGAGTCGGTGACGGCGATCGTGCAGGTCGACGGCAAGGTGCGCGACAAACTCGAGGTCGGCCCCAAGATCTCCACCGAGGAGCTCGAGAAGCTGGCCCGGGCCTCCGCCGCGGTCACTCGTGCCATCGGCGACCGCGAGATCGTGAACGTCATCGTGCGCGCCCCGCGCCTCGTCAACATCGCGACCAAGCCCGCCTAGTTCGACGGATGCCCGCTCCCCGAGCCTCTCGACGGGAGCGGGTTTCTAGTCTCGGCGAGTGGATGTTCCCCTCTCGCCCCGCGTGAAAGCCGGCGGCGTCGTGGTGCTCGTGCTCGTGGGGCTCGGCTGCGCCGTGCTCGTGTCCGCACTGGGGGACCACGGCGGGGACGCGCGGGTGGTCCAGCCGACGGCGACGGCTGCCGCGGCATCCGGCTCTGAGATCTACGTGCACATCCTCGGTGCTGTCGCCCGCCCCGGTCTGTACGAACTGCGGGACGGCGACCGTGCAGTCGATGCCGTCGCTGCGGCCGGGGGCTTCCTCGACACGGCTGACCAGTCGCAACTCAACCTCGCCCGCCTGCTCGTCGACGGGGAGCAGATCGTGGTGCCGGTGGTCGGTGAGACTCCCGCTGCGGTGCCCGGCACGACCACAGGCGGGCTGGTGAACCTCAACACCGCGGATGCCGCGACGCTCGAGACTCTGCCGCGCGTCGGGCCCGCGATGGCCGCGCGGATCATCGAGTGGCGCGAGGCGAACGGCGCCTTCACCGCGGTCGACGACCTGCTGGGCGTGACCGGCATCGGGGACAAGACGTTCGAGGGGCTCCGGGATCTCGTGACGGTATGACGCGCCCGGACCTGCGGCTGGCGATTCCCGCGGTGGCCGGCTGGATCGCAACGGCAGTGGTGATCGGCGTTCCAGCAGCGGCGCTTCCGGTCGCCCTCGGCGGATGGCTCGTGGCTGGGGTACTCGCGGTGCTGCGGCCGCGCATCGCCCTCGTGCTTCTCGCGGTGGGGCTGTGCTGCACCTCGGTGGCGATGCACCAGGGGAGTAGACAACCCGAATCACTGCTCGAAGCAGCTACTGCGCATCGCAGTGTTTCCGTGGTGCTGAGCGCCACACAGACAGTGCTGCCGGGCAGTGATTCATTCGAAGCAGACCTTGTCGAGGCCGACGGCGAGGGGATGTCTGTGCCGGTGCTCGTGTTCGGGGGCGCCCCGGTGGAGCGGCTGGGAATCGGAGGGCGGTTGGCGTTCACGGGCTCTCTCGCAACGACGGAGCCCGGTGACGACCGGGCGTTCCTGCTCTTTCCCGACGGCGTGCCCGAGGTGGTGGGCGCGCCGCCCTGGCAGCTGGAGTGGGCGAACGGGCTGCGTGCACGGTTCCTCGCGGCGGCGACCGCGCTCCCGGGCGAGGGAGGCGACCTGCTCGCCGGGCTCGCCATTGGCGACACGAGCGCCGTCGGTCCTGAGCTCGACGCGGCGATGACGGCGTCGTCCCTCACCCATCTGACCGCGGTGTCGGGAGCGAACTGCGCGGTGGTGATCGGGCTCGTCATGCTGGCCGGTGCGGCGCTCGGCGTGCCGCGCGGCGTGCGGATCGCGGCATCCGGCGCTGTCCTCGTCGCGTTCGTCGTCCTCGTGACACCGGAGCCGAGCGTGCTGCGGGCGGCCGTGATGGCCGCGCTCGTGCTTGCGGCCCTCGCCAGCGGGCGGCCGCTGCAGGGGCTGCCGATCCTGGCCCTCGCGACGATCGGGCTGCTCGTGGCAGACCCGTGGCTCGCCCGCAGCTTCGGGTTCGTGCTGTCGGTGCTCGCGACCGCGGGGCTGCTGCTCTTCGCCTCGCCGATCGCGCGCGCCTTGGAGCGCTGGCTGCCGCGGTGGCTCGCCCTCGTGATCGCGGTGCCCTTGGCCGCGCAGCTCTCCTGCCAGCCCGTGATCATCATGCTCAATGCGTCGATCCCGACGTACGG
The DNA here is from genome assembly GCA_025463515.1 of Rhodoglobus sp. Classification (GTDB taxonomy): domain Bacteria; phylum Actinomycetota; class Actinomycetes; order Actinomycetales; family Microbacteriaceae; genus Rhodoglobus. Next base: position 18,756 of record JAODAQ010000016.1, read on the forward strand.
CGTCGTCGCGAACATGCTTGCCGAGCCCGCGGCCCCCGTCGCGACAGTCGTGGGCCTTGCGGCGTGCGTCGCGCTCGTACTCGTGCCGCCGGTGGGCGAGCTGCTGTGCGCGGTCGCGTGGCTGCCGTCCGCCTGGATTGCGGCGGTGGCGAGGCTTTTCGCGGGCGCTCCGTTCGCCCAGCTCCCGTGGCCAGCAGACCTGCCCGGGGTGCTACTCGCCATCGCGGCGAGTGCGCTCGCGATCTTCGCCCTCCGGTGGCGCTGGGCTCGTGCTGGGCTGCTCGTCGCCGTGGTCCTGTACGCGGGCGCCGCCGGAGGGTTGCGGGTCGCTCAGCAGTGGGGGCGGCCCGGCGACTGGGAGATCGCGGGGTGCGAGATCGGCCAGGGCGACGCGTTCCTCGTGCGCAGCGGCGACCAGACGATGCTCGTCGACACGGGCCCCGACCCCGAGCGGCTGCGCGAGTGCCTCTCCGACCTCGGGATCGAGCGCCTCGACCTCGTGGTGCTCACCCACTGGGACCTCGACCACATCGGCGGGGTCGAGGCGGTCGTCGGGCGCGCGGACCGAGTTCTGGTGGGCCCTGCCGATGGCGACTCCGCGCAGCTGGTCGCCCGCCTCCTCGGGGGCGGCGCGGTCGTCGAGCGCGCCCACGAGGGGGTGTCCGGCGTTCTCGGCGCGCTCGAGTGGGAGGTGCTGTGGCCGCCGCCACGCCTGGTCGGAGTCGAGCCAGGCAACGAGGCGAGCCTCGTGGTGAGGGTCGACTGCGCGGCCGGATGCCTCAGCGCCCTCTTCCTCGGAGACCTCGGCGAGGGCGCCCAGAGCCGCCTGCCGCCCGTGGGGCACGTCGACGTGGTGAAGGTCGCGCACCACGGCTCGTCCGACCAGTCCGAGGGGCTGTACCTCGCGCTGGGCGCCACGGTCGGGCTCATCGGCGTCGGCGCGGACAACGGGTACGGGCATCCCACGCAGCGACTGCTCGACATCCTGGCGAGCGCGGGAACCGTCCCGGTGCGCACCGATGACGACGGCCTCATCCTGGTGTCGCCGGGGGAGCAGGACGGCGCCGTGAGTGTCTGGACCGAGCGGTAGCGTTGACCCATGGCCACCGCAGCGAAGATCCCCCAGCTCGCGTGGAACAAGGTTCGGCCCGCGCCCGTCGTGCTCGTCAGCGGCACGGAATCGTTCCTCGCCGATCGCGCGATCCGCTCCCTGCGCGACCTGCTGAAGGCGGAGGACCCGAGCCTCGAGATCCACGACCTCGAGGCCGACCAGTACGCGCCCGGCGAGCTCATCACGCTCGCCAGCCCCTCGCTGTTCAACGAGCCGCGTCTTATCCGCGTGGTGAACGTCGAGAAGTGCACTGACGCGTTCATCACCGAGACGATCAAGTACCTCGAGAACCCGGCAGACGACACCTACGTCGTACTGCGGCACAACGGGGGAGTGCGCGGCAAGAAGCTCCTTGACGCGATCCGCGGGGGCGCCGGTGGCGGCATCGAGATCGCGTGCCTCGAGCTCAAGAAAGACCAGGAGAAGAGCGAGTTCGCCGCTGCGGAATTCTCCGCCGCCGGGCGACGGGTGACCGGCGGTGCGATCCGCGCGCTGGTCTCCGCCTTCGCCGACGACCTGGCCGAGCTCGCCTCGGCCTGCCAGCAGCTGCTCGCCGACGACTCCGACGAGATCACCGAGGTGACGGTCGAGCGCTACTACTCGGGCCGGGTCGAGACCAATGCGTTCAAGGTTGCGGATGCCGCGATCGCCGGCCGGCGCGGAGAGGCGCTCATCCTGCTGCGGCACGCGCTGTCGTCGGGCGCTGATCCGGTGCCGATCCTCGCGGCCTTCGCGGCCAAGGTGCGCACGATGGCCAAGGTCATGGGCACCAACGCGCCCGCCGGCCAGCTGGCGTCGAAGTTCGGCATGGCGCCCTGGCAGGTCGACCGGGCCCGCAAAGACCTGCACGGCTGGACCGAGGAGGGCCTCGGCCGCACCATCGAGACCATTGCCGACACGGATGCCCAGATCAAGGGCCTCGGCCGCGACCCGGTGTACGCGCTCGAGCGCATGATCGGCATCGTCGCCAACCGCGGTTCCTGAGCCGGTTGAGTAGGGCGCTCTAGCGCCCGTATCGAAACCCGATCTGGTTTCGATACGGCCCTAGCGGGCCTACTCAACCCGCCCCTAACGACGAAAGCCCCCGCCGAGGCGAGGGCTTTCGGAAAGAGCTGGTTACAGCGACGCGACCTGCTTGGCGATGGACGACTTGCGGTTCGCGGCCTGGTTCTTGTGGATGACGCCCTTGGACGCGGCCTTGTCGAGCTTCTTCGCGGCGGTGGCGAGAGCGGTCGTGGCGGTGGCCTTGTCGCCAGCGGCGATGGCCTCGCGGGTCGCGCGAACGGCGGTCTTGACCTCGCTCTTGACGGCCTTGTTGCGGTCCTGCGACTTCTTGTTGGTCAGGATGCGCTTGATCTGCGACTTGATGTTTGCCACGTGGCTGTACCTTTTCGTTGATGGGGATGTCTGGAGCGGGATGAGATCCCGCAGTCGCGGCGTTCGATAAACGGCGCGCAAGCCAACAGGCAACATTACCGTGTTTCGGCTCCGGCCGCCACCTCAGTAGCCTGAGTCTGTGCCCCGCCTAGCGTCCCACATCCTGACCGTTCCCGGGAGCGGCATCCGTCGCATCCATGAGATCGCGATCCGCCTCGACGACGTGATCTCCCTGGCCGTGGGCGAGCCGGATGTCGCGGTGGCCCCGCACATCGCTGCGGCGGCGAAGCGCGCCTGGGACGACGACGACACGAACTACACCGCGAACGGCGGCATTCCGGCGCTCCGACAGGCGATCGTGGAGAAGCTCGCGCGCGACAACCGGGTGCACGTCGACACCGAGCAGGTCTGGGTGACGATCGGCGCGACCCAGGCGCTGCACCAGCGATGGCCATCACCCTCGACCCGGGCGACGAGGTGCTGCTGCCCGATCCCGGGTACACGACGTTCACCATGAACGCCCGGATGCTGGACGCCGTCCCCGTGCCGTACCCCCTCCACCCCGGGGCGGGCTTCCTCCCGGATGTCACGGAGCTCGAGCGGCTCGTCACCCCGCGCACGCGCGTGCTGATCCTCAATTCGCCGTCGAACCCGCTCGGCACGGTTATCCCCGAGGCGCTGCAGCGGGAGCTGCTCGCGTTCGCGGAGCGGCACGACCTCTGGATCATCAGCGACGAGGTCTACGAGGCCTTCACCTGGGGCGAGCCGCACGTGAGCATCGCGAGCCTCGACGAAAGCGACCGGGTGTTCTCCGTGTTCTCGCTGTCGAAGACCTACGCGATGACGGGCATCCGTATCGGCTACCTCGTCACCCCGGTGGGAATGGCCGACACCATGCGCACGGTGCAGGAGGCGTCGATCAGCTGCGCTCCGCAGCCGGGGCAGTATGCGGCGCTGGCGGCGATCGAGGGTCCGCAGGACGCGGTGGCCGCCGCCCGCGAGCACTACCGCGAGAACCTCGCGGCCGCGACCGCGCTGCTCGAGAGCCGGGGCATCCGGTACCTCGTGCCCGGAGGCACGTTCTACCTCTGGATCGACCTGGGCCACGCCACGGGCGGCGACGTCGCGGGCTGGGCGGAGGGGTTCCTGCTCGAGAGGCGCGTGTCGATCGCGCCGGGCAGCGCATTCGGGCGCTCCGGCGAGGGCTGGATCCGGGTGAACCTCGCCACGAGCCAGGCCGAACTGCTCGAGGGACTCGGACGGCTTCCCGCCCCGTAGTTTCGGGGGTTACCCCGATGTCGTCGGCCCCGCCCGGTTCCTAGGCTCGAAGCATGACAACCACAGCGCCTGACACCACCACTACCACCGCGCCCGTCGCTCCCGCCTCCATCACGGACGACAAGGCCTTCAGCATCGCGAGCCTCGTGCTCGGCATCGGCTCGATCGTCATGGGCTTCCAGCCCATCGTCGCGGCCGCGGGCCTCGTGCTCGGCATCATGGCCCTCCGCCGCGAGAGCACCGGCCGCGCCATGGCCATCGCCGGCATCATCACGAGCTCGGTCTCGCTCGCCGGCATCGTGATCGGCGCCGCAGCCTTCGCAGCCTTCCTCCCGTTCCTCGCGGTCGCGGGCTTCTGGGGCTTCGGCTGGTAGTCGGCCGGATGCCGCGGCTCGAGGCCGCGGCATCCGGACCGTCCCTCAGCCCGCCGCAGGGGCGAACGGCCACGACACCGTCATGACCGTCTCCTCGTCGGCCCAGGGCAGCACGTGCCAGGTCTCACGGGGCGGACCGGCCGTGCGGTGCCCGCTGCGCTCCACCCACTCGCACGCCGTGTCGTACGCGGCGAGGATCGCGGGGAAGTCGGTCTCCGCCCCCGCGACGGTTACTCGCGCCGTGCTCGCGGACCCCAGCCGATAGCTCCGGGCGCTCCCCGCAGGCCCGGTGAGGCCGTCCACGGGCAGGCACACTTCGAGCGGGCCGCTGCTCTCCTCGTTGACGGGCGCGTGGAAGATGCCGAACGGGTCTCCCGTGACGGTGAGGCCGCGTTCGGCGGCCAGTGCTTCGAGCCTCTCGAGCGCCTCGCGGATCGTCGTGTCGAGCTTGTCGACGACGGGATAGGCGAGCTCGGAGAGCACGGGCTCGTCGGTCGCGGGCGCGGTGGTGATGTCTTGCATGGGTTCCTCCGTGAGATAGCGGCGGGCACGGTCCAGCACGGTCGCGCTCGCGATCGTCGCCGAGTGCAGCGCGTCCGCGAAGGCGTCGATGCGGGCCAGTGCCTCGCCCGATGAAGAGCACTCGATGACTCCGGCGACGGTGTCGAGCGGCATCCCCGCGGCCCTCAGCAGCGAGATCAGCCGGCCGGTCGCCGCCTGGTCTTGCGAGTAGAGGCGGTAGCCGTTCGCCGGGTCGACCCGCGCGGGCCTGAGCAGCCCGCGCTCGTCGTAGAGGCGCAGCGCCTTCTGGCTGAGCAGGGTGACCTCGGCGAAGCTGCCGATCGTCATCATCGTCGGTTCGGTGTTCATAGGGCCCATCGTGCGCCTTCCCCTTCGGGCAGGGTCAAGCGCACCCTGCGTGCGGAGCGATCCTGACCGTATGGGACAATTGCACAAATGTCACCGCGCGCAACGACGGCCCTGCAGCCTGCCTCGACCGACCCCGCGTTCATTCGCAACTTCTGCATCATCGCGCACATCGACCACGGCAAGTCGACCCTCGCAGACCGCATGCTCGGCATCACCGGCGTCGTCTCCGACCGCGACATGCGCGCGCAGTACCTCGACCGCATGGACATCGAGCGCGAGCGCGGCATCACGATCAAGAGCCAGGCCGTGCGCATGCCCTGGTCCGACGGCTCGCAGACCTACGCGCTCAACATGATCGACACCCCCGGGCACGTCGACTTCACCTACGAGGTCTCGCGCTCGCTCGCGGCCTGCGAGGGCGCGATCCTGCTCGTCGACGCGGCGCAGGGCATCGAGGCCCAGACTCTGGCGAACCTCTACCTCGCCCTCGAGAACGACCTCACGATCATCCCCGTGCTCAACAAGATCGACCTTCCGGCGGCCGACCCCGAGAAGTACGCCAAGGAGCTGGCGAGCCTGATCGGCGGCAGGCCCGAGGACGTGCTGCGCGTGAGCGGCAAGACCGGCGTTGGCGTGCCCGAGCTGCTCGACCGCGTGGTCGAGCTCATCCCGGCACCCAAGGGCGACCCGGATGCCCCGTCCCGCGCGATGATCTTCGACTCCGTGTACGACTCCTACCGCGGCGTCATCACGTACGTGCGAATGATCGACGGAAAGCTCACCGCCCGCGAGCGCATCCAGATGATGTCGACGAAGGCCGTGCACGAGCTGCTGGAGATCGGCGTCTCCAACCCCGAGCCCACGCCCACCAAGGGCCTCGGCGTCGGCGAGGTCGGCTATCTGATCACGGGCGTGAAGGACGTGCGGCAGTCGAAGGTCGGCGACACGGTCACCAACGCCCAGAAGCCCTCGACGAAGGCACTGCCGGGCTACACCGACCCGAAGCCCATGGTGTTCTCGGGCCTGTACCCGATCGACGGCAGCGACTACCCCGTGCTGCGCGAGGCCCTCGACAAGCTCAAGCTCTCGGATGCGTCGCTCAACTACGAGCCCGAGACATCCGTCGCCCTCGGTTTCGGGTTCCGCTGCGGCTTCCTCGGCCTCCTGCACCTCGAGATCGTCACGGAGCGCCTCGAGCGCGAGTTCGGCCTCGACCTCATCTCGACCGCGCCCTCGGTGACCTACGAGGTCACCACCGAGGACAAGAAGCAGTACACGGTCACGAACCCGTCGGAGTTCCCGTCGGGCACGAAGATCGCCAGTGTCACAGAGCCGATGGTTCGCGCGGGCATTCTCGCCCCCAAGGACTACGTCGGCACGATCATGGAGCTGTGCCAGTCGCGCCGCGGCACCCTCATCGGCATGGACTACCTCGGCGAAGACCGGGTGGAGATCAAGTACAACATTCCGCTCGGCGAGATCGTCTTCGACTTCTTCGACCAGCTGAAGAGCAAGACCGCGGGCTACGCGAGCCTCGACTACGAGCCCTCCGGCGACCAGGAGGCCGACCTCGTGAAGGTCGACATCCTGCTGCAGGGCGAGGCCGTCGATGCGTTCAGCGCGATCGTGCACCGCGACAAGGCCTACGCCTACGGCGTGCTCATGACCGAGCGCCTCAAGAAGCTCATTCCGCGCCAGCAGTTCGAGGTGCCCATCCAGGCGGCGATCGGCGCGCGCATCATCGCCCGCGAGAGCATCTCCGCGATGCGCAAGGACGTGCTTGCCAAGTGCTACGGCGGTGACATCACCCGCAAGCGCAAGCTCCTCGAGTAGCAGAAGGAGGGCAAGAAGCGCATGAAGATGGTGGGCCGCGTGGAGGTTCCGCAGGAGGCGTTCGTTGCTGCGCTCACCGGCGATGTCGAGGCCGCGAAGAAGGTCAAGTAGGACCCGGCCGGATGCCCGAGCTCACGTACACCGCGGTCGGCGCGACGCGCGACCTGCAGCACGTGCCCAAGGGCTTCCGCCCGCTCGAGCGCCGCTCGGTGATCGGCCACGGGGATGAGGCGTTCACCGCGGCCAGGCGCCGGATCATGAACTGGGGCCTCCAGACCGGCAGCGGCATGGCCGTCGAGGGGCTCAAGGAGGCCGAGGCGGGCGACGAGGTGCGCCTCACCATCCCCTTCGGGCCGCTGCGGGTGCACGCCCCGGCGAGGGTCGTCTACGTCGTCGACGAGCCGCGAGTGGCGGGCTTCGCGTACGGCACTCTGCCCGGGCATCCGGAGTGCGGCGAGGAGGCCTTCCTCGTCGAGCAGGATGCCGACGGGAGCGTGAGCACGGTCATCCGGGCGTTCTCGCACCCCGCCACCTGGTTCTGGTGGCTCGGCGCGCCCGTGCTGAGGCTCGCGCAGGAGCTGTACACCCGCCGCTACCTGAAAGTGCTCCAGCCGTGATGGATGCCGCGGCGCTCGCCACCGCGCCCGTGACGTACGGCGCGGTGGGCGCCAGCCAGGCGCCGGACCTGCTCGCGTTCCCGCCCGGCGGATTCCGCCCGCTCGAGCGCCGCGCGCGGATCGGCCACGGCGAGGCCCGCTGGCGGTACGCGACGATGCAGGTGCTGAGCTGGGGAGTTAAGCGGCGGTCCGGATTCCACGTCGATCCGATCGCGGCGGAGGCCGGCTCGCGGAACGAGCGGGTGTTCTCACCGGACGGCTTCGAGCTCGTGCATCCCGGCGACACCGCGATGCTGCGGTTCGGGCCGCTGCTGGAGCCAGTGCGCGTGGTGTTCGTGATCGACGAGCCCGACCGGCAGGGCTTCGGCTACGGCACGCTCGAGGGCCACCCGCTGCGGGGCGAGGAGAGCTTCGTCGTCGAGCACCGGGACGACGACTCGGTGTGGCTCGTGGTGCGCTCGTTCTCCCGGCCGAGCACGCGCCTGTGGACGATCCTGAGCCCTGCTGTCCGCGTGGCGCAGGAGATCCTCACGCGCCGGTACCTCTCGGCGCTGGCCGGCCGGATCTAGTCGCGCCAGCTGTGCCGCGGCTCGTAGCCGAGCATCCGGCGCGCCTTGGCGATCGAGAGCATCGTGTCGTGCTCGCCGAGGTCGCCGCGGATCTCGACGCCCGGGAACACCGCCTCGACCAGCGACGCGTTCGCGCGCGACATGACCGTGTCCGCGGCGGCGATGATGAACGCCTCGAAACCGGGCTTGGCCGTCGCGAGCGCGCGGCTCACCGCCTGGGCGCCGTCGCGCGCGTCGATGTAGCCCCAGAGGTTCCACTTGCGCCGCAGGGGGTCCGCGTCGAATGACGGGAACTCGGCGTAGTCCTCGGGCGCCATCACGTTGGAGAAGCGCAGCGCGGTGATGCTGAGTGCGGCATCCCAGCGCACGAAGGTCTTCGCCATGTCCTCCTCGAGGCGCTTGACCATCGAGTACACAGACTCCGGCCGCGTGTCGTATTCCTCGTCGACCGGGATGTACGGCGGCGGGGTGTCGAAGGGCAGGCCAAGCACGGTCTCGCTCGAGGCGTAGACAATGCGCCGGATGCCCGCCCGCTTGGCCCCCTGGAACACGTTGAACGTGGTGAGCATGTTGTTGCGGAAGGTCTCGGCGTCCGGGACGATGCCGGGCGCGGGGATCGCGGCGAGGTGGACTATCGCATCCAGGCCCTCGTGGCGGTCCTGCACGCCGAGCAGGGCGTCGACGGTCTGCCCGTAGTCGCTGAGGTCGACCCTGGTGCCGCCGGGAGACGCCACACGATCGAGCACCAGGACCTCGTTGCCCTCGTCGCGCAGCGCCTGCACGACGGCGCGGCCGAGCTTGCCGCTTCCTCCCGTGACCGCGATCACTCTGCGCTCAGTTCGACATCGGGGTTCTCGCCGAACTCCTCGAGCCCCGGGTCTTCCGAGGCAGGCGTCGCGGCCCGCTCGATGGCCCCGAGCACAGAGGCGAGGCCGGACTCCAGGTCGTCCACGACGACGAGCGCGCTCGTCGGCAGCAGCTGCTCGGCCGAGTAGATACCGGTCGCGACCGCGATGAACGGGATGCCCGCCGAGTCGGCCGCGAGCCCGTCGTTGGGGGTGTCGCCGATGATCACGGCGTCGTGGCCGGCGAGTGCCGAGCGCGCGCCCGCCGTGAGGTGGTGGCGCGTGGGGGACTCGTGGCCGAAGTAGGAGTGCTCCCAGTCGAAGTCCTCGGGGTCGAAGCCCGCGGCGAGCAGCTTGTAGCGGGCCCGGTTCGGGCCGTTGCCGGTGAGGAGGGCATTGGTCCAGCCGCGCTCGGCGACCGCCGCGACTGCGGCCTCGGCACCCGCGCACGCGTCTCGCACGTGCCCGCGCTCGTGCTGCTCGCGCGAGAGCACGTCGAGCTGGTACAGCACGTCGCCGAGCCGCCCCTGGTCGAGGCCGTTGACCTCGAGGATGGCCAGCAGCAGCTGCCCCTCGGTCATGCCGTGCGGGTCCTCCACGGGCTCCGTCGGCCGGACGCCCGTGACCTGCTCGATCGAGTCGAGGTAGAGGGCGCCCGCGCTGGGGGTGTTGTAGATCAGGGTCCCGTCGATGTCCCACAGGATGTACGTGCTCATACCTCCATCGTGACAGATGGGAGAATCAACCTATGAATCGCACAGGACGCGCCCTCACCGCGGCGATCTCCCGCAGCCCCGCGCGCCACCTTCTGAAGCGGTTCGTTCCCCAGACCGACCGCTTCCTCTTCCGCGTGACCGGCGGGCGGTGGAAGCTCAGTGCTCCCGCGATGCCGTCGCTCATGCTGTTCAGCACGGGAGCGAAGTCCGGTGCGCGGCGCGAGTCGCCCCTCATCTGCTTCCCGCAGCCCGACAGCACCTGGTTCATCGTCGGGAGCAACTTCGGCCTCGAGACCCACCCGGCCTGGACCTGGAACCTCATTGCGAACCCGGATGCGGAGGTGCACTACCGCCGCAGGCTCTGGCCGGTGCGCGCGACACTGCTGACGCAGGACGAGGCAGACGAGCTGTGGCCGGCCCTCGAGGCGGAATGGCCGAACTACCGCGACTACGAGAAGACCGCGAAACGGGACATCCGCGTCTTCCACCTGGTGCCGCGCTAGTGCCCAGCGCACTGCCGATCGCCGATCCCGCCCCGCTCGACGGACTTCTCCCGCACACCGTCGCCGAGGGTGCCGCGTCGCGCAACTTCGGCGTGTACCTGCACGTGCCGTTCTGCCGGGTGCGCTGCGGCTACTGCGACTTCAACACGTACACGAGCGAGGAGCTGCGCGGGGCGAAGCGCAGCGACTACGCGTCGCAGGCGATCGCCGAGGTCGCTCTCGCCAAGGCCGTCATGGCCGAGGCCGGGATGCCCGCCCGCCCGGTCTCGACGGTATTCTTCGGCGGCGGAACCCCGACGCTGCTGCCCTCGTCCGACCTCACCGCGATGCTGCACTCGGTCGTGGACACGTGGGGCCTCGCGCCGGGCGCCGAGGTCACGACCGAGGCGAACCCGGACTCGGTCGACCTCGACTACCTGCTGGCCCTTCGCGAGGCCGGCTTCACGCGGGTGAGCTTCGGCATGCAGTCCGCGGTGCCGCACGTGCTGGCAACGCTCGAGCGCACCCACGACCCGTCCCGCATCCCGCTCGTCGTCCAGTGGGCGCGCGAAGCCGGGCTCCAGGTGAGCCTCGACCTCATCTACGGCACGCCGGGGGAGTCGCTCGCCGATTGGGAGGCCTCTCTCGACCAGGCCCTCGCACAGCGCCCCGACCACATCTCGGCGTACGCGCTCATCATCGAGGACGGCACGAAGCTCGCCGCCCAGATCCGCCGCGGCGAGGTCGCGATGCCCGACGACGACGTGCAGGCCGACATGTACGAGCGCGCGGAGCAGAAGCTGCGCGGCGCAGGCTTCGAGTGGTACGAAGTCTCGAACTGGGCGCGCAGCCCCGAGTTCCAGAGCGACCACAACCTCGGGTACTGGGTGGGCCACGACTGGTGGGGAGTCGGTCCCGGTGCGCACAGCCATCTCGGCGGCGTGCGCTGGTGGAACGTCAAGCACCCGGCGGCCTACGCGGACCGGATGGCGGCGGGCCACAGTCCGGCGGCCGGGCGCGAGACGCTCGACGCCGAGACGCGCAGGGTCGAGTCGGTCCTGCTGCGGACGCGGGTGCGGGAGGGGTTCCCGATCGGCGAGCTCGCGGCATCCGGCCGGACCGCGGTCGCGGGCCTCATCGCCGACGAGCTCGTGGATGCCCGGGCCGCCCTTGCGGGCCGCATCGAGCTCACCCTGCGCGGGCGGCTGCTTGCCGACGCCGTAGTGCGCCGCCTGCTCGAGGACTGAACGACGAACGGCCCCCGGAGCCGGAGCTCCGAGGGCCGTTCGCGACGTTCGACTACTTGATGAGGCGCAGGGCGAACGGGTAGCGGTACGAGCCGCCGGCGTTGACCTTCTGGAAGCCCTGGATCGACCAGATGAGGGAGATGACCCACACGGCGAGCGGGAGGAGCCAGCTGATGAGGCCCCAGAAACCGAGGGTCACAGCCGTGAGGATCGCGTTGACGATGAAGACCGCGACCTGGGCGATGGCGACGGTGATCTGGAAGTTCAGCGCCTCCTTGGCCTCGACGTTGGTGACGGCGCCGCGGTCTTTGAAGACCAGCCAGATGATGAGGGACGGCAGGAAACCGAGGATGCCACCCAGATGAGCGAACGACGCCCACTGCTTGTCCTCGGCGGGGGTCAGTGGAGCGGCAGCCACCGGGGCGGGCTGCGGAGTTGCGTCAGTCATGTGTTCGTTGCCTTTCAGGTGAACGAGGTGTACTGACACAAGGTAGTGCCTTGCAACTCGCGCGTGCAACGGTTTGGTTACGGTGCGTCACAGCCCGGCGACGAGCGACATCGACAGCACGATGCTCGCGAGAATGACCGCCCCGACGACGACTTCGGCGTACCCGATCGCCAGACCGGCCGTTGCCGTTCCCCAGCCCGCCTCGCCGGTGCGCCGGATGCGGGCGCGGGCGAGGTGCCCGAACACGATACCGAGCACGCCGCCGACGACGCCGAACCACAGCGCCAGGGTCGCGAGCGGTGTCGGCTGGTCGTCGTCTTCATCGTCCTTGTCCAGCACCGCGAGCAGTTCACGACGGCGGGCCGCGACCCCGGAGCCGACGAACGGGATCGACCAGGGGTAGCGCCACGAGCCCGTGCGCCACATCCGGATGCCCGCCCACACTGCCACCACTGCGCCGATCGCCCACGGCACGAGCAAAATCCAGGCGAGCAGGCCCACGACGGCGAACGCGCCGGCGCTGAAGGCGAGGGAGGAGAAGACGAAATCGGCGACCACGACCGCCACGAGCAGCACGCCGAGGGTGAGCTGCCAGTTGAGGGCGAGCCGGGCCTCCTCGGCTGTGCGCTCGTCGTGGTCGCGGAGCAGCAGGTACATTGCGGCGGCGGGTGCTACGCCGAACAGGCCCGCGGCGTGCGCGACGGTACCGAGGATGCGGGCCTCGCTCGTTGCGGACGGAGTCGCCTGGAGCGCGGGATGGGCGAGGGCCATAGGGCACACCGTACCGGCGCGCGCTCCGCCGGAAGGCGCTGCGGGGCGTGTCACGGTACAATTGGCAGTCAGTGTGAATGAGTGCTAATCCACGGGAGGCGGGTGTCGGCATGGTGTCAGAACGCGGCCTCGAAGTGCTCCGGGTGATCGTGCAGGACTACGTGGCGTCCCGCGAGCCCGTCGGCTCCAAGTCGATCGTCGACCGGCACTCCTTCGGCGTCTCCGCAGCGACCATCCGCAACGACATGGCGCTCCTCGAGGACGAGGAGCTCATCACCGCTCCGCACACCTCCTCCGGCCGGGTACCGACCGACAAGGGCTACCGCGTCTTCGTCGACCAGCTCGCCGACCTCCGCCCGTTGAGCTCGGCCCAGCGCCAGGCCATCGAGTCGTTCCTCGGCCACTCCGCCGACCTCGACGACGTGCTCGCCCGCACCGTTCGGCTGCTCTCGCAGCTCACGCACCAGGTCGCCGTCGTGCAGTACCCCTCTCTCGCCACGTCGCGCGTGCGGCACATCGAGCTCGTCACGCTCGCGCCGACGCGCCTCATGACCGTGCTCATCACCGACTCCGGTCGCGTCGAACAGCGGCAGTTCGACCTCGCGACCCCCATCGACGACGCGCTGGCGGGCGACCTGCGCGCGAAGCTCAACGCGGCGCTGGGCGGCCTCGGCCTCGGAGACGCCGCCGCGCGACTGGGCACCCTCACCGACGAGTTCGCGGCCGAGCGCCGCCCCGTGGTCGCGCAGGTCGTGGCATCCCTCTCGGAGCAGGTGCTCGCGGGCCGGCAGGACAAGCTTCTGCTCGCTGGCACGGCGAACCTCGCCCGCACGGAGGAGGACTTCACGGGGAGTATCTTCCCCGTGCTCGAGGCGATCGAGGAGCAGGTGACCCTCCTGCGCCTGTTCGGCGAGATGGAGGTCGACCTCGGCGGCGTCTCGGCGCGCATCGGACGGGAGAACGCGACATTCGGGCTCGGGGAGACGTCAGTCGTCTCGAGCGGGTATTCGTCGTCGGGGGGAAGCGTGGCGCGACTCGGGGTGTTGGGCCCTACGCGCATGGACTATTCGAACAACATGGCCGCGGTGCGGGCGGTAGCGCGCTACCTCTCGCGACTGCTCGGTGAGGAATAACTTAGAAGTGGCAGATCACTACGAGGCGCTCGGCATCGACCGGAGCGCCACACCCGACGAGATCAAGAAGGCGTACCGCAGGCTCGCCCGCGAGCTGCACCCGGACGTGAACCCGAGTGCTGATGCCTCTGAGCGGTTCAAGACGGTGACGCACGCGTACGACGTGCTGAGCGATCCGCAGCAGCGCCAGCAGTACGACCTCGGCCCGCAGCCCGGCTTCGGCGGGGGAGCGAACTTCGGCTTCGGCGACATCTTCGAGACGTTCTTCGGCGGCGGCGGGCGGCAGTCCGGGCCGAGGTCGCGGCGGGAGCGCGGGCAGGACGCGCTCGTGCGTGTCGAGCTCGACCTCGACGAGGTCATCTTCGGCACGAAGCGCGACCTCGAGGTGAACACTGCCGTGCTGTGCGAGACCTGCCAGGGCTCGTGCTGCGTGCCCGGCACCTCGCCCGTCATGTGCGACATCTGCCAGGGCACCGGCCAGATCCAGCGCACGATGCGCAGCCTCCTCGGCAACGTCATGACGTCGAACCCGTGCGGCACGTGCCGCGGCTACGGCACGATCATCCAGAACCCCTGCGTCACGTGCGCCGGCCAGGGCCGCGTCCGCGCGACCCGCAGCATCCCGGTCGACATCCCCGCGGGCGTCGAGACGGGCCTGCGCCTGCAGATGCCCGGGCAGGGCGAGGTCGGGCCCGCCGGCGGTCCCAACGGCGACCTGTTCCTCGAGATGAAGGTTCGCCACCACGAGACGTTCAGCCGCAACGGCGACGACCTGCTCGCCACCATCGAGGTGCAGATGACGGACGCCATCCTCGGGACCAAGACCACCCTCAAGGGCCTCGACGGCGACGTGTCCGTCGAGATCAAGCCCGGCACGCAGAGCGCCGAGGTCATCACGGTCAAGGACCGCGGCATCACGCACCTGCGCGGCAGCGGCCGCGGCGACCTCAAGATCGGCGTGCAGGTCATGACCCCCACGAAGCTCAACGGCAAGGAGCAGGAGCTCATCAAGCAGCTCGCGGGTGCCCGGAAGCAGCAGGAGCCGCACTTCGCGCACTTCCAGCAGGGGCTGTTCACGAAGCTCCGCGACCGGTTCCTGGGCTTCTAGCAGTCCCGCCACTCCCCCTCGCCCTAGTGGCGCTTCAGGACCTCCTGCGCCCCACCTCTCGACAACTCAGGACTTCGCGCCGAAAATCGGCCCCGCGCGGCCTTCAGCGGCCCGGATTCAGACCGGAGTCCTGAATTGCCAACGGGTGCGCGCCCTCGATCATTGGCGCCAGACCGGCCTCCGCCTCCGCGTTGGCAACTCAGGACCGTGATCGGCTTTCTCGCCGCGGCGGCCGCATCTCGCGCTCCCGAGCGGATCGAGTCCTGAGTTGCCGAAAGGCAGCGCCGCTCCGGGGTGGCAGAGTATGGGGGTGGCGCACTTCTACATCTCCGAGGAGCTCGAGACCGCGGCCGTGGGCGACCGGGTCGCGATCGCCGGCCCCGAGGCGCGCCACGCGGTGACCGTGAGCCGCCTCGCGGTGGGGGAGACGGTCTCGATCGGCAACGGCGCGGGCCTCGTCGTCACGGGAGCGGTGGTCACCGCTGAGCACACTGAGCTCGCGATCACGGTCGCCTCAGTCGAGGAGGAGCCCCGCCGCACCCCGGCGGTATTCCTCGCCCAGGCCCTCGCGAAGGGGGATCGCGACGAGCTCGCGGTACAGGCTGCCACCGAGCTCGGCGTCGACGGCGTCATCCCGTGGACCGCCGCGCGCAGCATCTCCCGCTGGGAGGGCGCGAAGATCGCCAAGGGCCGCGACCGCTGGACGGCCGTGGTGCGCGAGGCGAGCAAGCAGTCGATGCGCTCCTGGATCCCCGACGTGCTCGACCTCGTCTCGACCAAGCAGCTCGTCCGCCTCGCCGAGGGCGCCAGGATGCTCGTCCTCGAGCCCACCGCCGAGCTCACGCTCGGCGCGCTCGAGACCGGCGGCGAAGACCTCATCCTCGTCGTCGGCCCGGAGGGCGGCATCGCCCCGCAGGAGCTCGACGCCCTCGCGGCGGCGGGCGCCTCCATCGTGCGCCTCGGCGACGAGGTGCTCCGTACCTCCACCGCGGGGCCTGCGGCGCTCGCCGTGCTCAACGTGAAGCTCGGCCGCTGGTAGCGAACGGCGACGATCTCGAGAAGCTCGATCGCCCCAGCCCGCTTAAGCTGTACGCATGACTTCTGCAACCCCGTCGATCTTCACGCGCATCGTCGCGCGCGAGATCCCCGCGGAGATCGTGTTCGAGAACGAGCGGATCATCGCCTTCAAGGACATCGCGCCGCAGGCTCCCGTGCACGTCCTCGTCGTCCCCAAGACGGAGGCGTACGAGAACGTCGCGCAGCTCGCCGCGGGCGACCCCGCCCTTCTGGCCGAGGTCGTCGCGGTTGCGCAGCAGCTCGCCTCCGAGCACTCCACCGGCGAGTTCCGCCTCGTCTTCAACAGCGGCCCCAGCGCGGGCCAGACCGTCTTCCACGTGCACGCGCACGTGCTCAGCGGCCCGATCACGGAAGGCTCCCTTGGCTTCTAGCGACAGCACGGCTCCCGAGAACGTCGACCACGTCGACCTGGAAGTCGACGGCGTAGCCATGGTCAGGCTCCTCGGAGCACAGGACAGGCTGCTCGCCACTATCGAGAAGCAGTACCCTCTCGTCGATGTCCACGTGCGGGGCAACCACGTCACGCTCAGCGGCGACCCCGTGCAGGTACAGGCGGCGAAAGTACTGATCGAGGAGCTCATCCACATGGTTCGCGACGGCGTCGACCTCGGCCCGACCGAGGTGCGGTCGTCCGCGCGCATCCTCGACGCGAAGTCGGGCAGTCCGGCCGAGCTGCTCAGCCAGGCGATCCTCACGGCCCGCGGGAAGAGCATCCGGCCCAAGACGCTCGGGCAGAAGGAGTACGTCGACGCGATCGACGAGAACACGATCGTCTTCGGCATCGGCCCCGCAGGCACCGGCAAGACCTACCTCGCGATGGCGAAGGCCGTGCAGGCGCTGCAGCGCAAGGAGGTCGAGCGGATCATCCTGAGCCGACCGGCCATCGAGGCGGGCGAGCGGCTGGGATTCCTCCCCGGATCGCTCACGGACAAGATCGACCCCTACCTCCGGCCGCTCTACGACGCCCTCAACGAGATGATGGACCCGGACCTCGTGCCCAAGCTGCTCGCCTCTGGCACCGTCGAGGTCGCGCCGCTCGCGTACATGCGCGGCCGCACGCTCAACAACGCGTTCGTGGTTCTGGATGAGGCGCAGAACACCACTCCAGAGCAGATGAAGATGTTCCTCACCCGGCTCGGGTTCGGCTCGAAGATGGTCATCACGGGCGACGTCACCCAGATCGACCTGCCGGCCGGGGCATCCGGGCTGCAGTTGGTCACCCGCGTACTCGACGACATCGACGACATCCACTTCGCGCGCCTCACGAGCGCGGATGTCGTGCGGCACAACCTCGTGGGCCAGATCGTCGACGCGTACACGAAGTACGACGCCGAATTGCAGCTCGAGAAGTACGAACGGGGCCGTAAGTGAGCATCGAGATCAACAACGAGTCGGGCGTGGATGTCGACGCCGAGGCCGTCCAGCGCCTCGCGATCTACGCCCTCGACCAGATGCACGTGCATCCGGACGCCGAGCTCGCGATCGTCTTCGTCGACGAGGCAGCGATGGAGCAGCTGCACGTGCAGTGGATGGACGAGCCCGGCCCCACGGACGTGCTGAGCTTCCCGATGGACGAGCTTCGCCCCGGCAGCGAGGACGCGCTGACCCCCGCGGGCCTGCTCGGCGACATCGTCGTGTGCCCGCAGGTCGCGATCGCGCAGGCCCAGTCCGCCGGCCACAGCCCGCTCGAGGAGATGCTGCTCCTCACCACCCACGGCATCCTGCACCTGCTCGGCTTCGACCACGCGGAGCCCGAGGAGGAGAAGGAGATGTTCGGCATCCAGCGCGACATCCTCGTCGGCTTCGCCCTGGCCGAGCGACGACGGTAGCCGCATGGTCGGCATCTTCATCAGCGTCGCGGTGCTGCTCGTCGTCTTCGGCGGCCTGCTCGCCGCCGCCGATGCCGCCCTCGGGGTGCTGAGCCGCACGGACCTCGCCGAGATCGCCGCGCACAGCCGCTCGCGAAGGTCGCTGCTCGCGATCGCCGCCGACCCCGGCGCCCACATCAACGCGCTCAACTTCATGCGCATCGTCGCCGAGACGACCGCGGCCGTGCTCATCACCCTCGCCCTCGCATCCGTGTTCGCGGATTGGTGGTGGACACTCCTCGCGAGCGCCCTCATCATGACGGGCGCGTCGTTCGTGCTCGTGGGCTCGAGCCCGCGCAGCGTGGGCCGGGCGAACGCGCGGGCGGTCATGCGGTTCGCGGCACCGATCGTGCGCAGCATCCGTGTCGTCCTCGGCCCGATCGCCGCAGCGCTCGTCGCCCTCGGCAATCGCGTGACGCCCGGCCGCCCGCCGAGCGCGACGTTCTCCAGTGAGGAGCAGCTGCTCAGCATGGTCGACGAGGCCACGGAGCTCGAGGTGCTCGAGGAGGACGACCGCGAGCTCAGCCACTCGATCTTCGAGTTCAACGACACCGTCGTGCGCGAGGTGATGATCCCGCGAACGGACATGGTCACGATCGACGCCGAGGCGACGATGGGCGCCTCCATGGGCCTGTTCCTGAGCAAGGGCATCTCCCGGATGCCCGTGATCGGCGACAACATCGATGAGGTACTCGGGGTGCTGTACCTGCGCGACGTCGCCCGCGTCGTCTACGAGCAGACCCTCGACGCCGGCACCCTGACCGCCGCGCAGCTCGCCCGCCCCGCCCTCTTCGCGCCCGAGTCGCAGAAGGCCGACAGCCTGCTGCGCCAGATGCAGCTCGAGTCGAACCACCTCGCGATGGTCGTCGACGAGTACGGCGGCATCGCGGGCCTCGCCACCCTGGAGGACCTCATCGAGGAGCTCGTGGGCGAGATCTCCGACGAGTACGACCACGAGGTGCCCGAGGTAGAGCAGCTCGGGGAGGGCCGCTACCGGGTCAGTGCGCGGCTCGCGATCGACGAGCTCGGCGACCTGTTCGGCCTCGAGCTCGAGGACGACGAGGTCGACTCCGTGGGCGGCCTCATCACGAAGGTGCTCGGGCACCTGCCCACCGCGGGCGCGTCGGCCGAGTTCTCCGGCCTCATCCTCACCGCCGACCGCACCGAGGGCCGCCGCAAGCGGCTCAGCACAGTGCTCGTCGAGCGCGACTCGGCACTCATCGACGCGCAGGACGCGTTCAACAGCAAGGACACCGAATGACTTTCAGAGCAGGCTTCGTCTCGTTCGTCGGGCGGCCCAATGTGGGCAAGTCCACGCTGACCAATGCGCTGGTGGGGGAGAAGGTGGCGATCACCTCCTCGAAGCCGCAGACCACGCGCCGCGCCATCCGGGGCATCGTGCACCTGGCGGGCGGGCAGCTCATCATCGTCGACACCCCCGGGATGCACCGGCCGCGCACCCTGCTGGGCGAGCGCCTCAACAGCATCGTGCAGGACACGCTCGCCGAGGTCGACGTGATCGGCCTCTGCCTGCCGGCGAACGAGAAGATCGGGCCCGGCGACCGGTACATCAACGAGCAGCTGGACTCCTTCCCGCGGGCGAAGAAGGTCGCGATCGTCACCAAGATCGACGCGTCATCCCGCCCGGGCGTTGCCGAGCAGCTGCAGGCGGTGTCCGAGCTGCGCGACTGGGACGCGATCATCCCGATCTCGTCCTTCGACAAGGTGCAGCTCGACATCCTCGGCACCGAGCTCGTGAAGCTCATGCCGCTCTCCGAGGCCCTGTACCCGGATGACGCGACAACCGACGAGACGACTGAATCGCGGGTCTCGGAGCTCATCCGCGAGGCCGTGCTCGAGGGCGTGATGGACGAGCTGCCGCACTCGATCGCCGTCACGATCGACGACATGATCGAGAGCGAGTCGAAAGACCTGCTCGAGATCTACGCCAACCTCTTCGTGGAGCGCGACAGCCAGAAGGGCATTATCATCGGCCACCAGGGCCAGCGGCTGCAGGATGTCGGCGCCCGCGCCCGCGTCGAGATCGAGAAGCTGCTGGGCCGCAAGGTGTTCCTCTCCCTGCGCGTGAAGGTCGCGAGGGAGTGGCAGCGCGACGCGAAGCAGCTGGGGCGCCTGGGGTTCTAGCCGTGAGAAGCCACTTGCTACCCGCACAGGGGACGCCTCGGTAACAGGTGGCTTCTCGAACGGTTTTCAACGGGAACCGCGAGAAGGGATGCTCCGGGCCGGCGCCTCGCGAAGCTGGGAACATGACGCTCCCGCCGCAGCTCTCAGCTGTACCTTTCACCGTGGAGGAGGCGCGCGAGGCGGGAGTGCCCTATGCGCGACTGCGGCGACCCGACCTCTCTGCTCCCTTCCGCGGTGTTCGGAGCGCGGTCGCGCCCGTGACCATGCTGGATCGCTCGCGCGCCTTCGCACCGAGGCTGCGCGCGGGCCAGGCATTCTGCGGGCTCTCGGCGGCCGCGCTCTGGGGCATGTGGCTCCCTGCGCACAGTGACGAGTGCGACATCGAGGTGCTGGCCATTCATCCCGCTCGCGCGCCTCGGATGCGCGGGGTACGCGGTCATCATGCGATCGAAGCGTCCTTGGCGCTTCTCGAGGCGACTCCGGTCACGGCGGCCGCTGAGACGTGGTGCGCGCTCGCGGAGGTGCTCGCCCTCGATGACCTCGTCGCAGCAGGCGACAGCCTCGTTCGACGGAAAGGGCCGAGATGCACGATGGACGATCTCGTTACGGCGGTTCTAAAGGGTCGGGGTCGGCGGGCGATGTCTCTTGCGCGACGGGCGCTGCCCCTGGTCCGGGCACGATGCGACTCCCCGAAGGAAACGGCCTTGAGGCTGCTCCTTGCCCGCGCCGGTCTGCCCGAACCCGAGGTGAATGCGCTGGTCTCGGAGGCGGGCGAGCGCGAGCGCTTCGGGGATCTGGTATTCCGGGAGTGGCGCGTCATCGCGGAGTACGACGGCGGTCATCACCGCACGAGTGCGCGGCAGTTCGCCGCGGACGTGCGCCGCTTGGAGGAGCTCGCGAGAGCGGGATGGACGGTCATCCGTGTTTTCGCCCCGGACTTTGACGACCCCGCTGGCGTCGTGAGGCGCGTCGAGACGGCTCTTCATGATCGCGGATGGCGCCGAAACGCCCCGAAAAGCCATCTGTTGCGCGCGTCTCCCAGGTCACGGTAACAACTGGAATCTCGGGAGGGTCCTCGTACATCTGACGGATGATTTCGGACGGCAGACGCCTCGTAGGCCTGGAGAGCCGCATACGGTTGACTCCATGTTCCGCCGCCTGACCCCGACCCAGCTCACGGTCGACATCGGCGTGGCGGTGCTGTGCCTCTTGGTGCGCAACAGCATGTCGTTCGAGAACCTCGCGATGTGGTTCGTGGTCGTGCTCATGGCGGCGGCCCTCGCGATCCGCCGGCTCAGCCCGGGGCTCGCGCTCGTGGTGGCGTGGGTCGGCGCGGTGGTGCAGATGGTCTCGATGCTGCCGCCGGATGCGTCGAACGTGGCGATCCTCGCCGTGCTGTTCGCGACCGCGCGGTACGGCGGCCGCATCGTCCGCTGGACCGGTCTTGCCTCGGCCCTGAGCGGCGCGGTCATCGCCAGCGCGTACACCGTACTCGTCACCACCATCTTCGGCGCCACGGTCGACTTCCCGCTCTTCTTCCGCGCGTTCGCGGTGAGCCTGCTCGGTGCGGTCGCGGTTCTCGGCCTCAGCTGGACGCTCGGCCTCCTCTGGCGCACGTGGGACACCGCGCGCCAGATCCGGCGCGACAAGCTCGCCGCTGAGCAGTCGATGATCGTCGAGCAGGAGCGCAACCGCATCGCGCGCGACATGCACGACGTCGTCGCGCACTCGTTGGCGGTCGTGATCGCGCAGGCCGACGGCGCCCGGTACGCGGGCGACAAGGACACCACGGATGCCGCGCTCACCACGATCGCGTCGACAGCCCGGGAGGCGCTCGCCGATGTGCGGCTGCTGCTCGGCCAGCTCCGCCACAGCCAGGAGGAGGGGCCGCAGCCCGCGCTAGCGGACCTCGACCGCCTGGTCGGGCAGCTGCGCGCCTCCGGACTCGTGGTGGCCGTCGAGCGCCGCGGCACGCCGCTGCAGCTCGCCGCCGGGCGCGATCTCGCGCTCTACCGCATCGTGCAGGAGGCGCTCACGAACGCGCTGCGCCACGGCGACACGGACGAGGAGGCGGTCGTGCTCATCGAGTGGGGGCCGGATGCCGCATCCCTCACAGTCTCGAACGCGCTCAAGCTCCCGGCGCGCGAGCCTCGCCCCGGCCACGGCCTCGCGGGCATGCGCGAGCGCGCGCTCCTCGTCGGCGGGACGCTCGAGGCCGGCGCTCAGAACGACCACTGGGTCGTGTCGGCAAGGATCCCGGCGTGATCCGGGTCGCGCTGGTCGACGACCAGGCACTGTTCCGCGCGGGCATCCGGATGCTCGTGTCGTCGCAGCCCGACCTCGAGTTCGTGGGGGAGGCCGGTGACGGCTCCGCGGGCGTCGCGATGGCGGCGGAGACCAAGCCCGACGTGATCCTGATGGACATCCGGATGCCGGTCATGGACGGCATCGAGGCGACCAAGCTGATCGTGGCATCCGGCCCGAAGCCGCCGCGCATCGTGGTGCTCACGACCTTCGACCTCGACGAGGCCGCCGCGCGGGCGATCCGCGGGGGCGCGAGCGGGTTCATCCTCAAGGACGCCGACCCCGAGCTGCTGCTCGCCGCGATCAGGGCCGTGCACTCGGGCAGCTCGGTGATCGCGGCATCCGCGACCCGGGAGCTGTTCGAGCACTTCGGCGAGCAGTCGTCGACCGAGCCCGCCGCCTTCGCGACCCTCACGGCGCGCGAGCGCGAGATCTTCCTGCTCGCGGCCCGGGGCCTCAGCAACTCCGAGATCGCGAAGACCGAGTTCCTCAGCGAGGCGACGGTCAAGACGCATATCAGCCGCGTCCTCGGCAAGCTCGGCCTGCGCGACCGCGTCCAGCTCGTCGTGTACGCCTACGAGAACAGGCTCGCGTAGGTCATCCCTCCGATGTAGGGAGCCGCGACGTGCGGCCGATTCGGCCCGGATGCCGCGTCCCTAGCGTTGGAGTATGACCACTCCAGACAGCATCACCCCCGACTCCCTCGGCCTCGTCGCCCGGGTCGCCCAGCTCACGAAGTCCTACGGTGCCGGATCGACCACGGTCACTGCCCTCGACGACGTGTCGATCGGCATCCGCAAGGGCGAGTTCACCGCGATCATGGGGCCGAGCGGCTCCGGCAAGTCCACGCTCATGCACATCATGGCCGGACTCGACACCGCGACGACCGGCCGCGTGTGGATCGGCAACACCGAGATCACGGGCCTCGAGGACACCGAGCTCACGATGATCCGCCGCCGACGGGTGGGATTCGTGTTCCAGTCGTTCAACCTGGTGCCGACGCTCGACATCGAGGGGAACATCCTGCTCCCGTTCGAGCTGGACGGCCGCAAGCCGACGACCGCCGAGCGCGCCTGGATCGACGAGCTCATCGGCTCCCTCGGCCTCGGCGACCGGCTGCGCCACCGCCCGTACGAGCTCTCCGGCGGGCAGCAGCAGCGCGTCGCGATCGCCCGCGCGCTGGGCTCGCGCCCGCAGCTCGTGTTCGCGGACGAGCCGACCGGCAACCTCGACTCGCGCACGAGCCGCGAGGTGCTGTCACTCCTCGCGGCGGCGGCGTCGACGTACGGCCAGAGCATCGCGATGGTCACCCACGACCCGGTGGCGGCGAGCTTCGCCGACCGCATCCTCTTCCTCGCCGACGGCAAGCTCGTCGAAGACCGCGGCCGCTCGACGGCCGCCGAGATCAGCAGCTACATGCTGGGCATGGAGACTGTCGCATGAACCGCTTCGTGATCCGCGAGCACGGCTCGAGCATCCTGGTCAGCGCCCTGAGCGCCGCGTTCGGCGTCTCGCTCCTGCAGGTGACCGGCAATCTCGCGGTGCTCCTGGCCGCCGACGACGTGACGGGCTCCAGCAAGACTGTCGCGCTGATGCTCGGCATCGTCGCGATCGTCTTCATCGTCATCTCCACCTACGTCGGGGCGATCGTCACGGCGAACACCTTCGCGACGATCATCGCCGGGCGCACGCGCAGCATCGCCCTCATGCGGCTGATCGGCTCGACTGCGGCGGCCCAGCGCCGCGCGGTCGCCAAGGAGGGCCTCCTCGTCGGTGTGATCGGCGTCGTCATCGGGGCCGTGGTGGGAACTCTCACCACCCTGGTGACGGTGCTCGTCGCGGTCGGGACGAAGTTCATCCCCGACCTGCCGTACACGTACTTCGAGCCCGTGCTCCTGGTGCCCGTCGTGGGCGTCATCCTCACCACCTGGATCGCGTCATGGGTCGGCTCGCGGCGCGTGCTGCTGGTCTCACCGATGCAGGCCACCGGCGCCGCGCAAGAGGCCAGCCGCGAGGAGGCCGCGGGGCACCGCGGGCGCAACGCGGCGGCCATCGCCCTGTTCGTCATCGGCGTCGCCCTGCTCGCCCTCGGCATCGTGGTGGGCTTCATCAACCCGGCCGGCGTGCTCATCGGCGTCGTCGGCGGGGTGGTGTCGTTCAGCGGCCTCATCCTCGGGGCCCAACTGGTCATGCCGCCCGCCCTCCGGTTCGTGGGCAGGCTGCTCGGCTCGAGCCCCTCCGCCCGCCTCGCGGCCGAGAACGCCGTCCGCTACCCCGAGCGCAGCTCGCGCACCACCATCGGCCTCGTGATCGGCGTCACCCTCGTGACGACGTTCGCCGTCGCGGTCGGCAGCTTCCAGCGGATCATCGAGGAGGCCCAGCGCGCCCAGCCAGAGATCTACCAGGGCACCGACCAGACGCTGCTCGTCGTGGTCACGATCTTCTCGGTGCTCATCGGCTTCAGCGCCCTCATCGCCGCGGTGGGCATGGTGAACAACCTGTCGCTGAGCGTGCTGCAGCGCACCCGCGAGCTCGGCCTGCTGCGTGCACTCGGATTCACCGCCCGCCAGTTGCGCGCGATGATCCGGGCGGAGGCCGCCCAGCTGACGATCGCGGCGATCCTCGTGGGCCTCGTGCTCGGCATCTTCTACGGCTGGGCGGGCGCCCAGTCGCTGCTGGGCACCATCAACGGAGCGCCCGGGCTCGTGGTGCCGGTAGTGCCCCTGTGGCTGCTCGCGGTCGTGGCGGTCTCGGCAGCCGTGCTGACCGTGGTCGCCTCTGTAGCGCCCACCCGCCGGGCGACTTGCATCGCCCCGGTCGTCGCCCTCGCGGTCGACTGAGCTCATCGGGCCCGCCGTAGACTCGTGCGCGTGCGTATCGGGTTCTTCGGCGGGCTTGGTGTCGATGACGGCACGGTCGCGGGCACCATGCAGCGCGCGCTGCTGTTCCGGCTCGCGATCGACGCGGGAACCGTCGTCAGCATCCGCAGCCTGGTCGAAGACCTGTGGCCGGATGCCCCGCCCGAGAACTCCCGCGCAGCCCTGCAGTCAATAGTCTCGCGGCTCCGCGCGCAACTGCCGTCCGGCGTCATCGCCTCGGAGTCCGGCGGCTACCGCCTCGCGGTCGCCCGCGACGACGTGGACGTGCTCGCGTTCCAGGACCTCGTGGCCGCTGCCTCCGCCGAGGGCGACCCCGCGCTCGCCACGAGGGCGCTGGCCGAGTGGAGCGGCGAGCCGTGGCATCCGGAGGGCTTCGAGTGGTTCGAGGCCGAGCTGCTCGCCGACCGCGCCAGGGCCCTCGAACTCGGCGGCGCGGTGCTGCCGCCGGTGCACGAGCTGCCCGCGGCGCTCACCGACCTGATCGGGCGGGAGGCCGACCTCGCGCTCGTGCGGTCGCAGCTCGCCGCCAACCGGGTCGTGACCATCATCGGCCCGGGCGGCGCGGGCAAGACCAGCCTCGCGCTCGCCGTCGCCCGGCAGCGCGAGCACGCGCTGTTCGTGGAGCTCGCGCCGGTCACCGACGGCGAGGTGTGGCCGGCGGTCCTCGGCGCGTCCGGCCGAGACCTGCGACTCGGCGAGGCGCCCACCGCTATCGGGACGGAGGAGCGCGTGATCGGCGCCCTCGGCGGCCGCGACCTGCTGCTCGTCCTCGACAACTGCGAGCACCTCGTCGCGGAGGCAGCGCACCTGGTCGCCGAGCTGTTGCGCGCCCTCCCGCGACTGCGAGTGCTCGCCACCAGCCGCGAGCCGCTCGGCGTGGTGGGGGAGGCCTTCGTCGCGATCGGAGCGCTCGACCGTGCCGATGCCCTCGAGCTGTTCGAGCGGCGCACGGTCGCCGCGCGCGGCCACGGCCTCGATGACGACGAGCGCCGCCTCGCCTCGGTGGTCTGCGACCGGCTCGACCGCCTCGCGCTCGCGATCGAGCTCGCCGCCGCCCGCCTGCGCACGATGACCCTGCAGGAGCTCTCCTCCGGCCTCGACGACCGGTTCACACTGCTTGCGAGCGGACCGCGCTCCGCGCTGCCGCGGCACCAGACGCTGTGGTCGCTCATCGACTGGAGCTGGGAGCTGCTCGACGACGACGAGCGGCACGCGCTCTGCGCCCTCTCTGTCTTCCCGGCGGGGGTCGCCGTGAATGCGGGGCTCGCCGGCCAGCTCGAGAAGCGGCCGGACATCTTCGACCTGCTCGTCGACAGGTCGCTCGTGCAGCGCGTGCAGGGCCGTTTTCGCACGCTCGAGACGATCCGCGAGTTCGGGATCGAGCGGCTCGCTCAGGACGGGCAGCTCGAGAGCGCGCGCGAGCACCAGGCGCGGTTCATGGCCGAGGCCGCGATCGCGCACGACGCGATGCTGCGAAGCGCGCGCATTCATGAGGCGATCGCCTGGTTCGACGCCGAGGAGGACAACATGATCGCGGCCCTGCGCTACGCCGTGGACGTGCCGCTTCCGTCGATCGCGGTGCAGCTGGCCGCGGCATCCGGCTGGTACTGGACCGTGCGCGACCGCCACCTGGACGCGATCTCGTGGTTCGACCAGGTACTGCCGCTGATCGGCGACGACGAGAGCGACGCGGCCAAGATCGTCACGCTCATGGGCCACCTCAGCCGCGCGTTCACCGGCGACACCGCGTGGAACGACCCGAGTGTGCAGGAGCAGCGGTCGCGCGACGCCCTCGCGGTCTCCGAGATCGAGCCGGTGGGCGCGGGCGGGCACGAGCTGCTCCAGGTGCTCGCACCGCTGCTTCTCGCCTTCGGCGCGACGCTCGGCAACGAGTCGTGGCCGTACCTCGTGGACATCCCCAACGGCGACGAGCTCGGCCTCGATGAGTGGCCGACCGCGATCCTGCACGTTATGCGCGCCGCCCTCGCGGAGAACCGCGGCGACATCGAGATGGAGGGCGAGGCCTCGGCCAGGGCACTCGAGATGTTCGAGAAGATCGGCGACCAGTGGGGGCTGGCGCTCGCGCGCCAGATCCGCTCGGAGTGGCTGAGCCTCAGCGGCCGCCTCGAGGAGGCACTCGCGATGACCGACCAGTCCTCGGCAGGCATGCGCGACATCACGTCTGCACAGGACGCCCTGCAGCAGCAGGGCCTCTCGCTCACCCTCCTGCTGCGCCTTGGTCGCGAGGAGGAGGCCCAGCTGCGCGTGCAGGAGATGCTCGACGCGGCCTTCGCGGACGGCGGATCGCGGCTCATCGTGCAGGCGCGGACCCTTGCCGCGACGGTGGCACTCGCGCGCGACGACCTGGACACTGCCCGCTCGCACCTCGCCCACGTCGACGAGCTCACCCCGGACTGGCCGGCGATCTACCCGCAGCTTCTCGCGTCCATCGAGCTCACGCGCGGGTGCATCCTGCTGCGGGAGGGGCGGCTCGAGGAGTCGCTCGCAGCGATGCGGGCGAGCGGCGAGGTGGCCCTCGCGAGCGGCGACCACCCGATCATCGCGCAGGTCGCGCTCGGCTTCGGCGAGCTCGCCGTGGCCCGCGGCGAGCTGGATGAGGCGTTCCGCGCGCTCGAGCTGGCCGCCGCGATCCGCGGGGTGCTCGAGTCGGCAGACCCTCGCGTCGCTGCGATCCTCGCGGCCATCGGTGACGACAGGAAACGGGAGCTCGCCGAAGCGAGCCCCCGTCCCGTCGCAGTCGAAGGACTGCGCGAGCTTCTCAGCTAGATCTTCTTGCGGTACGCCCAGGTGGCGAGCGGGAAGAAGACCGCGACGAGTACGACGCACGACGCGAGCACCCACAGCACCTCGTGCCCGAGGTTGCCGCCCGGCGCCATGTAGTCGGCTCCGGAGATCAGCCCGCGCATCGCCTCGATGAGGTGGGTCACCGGGTTGATCGAGACCCAGCCCTGGAGCCAGGTCGGCAGCGTGTCCGCGGGGACGAACGTCGACGAGCCGAACGTGAGCGGGAACACGATCAGGAACGAGATGCCCTGGACCGCGCCGGAGCTGCGCGCGAGCATCCCGATCAGCACGGACACCCAGCACAGGCTCACCGCGAACAGGATCAGCAGCCCGACGCCCGCGAGCACCGAGTACCACTCGGTGTGGAAGCGGAAGCCGATGATCGCGCCGAAGCCGATCGTGACCGCGATGGCGATGACGTGGCGCACGATGTCGCCGCCGACGGCGCCGAGCAGGGGAGCCGAGCGCGAGATGGGCAGCGACCGGAACCTGTCGAACACGCCCTTCTGGATGTCGGTGTTGAGGTTCACGCCGATGGTGAGCGAGGTGAACATGATCGTCTGCACGATGATGCCGGGCAGCACGAAGGGCAGGTACTTCTCCGTGTCGCCGGCGACCGCGCCGCCGAAGATGAACACGAACAGCACGGTCATGATGATCGGCTGCAGGGTCACGTCGATGAACTGCTCCGGATTGCGGAACATCTTGGTCACGCTGCGCTTGGCGAGGATGAGCGAGTCGCGGATCATGCTGCCACCTCCTTGCCGTCGGTGTTCTCGGTATGCCCGGTGAGGGAGTAGAAGACCTCGTCGAGGCTGGGGAGCCGCAGCGAGAGCTCGGTCACGGCGATCTTCTCCGCGGCGAGCCTGCCCACCACGGTGGTGAGCGCGTCGTCGCCGAGCACGGGCACCGAGACGAGGTCGGGGGCCGGATGCTCCGGCTCGCGCGTTCCGACGGAGGCGAGCATCGCGGTCACGCGGTCGACGTCCGAGAGCAGTACGGGCCGCACCTCGAGGGTCTGCCCGCCTACCTGCCGCTTGAGGCCCTGGGGCGTGTCGTGGGCGATCACCCTGCCGTGGTCGATCACGGTGATCTCGTTCGCGAGCGCGTCGGCCTCCTCGAGGTACTGCGTCGTGAGGAGCACGGTGGTGCCCTGCTTGACGAGCACGCGGATCATTCCCCACACGTCATCGCGCTTGGCCGGGTCGAGGCCCGTGGTGGGCTCGTCGAGGTACACCACCTGCGGGCGCCCGATGAGCGACGCCGCGAGGTCGAGGCGCCGCCGCATCCCGCCGGAGTAGGTCTTGGTCAGGCGGCCCGCGGCGTCCGACAGGTCGAACTCCTCGAGCAGCTCCTTGGCACGGGCCTTCGCCTGAACCGTGGAGAGGTCGAGCAGCTGCCCGATCATCACGAGGTTCTGGGTGCCGGTGAGGTCTTCGTCAACGCTCGCGTACTGCCCGGTGAGGCCGATCGTGCGGCGGACGTTCTTGGAGTCGTGGACGACGTCGAAGCCCGCGATGGTCGCGGTTCCGCTGTCGGGCCGGAGGAGGGTGGCGAGGATGCGCACTGCCGTGGTCTTGCCCGCGCCGTTCGGCCCGAGCACACCGAGGACGGTGCCCTGCTCGACTTCGAGGTCGATGCCGGCCAGCGCCTGCGTCTTTCCGAATCGTTTGGTGAGGCCGTGGGCCTCGATGATCTTGGTCATGGTCTGAGTGTGGGCATCCCCGCTGTCGCGGTGCTGTCAGGCGCTGTCAGCCGCGTGCTACCCTGAAACCGTGTTCGGTCTGCTCCTCCTGAGCTGCCGCGACGAGTCCTAACCCCAGGCCTCACTCGTCGCGGCCTGTGCTGACCTAAAACGGCATCGTTGGTCTGGATCTCAAACTCCACGACGAAAGTAACGAGACCATGAAGAACACACAGTCGGCTTCTGCAATGCCGATCCACAAGTACCGCCCGTACCACGAGCAGTTGAACGTCGAACTGCCCGACCGCACCTGGCCCGGCAAGCGCATCACAGAGGCGCCGCGCTGGTGCGCAGTCGACCTCCGCGACGGCAACCAGGCACTGATCGACCCGATGAGTCCCGAGCGCAAGCGCATCATGTTCGACCTGCTCGTGAAGATGGGCTACAAGGAGATCGAGGTCGGGTTCCCGTCGGCATCCCAGACCGACTTCGACTTCGTGCGGTCGCTCATCGAGGAGAACCTGATCCCCGACGACGTGCGCATCCAAGTGCTCACGCAGGCCCGCGAGGAGCTCATCAACCGCACCTACGAGTCGATCAAGGGCGCGAAGCAGGCCATCGTGCACCTCTACAACTCGACGAGCGTCCTTCAGCGCGACGTGGTGTTCCGCACCGACAAGCAGGGCATCATCGACATCGCCCTGAACGGAGCCCGCCTGTGCAAGGCTGCCGAGCCGATCGCGGCCGGCACCGAGATCTACTACGAGTACTCGCCCGAGAGCTACACCGGCACCGAGCTCGAGTTCGCCGTGGACGTGTGCAACCAGGTGCTCGAGGTCTTCGAGCCCACGCCCGAGCGCAAAGTCATCATCAACCTGCCCGCGACGGTCGAGATGGCGACGCCGAACGTCTACGCCGACTCGATCGAGTGGATGTCGCGCCACCTCGCCCATCGCGAGAACGTCATCCTCTCCCTCCACCCGCACAACGACCGCGGCACGGCCATCGCGGCCGCCGAGCTCGGGTACATGGCGGGAGCCGACCGCATCGAGGGCTGCCTGTTCGGAAACGGGGAGCGCACCGGCAACGTCGACCTCGTCGCCCTCGGCATCAACCTGTTCACGCAGGGCATCGACCCGCAGATCGACTTCAGCGACCTCGACGAGGTCAAGCGCACCGCCGAGTACTGCAACCAGCTGCCCGTGCCGGAGCGCAGCCCGTGGGCGGGCGACCTGGTCTACACCGCGTTCAGCGGATCGCACCAGGACGCGATCAAGAAGGGCTTCGAGGCCATGGAGGCCGACGCGAAGGCAAAGGGCGTCTCGGTGGACGACCTGCTCTGGGCCGTGCCGTACCTGCCCGTCGACCCGAAGGACCTGGGCCGCGGCTACGAGGCCGTCGTGCGCGTCAACTCGCAGTCCGGCAAGGGCGGCGTCGCGTACCTGCTCAAGGCCGACCACGCCCTCGACCTGCCGCGCAAGCTGCAGATCGAGTTCAGCGCCGTCGTGCAGCACAAGACGGATGCCGAGGGCGGCGAGGTCACGAGCGACCAGATCTGGGAGATCTTCCACGACGAGTACCTGCCCGCCCACGTGGCGTCGGAGAAGTGGGGCCGGTTCGAGCTGCACTCGACCGCGACATCCAGCGACCTCTCTGGTACGACCTCGCTCCAGATCAAGCTGCGCGTCGGCGAGGAGGTGCTGGCGGCGACGGGCACCGGCAACGGCCCCATTGCCGCGTTCCTCGCGATCATGGAGAGCCAAGGCATCGACGTGAAGCTCTACGACTACGTCGAGCACGCGCTGTCGGCGAGCGGGGATGCCCTCGCCGCCGCCTACGTCGAGCTCAGCGTCAACGGCAAGCGGCTGTGGGGCGTCGGGATCGACGCGGACATCTCGACCGCCTCGCTCAAGGCGGTGGTCTCGGCGGTCAACCGTGCGGTGCGCACGGAGGCCGGCGACCGCGAGCTGATCTCCGCTGGTTGAGTAGCGCGCCAGCGCGTATCGAAACCACCCCCGCCGGGCATCCCGTCGCCTCTGCCGAAAACGCAGGAGATTCGGGATGCCCGTGCGCGCGCCGTGATGCCGCGGGGCGTTCTGGCGCGAATCTCCTGCGTTTTCAGCGGGGCGCGGTCACGGCACGAGCACGAGCTTGCCGCGCACCGTCCCCGCGGACATGTGCCGCAGGGCGGCCGCTGCCTCGTCGAGCCGGTACGTGCGCTCCACGATCGGGACCACGGTTGCCGCGGCGAGGTGGTCGGCGACCTCCTGCAGGGCGGCGGGGGTCGTGCGTGCGACGAAAGTCACGAACTTCTGGCGGGAGAAGGGCGCGACGACGAGCTGGCGCTGCATGCCGCCCAGGATCGCACCGCCGCCCTCGCCGCCCACGAACACGAGCGTGCCGGTCGGGGAGAGCAGTGCCCGGAGTTCTCGCACCGGCCGGCGTCCGCCGACGTCGAGGATCACGTCGTACGTTCCGATGAGCGGCTCGGTGCGGTAGTCGATGGCGCTCGTGGCGCCGAGGGATGCGGCGAACGCCGGGTCGCTCGTCGCAGCCGTGACGTGCGCGCCCAGAGAGCGTGCGACCTGCACGGCGAGATGCCCCACGCCGCCGCCCGCGCCGAGCACCAGTACGCGCGTGCCGGTGGTGGCGCGGCCGCGGAGCGCGTCGAACGCGGTGATCATCGAGGTCGGCGCCGCGGCCGCCTCCTCCCAGCCCGCGTTCGCGGGCTTGGGCACGAGGTGGCGCTCCGCCGCGACCGCGAGTTCGGCGAACGATCCGCGCACGACGCCGAAGACCTCGTCGCCGGGGCTGAAGCGCGTCACGCCTTCACCGACGGACTCGACGACGCCCGCGGCATCCATGCCCAGCCCGGGGTCCCGCGGTCGGCGCACGCCGAAGGCGAGTCGGGCGAGGCGGGGCAGCCCGGTCATGATGTGCCACGCGCCGCGGTCGACGCCGGCCGCTCTGACGCGCACGAGCACCTCGCCGGGCCCGGCCACGGGATCGGGCAGGTCGGCGAACTCGAGTACCGACTCGTCGCCGTACGTGTAGCGGACTATGGCTTTCATGAGGGGTCTCCATCCGGGTACTGGAACACGTCGTCGAGCGGGACCCTGAAGACGCGGGCGATCTGGAACGCCATCTCGAGCGAGGGAGAGTAGCGCCCCTGCTCGATCGCGATGACGGTCTGGCGGGTGACGCCGATCCGGTCCGCCAGGTCGGCCTGGGTCATCTCGCCGTGGTTGAACCGCAGCGCGCGGATCGCGTTGGTGACGCTCGTGGGCTTCACCATGCGCCGACGATCCCCTTGCGGTAGGCGACGATCTTCGCGACCGAGGCGGCGACCGCCGAGAGGATGAACGCGAGGAAGAGCACGTTGGCGATCCAGAACCAGTCCCACTCGAACAGGGCCATGACCATGGCCACGAGGGCGCCGGCCACGAGGAATCCGTGCCCGACGGTCTCGCCGAAGCGGTAGAACTCGCGGTCGCGCTGATCCTTCTTGTGGTGGGGCGACGTCATGCCCACCCCGATGTGGATGACGATGGACGCGACTATCGACCCCCCGATCGTCCAGAGCATGGTGGGCACGTACGGGGTCTCGGCGAGCGGCACCGCGACGGCCTGGCTGAGCGTGATGCTCGCGTAGACGGCGAGGGCCGCGATCGCGAGCAGTCCCATGACCCAGGCGCTCTTCTCTTCGTATGACACTGTTTCCTCCGATGTAAAGAATGCTTGACATGCTGAATGTAAGGCAAACCGTACGTGATGTCAAACATTGCATACATGGCTCGAGCCCTAGGCTGGGCCCATGAGGCGCGTGACGGTGGTGGGCAGCGGGGTGATCGGGCTGAGCATCGCGCATGAGTTCGCCGCAGCGGGCGATGAGGTCACGGTCGTGGCCGACGCCGACGTGGCGCACAGCGTCTCGACCGTCGCCGCGGCCGTCTGGTTCCCGTACCTCGGTGAGGTGTCTCCGCGGGTTACCGGGTGGCTCACCCGATCGCTGGCTCGCTACCGCGCGGTGGCGCTCGACGACTCGGCCGGCGTCGACCTGCGGCTCGGCACGGTCATCGAGCGCACCGCGCACCCCGACAGGTCATGGATGCCCGTGGTCGCCGGCGCCCGCGAGGCCGACGTGCTGCCGGCCGGGGCACTCTCCGGTGTGCGGGCAACCGTGCCCGTGATCACCACCGGGGTGTACGGAGAGTGGCTCACGGCGCGCTGCCGCGGCCTCGGCGTCCGGTTCGAGGTGCGGGCCGTGGCCTCCGTCGACGAGTTCGCGGGCGGCGCCGACCTCGTGGTGGTCGCGGGCGGCCTGCGCTCGGGCGCCCTGCTCGGAGACGACGACTCGGTCGTGCCCGTGCGCGGGCAGGTCGTGCGCCTGGAGAACCCCGGCCTCACGGAGTGGTTCATCGACGACGACAACCCCGATGGGCTCACCTACGTCGTGCCGCGCCGCGACGACATCGTGTGCGGGGGAGTCTCCGAGCTCGGCGCCACCAGTCTCGAAGTGGATCCCGCGACGGAGCGGGCGATCCTCGAGCGCGCCACAGCGCTGGTACCGGAGCTCGCGGGGCTGCGGATCGTCTCGCGCGGCGTCGGGCTGCGGCCGGCGCGGCCCACAGTGCGGCTGGAGCGCGTCGACGGCCGAGCGGTGCCGGTGATCGCGTGCTACGGCCACGGCGGCTCCGGCGTGACGCTCTCCTGGGGCTGCGCGGAGGCGGTTGTCGAGCTGGCTAGCGCCGTCTGATCCGCGGTATCCGCTCGATGGCCCGCTGCTCGGGCAGGGTCCAGTTGAAGGCGACCGCGAGGACGCGCACGCCGAACGTCAGCGCGACGCAGATGCTCGCCGCGACGAACACCTCGACGTGCAGGTCGAGCATGATCGCGAGGCTCGTGCACCCGACCACGGCCGCGACGGCGTAGAGCGAGCCGACGTGCATGAGCGCGATCGGGCGGTTGAGCAGCAGGTCGCGCAGGATCGAGCCGCCGACCGCGGAGAGCACGCCCACGAATACCGCCGGCACCTCGGGCAGGCCCGCGGAGAGCGCTTTCGTCGTGCCGATGGCGCCGAACAGCCCGATCGTGAGCGCGTCGAGCACGGTCACGAGCGGGCCGAGCCGCGAGATCAGGCGCTCGAGCAGCATTCCGACCAGCGCGGCGCCCGTCGCGACGATCAGGTACCAGTTGCTCGTGAGCGCTGCGGGCACGCCCGAGAGCAGCACGTCGCGCAGGATGCCCCCGCCGAAGCCCGTCGCAATGCCGATGATCGCGACCCCGAGCAGGTCGAGCCGGCGGTCGCGGAACTGGGCCGCGAAGAGCGCCCCCTGCACGGAGCCGATGCCGATGGCGAGGAGGTCAGCCCAGAGGGGAATGACGAAGGTGGCGGTCACCGGTCATTCGTACCACGGGCCTCCCGCTGCGCGTACTCCGCGAAGGTTCCCGTGCCGTAGCCGGGGAGGCCCGGCATGTGGTGGCCCGCCCGCATCGCGCGCATCATCTTGCCGCCGAGCGGGATGGTCCAGACCGGCTTGCGCGTGCCGGCCGCGCGCTGCCAGGTGTCGATGGCGCTGCGCACGGAGAGCTGCTCGGGGCCGCCGATGTCGGCGACGAGGCCCGATGGCCCCGCGTCCACGATCTCGACGAGCCGGTGCGCGACCTCCTCGACGGCGATCGGCTGGTCGGGCGCGTTGATCGAGAAGATCACCGGCAGCTTGCGCTGGGCGCGCGGGACCATCGCGACGAAGCTGTGGAACTGCGTCGCGCGCAGGATCGTGAACGGGATGCCCGAGCGCTCGATGATCTGCTCGCACGTGAACTTGGCGCGGTAGTACGAGTAGGGCACCACGTCCACGCCCACGATCGAGATGAAGACCACGTGCGTGACTCCGGCCGCGACGGCGGCGTCCAGGAGGAGCTGCGTCTGCGCGACATCCTTCTTGCTCGCGCTCGTGGCGAGGTGCAGCAGGGTGTCGGCCCCCACGAGCGCCTCGGCGACCCCGGCGCCCGTCGTCAGGTCGCCGCCGGTGGAGCGGCTCAGCACGCGCACGTCGTGGCCGGAGGCGCGGAGCAGGTCGACGGTCGGGTGGCCCAGGATGCCGGTGCCGCCGGTGACGAGGATGGTCATGGTGTTCCTTTCAGGAGGGTTCACCAGTTACGACTGGGCAGCCCTCAGGAATGTGACAGCGCCGCGGCGGCGAACAGCTCGAGCTTCTCCGGGTTCATCACGATCATGAGGCGACGGACGCCCTCCGGCCCGATATCGACAGTCCAGAGTGCGACCGGATGCCCGTCCCGCATGCCCAGCATCGCGAGCTCGCCGTTCGCCTCGACCGCGGTCGTCTCGATGCCCTGCCCGAACTTCTCGAGCACGCCGAGGATGAGCTGCGCGACCCGCTCGCGGCCGTGCACGACCTTGCGCGCCGCGTTCACGACTCCGCCGCCGTCGGAGATCGACTCCGCGTCCTCGCTCAGGGCGGCCTCGAGCCCGGCGAGGTCGCCGCGCTCCGCCGCCGCGAGGAAGAGCGCCAGCAGCCGGTCCCGCTCGGCCCGGGTCACGACCACCCCGCGCTCGCGCTCGAGGTGGGTCCGCGCCCTGCTGCCCAGCTGCCGCGCGTTCGCCTCCGTCGTGTCGAGCACGTCGGCGACCTGGCGGAACGAGTAGCCGAAGGCCTCGTGCAGCACGTACGCCGCGCGCTCGGCAGGGGTCAGCCGCTCGAGCAGCAGGAGCACGGCCAGCGACATCGCCTCGGCCCGCTCAGCGCCGATGGCGGGGTCGTCCACAGTGGAGACCGGCTCGGGCAGCCACGGCCCGACGTACACCTCGCGGCGCGCCCGGGCGGAGTCCAGGGCGGTGAGCGAGAGTCGGGTGACGATCGTGGCCAGGTACGCCCCGGGCTCCTCGACATCGGAGCGGTCCGCCGACTGCCAGCGAAGCCAGGCATCCTGAACGATGTCCTCGGCCTCTGATGCGGAGCCGAGCATGCGGTAGGCGATGCCGAACATCCGGCCGCGCTGCTGCTCGAACGTCTCGACGGGGGAGTTCACCCTCCCATTGTGCCGGTTAGCAGTCGTACCAGCGGGCCGCTGCGCGCGTGAATCCGGCCGCCTCGTTCGGCACGCCGCCGTGCGTCATGGCGAACGCAATGCACGCGCCAGCACTGTCGGCGCCCGGGCGGTAGAGGGAGGCGCGGTGCGCGTCGGAGACCCACCACTTGTACGCGACCGTGGAGCCCGTGTTATCCGGCCCGCCCGCGAGGTTTCCGTCGCAGCCCACACTCGGCACGCCGTCGCTGCGCTCGCTGCCGAGGTGGCCCCAGGCGCTGAGCGGGTCTGTGCTCGGGTCCTCGGCCATCCAGAACAGGCGGTGCTCCATGCAGGAGTCCCAGGAGAAGTTGTCGAACGAGATCGGCTCGAGGCAGTTCTCGATGCGGATCGCGTTGAAAGCCGCGGCGAACTCGGCGAGGTCGTCCTGAGTGGTGCCCCCGACGCCGAGCGGCGAGGTAGTGCCGCCGACGCGGTCACTGGCGGTGCCGTCGATCGCGGCGGGGCAGGACTGCCCGGCGGCGGCATAGGCTTCGCGGCGCTCGAGCGTGCCGGAAGCGAGGCCCGCGGTGCCGACCGGAGCGTTGGTGCGATCGGTGGCCTGGGTGGGCAGCGCGTCGGCGTGGGCGGGTGCGGCAAGCCCGGGGCCGCTGCCCCCGACGAAGGGCAGGGCGAGGACGACGATCGTGATGATCGCCGTTCCCCACACCCTGAGCCTTTTCACGTGGTACCCCCGTACCCTGCGACCCGATCCCGAACCGGTGCCGCTCGGTCAAAGTAGGCGGATGATCGGGGCCGATCTATCCCCCCAACGGGTCAAATGGGCCCTTTCACCCGTCAACTGGGGGCGAATTACACCGCTGTTCACACCCGTCCGGGGGCCGTTTTGGCCTCGCCTGTGCGGACCGTCGCCGCTTCTCGGACGGTGGAGGAGGGGATACTTGAGGGGTGCCGACCTACCGTGACGAAGCCGTTGTGCTGCGCACCCACAAGCTGGGTGAGGCAGACCGCATTGTCACGATGCTCTCTCGGCAGCACGGCAAGATCCGCGCCGTGGCGAAGGGCGTGCGGCGCACCGGTTCGCGCTTCGGTGCACGGCTCGAGCCCATGATGGTCGCCGACATCCAGTGCTACGTCGGGCGCAGCCTCGACATCGTGCAGCAGGCAGAGTCCCTCGGCTCCTACGGCGCGGAGATCGCCGACGACTACGCGAGCTACACCGCGGGCAGCGTCATGGTCGAGACCGCGGACAAGGTCACCGACGACGACGGCTCCCTGCAGCAGTACCTGCTGCTCGTGGGCGCACTGCGCTCCCTCTCGCGCCGCGAGCACCACCCGAGCCTGACCCTCGACTCGTACCTGCTGCGCGCGCTGTCGATCGCCGGCTGGGCGCCCA
Organism: Rhodoglobus sp.; assembly: GCA_025463515.1. Lineage (GTDB taxonomy): Bacteria > Actinomycetota > Actinomycetes > Actinomycetales > Microbacteriaceae > Rhodoglobus. The sequence continues at coordinate 56,743 of JAODAQ010000016.1, forward strand.
GCTTCTCCGACTGCGCAGTGACCGGCGCCCCCGGCCCGCACACGGTGTTCGTGCCCCAGCTCGGCGGCGTGGTCGCCGATGAGGTCGCCCCGCCCGGGTCGCCCCGCCTCGACCTCGACACGCTCTCCCTGCTGGGCGCGCTGCTCGAGGGCCGCTGGGAGGTCGCCGAGGCCTCCGAGGAGCGCGCGCGCCACCAGGCGAGCGGCGTCGTGGCGGCGTACACCCAGTTCCACCTCGAGCGCACGCTGCGCTCGCTCGAGCACGTGGACCGCACCGCGTGAGCCCGGTCAAGAAGACACACCGGGATGCCGTCGACTTCAAGCCCGTCGACTGGACCGGCCTGTACCCGCCCGACCTGCCGCGAGGGGCAGTCCCCGAGCACGTCGCCATCGTCATGGACGGCAACGGCCGCTGGGCCAACGGCAAGGGACTGACCCGCATCGAGGGCCACAAGGCGGGGGAGGCATCCCTGCTCGACGTCGTCGCCGGCGCCATCCAGATCGGCGTGAAGCACGTGAGCGTCTACGCGTTCTCGACGGAGAACTGGAAGCGCAGCCCGGACGAGGTCCGCTTCCTGATGGGCTTCAACCGGGACGTGCTGCACCGCCGCCGGGACCAGCTCAACGACTGGGGGGTGCGCGTGCGGTGGGCCGGCCGCAAGCCCCGGCTCTGGGCATCCGTCATCAAGGAGCTGCAGTTCGCCGAGGAGCTCACCAAGAACAACGACGTGCTGACGCTCACGATGTGCGTGAACTACGGCGGGCGCAACGAGCTCACGGATGCCGTGCAGGCGATCGCGCGCGAGGTCGCGGCCGGCCGGCTCAAGCCCTCGGGCATCAGCGAGCGGACCATCCAGTCCCACCTCTACACGCCGGAGCTCCCCGACGTCGACCTGTTCGTGCGCAGCTCCGGCGAGCAGCGCACGAGCAACTTCATGCTGTGGCAGAGTGCGTATGCGGAGATGGTCTTCCTCGACACGCTCTGGCCGGACTTCACGCGAGAGCAGCTCTGGGAGGCGATCACCATCTACGCGCAGCGCAACCGCCGTTTCGGCGGCGCAGTGGACGTGCCCACCGCATGACCGATTTCACGCCCCTCGCGGGCCCTGTGCAGAAGCAAGTCAGTTACGCGCCGGTCCAGGCGCGCGTCAACACCGTCTACCTCGCGGCGTTCGTCTTCATCGGTGGCGCGCTGCTGGCAGGCTTCGTCCCGGTGGCTCTCGGCTACGTGGCGTTCGCTGGGTGGAGCCCCGTGCCGTGGTACGTGGTGATGGCCATCGGGATCGCCGCGATCGCGGGCGGACTCGGCTACCTCATCGCCCTCATCGTGCGGGGCTTCCGCAAGACCCCGACCGTCGTCGACCGGCTGGAGGCCTTCGCCGCCGCGAACGGGCTCGCCTACACGGCGCAGGGCCCGGCACCGGACCTGCCGGGCGCGATCTTCCACTCCGGGCTGACCCGCTGGACCTACGGATGCCTCGCCAGCACCTCCGGCCGCTTCGTCGAGGTCGGCAACCTCGGGTACACGGTTCCCGCGGGCCGGACGACCGCCACCGAGACCTGGGGCTTCGTCGCGATGCGGCTCGACCGGCCGCTCCCGCACATCCTGCTGGAGTCGACGGCCAACGACCAGAACTCGACCGGAGCGCTTCCCGTGAGCGTCGACCGCTCGCAGCGGCTGTCGCTCGAGGGCGACTTCGACAAGCACTTCACCCTCTACGCGCCCGCCGACTACGAGGTCGACGCGCTGTACATCTTCGCGCCCGACCTCATGGCGCTCCTCATCGACGAGGTGGGAGTGAGCCACGTCGAGATCATCGACGACTGGCTGTTCGTGTACTCGCCCGACGACTTCACGCGGCTCGATGCCGCGGGCTACGAGAAGCTGTACCGCATGATCGACCTGCTGCAGGCGAAGGCGCTGCGGCAGACTCGCGCCTACGAGGACGAGCGCGCAGCCCCGCTCACGGTCGCGGCGCCCGGTGAGCGGATGAAGCCCGGCAAGACTCAGTACGCCCGCCTCTACACTCTCTCGGCCTGGGTCGTCGGCGGGATGATCGTGCTCTTCATCGCGGGCGCTATGACCCTGTACTTCGCCTCGGGCGCGTACTGGCACGACGTCATCGCGGGGCAGTAGCGAGCTCGGCCAGCGCGCGCGAGGTCTTCCCCGCGCCGACCACGCCCGCGACCAGGATGCGGCGAGGGGGCGCGGAGGGCATCCGTCGATCCTAGCCAGCGCCGCTTTCGGCAATTCAGGACTGGAGCCCTGAGTGTGGCCGAAATCGAACCGTGGAGCGCTCCCAGGCACCTGAAGTCCTGAATTGCCGAAAGGTGCCGCCGCGGGGAATCTCGGCAGGAGGATTCGGCGGGTTTTGGTCACCGTGACCCTAAGTGCTATCATCAGTTCAGGTCACATTGACTCTTACTGAGGCGGCAACCATGGCACGTGAAGAGCAGGGCATTGCGCTCGCGGTGTCCACCGTCATCTTCGCCCTCCGCCCGCACCCCGACACTGGCCTGAGTGCGCCGTGGATCCCGCTGGTCCGCCGCATCGCGGACCCCTTCGGCGGGCTCTGGGCGCTTCCCGGCGGCTGGGTGGGCCAGAGCGAGAGCCTCGCGGATGCCGCGGCCCGCAACCTCCTCGAGACGACAGCCCTCGAGCCCACCTACCTCGAGCAGCTGTACGCGTTCGGCGACGTGGACCGCTCGCCCGCCGATCGCGTCGTCTCCGTCGTCTACTGGGCCCTCGTGCGCGCCGAGCAGGCGCAGCAGGCCCTCGAGGGCGAGAACGTGCGGTGGTTCGCCGCCGATGACCTGCCGCAACTGGCCTTCGACCACAACGTGATCGTCGAGTACGCGCTGTGGCGGCTGCGCACGAAGGTCGAGTACAGCCGGATCGCCCGGGCGTTTCTCGGCGAGACCTTCACCCTCACCGAGCTCCGCGAGGTGCACGAGGCGGTGCTGCAGCGGCCGCTCGACCCGGCGAACTTCCGCCGGCAGGTCGAGTCGTCCGGCACCCTCGTCCCCACCGAGGCCAAGGTCGAGGGCGGCCGCCACCGGCCGCCGCGCCTCTACCGCTACGACCATTCCATCGAGCTCGTCGACAACGGCCCGCTCAGCCACGAGAAAACAGGGAGCACCCGTGTCGTCAGTTGACACCATCATCCGCAGCGCGCCCGGCGAGAGCTGTACGCCAGAACTCGCCCAGGGCCCGTGGACCTTCGACCTCGGCACGCCCGGCTACGGCCCCGGCGCGTCGATGGGCGACGTCATCCCGACGGGCTCGCCCCGCCAGGGCCAGCTGCCCACCGAGTACCAGCAGGCGTCGAACGACGAGCTGCACGCCCGGATCCGCGCCGCCAAGGCCACGCTCGGCGACCGCGTCGTCGTGCTCGGGCACTTCTACCAGCGCGACGAGGTAGTGCAGCACGCCGACTTCCTCGGCGACTCGTTCCAGCTCGCGAACGCCGCCCAGACGGTGCCCAATGCCGAGGCGATCGTGTTCTGCGGCGTGCACTTCATGGCGGAGACGGCGGACATCCTCGCCCAGCCCGGGCAGAGCGTCATCCTGCCGAACCTCGCCGCCGGCTGCTCGATGGCCGACATGGCCGACATCGACTCGGTGGAGGAGGCGTGGGAGCAGCTCACCGAGATCTACGGCACCGAGCCGGATGCGGACGGGCGGGTGCCGATCATCCCGGTCACGTACATGAACTCCTCCGCAGCGCTCAAGGGGTTCTGCGGGCGCCACGGCGGCATCGTGTGCACGAGCTCGAACGCGGCAACCGTGCTCGAGTGGGCCTTCGAGCGGGGGCAGCGAGTGCTGTTCTTCCCCGACCAGCACCTGGGGCGCAACACCGCGAAGGCCATGGGGGTGCCGCTCGAGCGCATGCCGATGTGGAATCCGCGCAAGCCGCTGGGCGGCAACGACGTCGCCGGGATCGAGGACGCGCGGGTGATCCTGTGGCACGGCTTCTGCAGCGTGCACAAGCGGTTCAACGTCGCCCAGATCGAGAAGGCGCGCGCCGAGCATCCGGGCGTTCGCGTCATCGTGCACCCCGAGTGCCCCATGGAGGTCGTCGATGCGGCGGATGAAGCGGGCTCGACCGACTACATCCGCAAGGCTGTCGCTGCCGCAGCAGAGCCCACGACGTTCGCGATCGGCACCGAGGTCAACATGGTGAACCGGCTCGCAGCGGAGTTCCCGCAGCACGAGATCTTCTGCCTCGACCCGGTGGTGTGCCCGTGCTCCACGATGTACCGGATCCACCCCGGCTACCTCGCGTGGGTGCTCGAGGAGCTCGTCGCCGGCCGCGTGATCAACCAGATCACGGTGGCGGACGACGTCGCCGAGCCTGCTCGTATCGCCCTCGAGCGCATGCTGGCGGCCAAGCCGTGAGCCGCGTCGTCGTCGTGGGGACCGGCATCGCCGGCCTCATCACCGCCTACCGGGCCAGCGCCCGCCACGATGTCGTGCTCGTCACGAAGTCCGAGCTCGCCGAGAGCAACACCAAGTACGCGCAGGGCGGCATCGCGGCGGCCCTGTTCCCCGACGACAGTGTCGCGTCGCACGTCGCGGACACGCTGCGCGCGGGAGACGGCCTGTGCGACCCGGTCGCGGTCGAGGTGCTGTGCAGCGAGGGCCCCCAGCGGGTGCGCGACCTCATGGCGCTCGGCGTCGAGTTCGACCGGGTCAACGGCGAGCTCGCACGCGGTCACGAGGCCGCGCACTCCGCCCGCCGGGTGATCCATGCGGGCGGGGACGCCACGGGCCTGGCGATCGAGGTCGCGCTCCTGCGCGCCGTGAAGAAGCTCGCCGTCGAGGTGCACGAGTACACGTTCATGCGCGACCTGGTGCTCGACGAGGGCCGTGTCGTGGGCATCGAGGTGCTCAGTGCCGACGGGCCCCGCACTATCGCCGCCGATGTCGTCGTGCTCGCGAGCGGCGGCGCGGGCCAGCTCTACAGCCACACGACCAACCCGACGGTCACGACCGGCGACGGGGTCGCGGCAGCCATGCGCGCCGGTGCCGCGCTCGCCGACCTCGAGTTCTACCAGTTCCACCCCACCTCGCTCGCTGTGCCCGGCAATCCGCTCGTGTCCGAGGCCGTGCGCGGCGACGGCGCGGTGCTCCTCGACGAGCACGGCCGCCGGTTCATGTTCGACGTGCATCCGGACGGCGAGCTCGCCCCCCGCGACGTCGTGGCCCGCGGCATCGCGCGCGCCATGGCCGCGCAGGGCGGCAGGCCCGTGCTGCTGGATGCCACCGCGCTCGGCCGCGACTACCTCGCGCAGCGCTTCCCGGGCATCACCCGCGCCTGTGAGGCGCACGGCTTCGACTGGGCCGCCGAGCCCGTGCCGGTCACGCCCGCCGCGCACTACTGGATGGGCGGAATCCGCACGGACATCGAGGGCCGCACCTCTCTGCCCGGCCTGTTCGCGGTGGGCGAGGCCGCCTCCACCGGCGTGCACGGAGCCAATCGCCTCGCCTCGAACTCGCTGCTCGAGTCACTGGTCTTCGCGTGGCGCGCGAGCGACGCGCTCGACAGCGGCGCTGCGCCCCTCGCAACCGACGCCGCACTCGCGGACGTGCTGCACGACGGCACCGAGACGTTCGAGCGCGCCGAGCTGCAGGAGCTCATGTGGGGCCTCGTGGGGCTCGAGCGCGACGCGACGGGCCTGGCGCAAGCGGCCGCGCAGCTCGCCGTGTGGCGAGCGGAGGGCGATACGGTCGAGGCCGGCGAGGACCGCAACCTGCTCGACCTCGCGCGGGTTCTCGTGCACGCCGCCCAGCGCCGGGAGGAGTCCCGCGGGGCGCACGAGCGGCTCGACTTTCCGGAGACGAACCCTGAGCTCGCGCACTCGTTCGAGCTCGTGGTCCCCGTGGCGGTGCTGGCATGAGCCTCGACGACGTCATCGTCCGCGCTCTCGAGGAGGACGCGCCCTGGGGCGACATCACCTCCGAGGCGTTCCTGCCCGCGGAGTCGGTCGCGGCAGCCAGCCTCGTGGCCCGCGAGCCGGGCATCCTGAGCGGCCTCGGCGTCTTCGCGCGGGTGTTCGAGCTCGTCGACGCGTCGATCGCGGTGACGGTGCTCGCCCATGACGGGGAGCCGCTCGTTCCGGGCACCGTGCTCGCGACCGTCACGGGCCCGGCACGCTCGGTGCTGCGGGGCGAGCGCATCGCGCTCAATCTCATGCAGCGCATGTGCGGCATCGCGACGCTCACTGCCCGCTACGTCGACGCGGTGAGGGGCACGGATGCCCGCATCGTCGACACTCGCAAGACGACGCCGGGGCTCCGGGCGCTCGAGCGACAGGCCGTGCGCGACGGCGGCGGCCACAACCACCGCTTCTCGCTCTCGGACGCGGTGCTCGCCAAAGACAACCACCTCGCGGTGCTGGCGGCGGCGGGCATCCCGCTCGGCGACGCGATTCGCGCCGCGCGCGCGAAGATCGGGCACACCACCCACCTGGAGGTGGAGGTCGACAGGCTCGACCAGGTCGAGGAGGTCGTCTCGGCCGGAGTCGACACGATCATGCTCGACAACTTCACGCCGGAGCAGCTCCGGGCGGGCGTCGCCCTCGTCGCCGGGCGCGCGCTCGTCGAGGCGAGCGGGGGAGTGAACCTCGACACGGTCGCGGAGATCGCCCGCTGCGGCGTCGACATCATCTCGGTGGGCGCGCTCACCCACAGCGTGCGCGCGCTCGACCTCGGGCTGGACATTTCCGTCTCATGATCTACCTCGACTCGGCGGCGACGACCGCGGTGCGCCGCGAGGTGCTCGAGGCGATGTGGCCGTACCTCACCGGCGACTTCGGCAACCCGTCGAGCCACCACGAGCTGGGCGAGTCCGCGTCGAGGGCGCTGGAAGGCGCTCGCGAGACCGTCGCGGCGTGGCTCGGCTGCCGCACCTCCGAGGTCGTCTTCACGTCCGGCGGCACCGAGTCCGACAACCTCGCCATCAAGGGCATCGCGCTCGCCACTCCGCGCGGCAGGCACATCGTGACCTCGGCGATCGAGCACGAGGCGGTGCTGGAGTCGTGCAGCTACCTCGAGCGCTTCCACGGATTCGAGGTGACGGTCGTGGGCGTCGACGGCGAGGGGATGCTCGACCTCGCCGCCTACGAGGGCGCCCTGCGCCCCGACACGACGCTCGTGACCGTCATGCTCGCGAACAACGAGGTCGGCTCCGTGCAGCCGCTCAAGCGCATCACCGAGCTGGCCCGCGCGCGCGGCATCCCGGTGCACACCGACGCGGTGCAGGCGGCCGGATGGCTCGACCTGCACGACCTCGGGGTCGACGCTCTGAGCATCTCCGGCCACAAGCTCGGCGCGCCCAAGGGGATCGGCGCGCTGTACGTGCGCGGGCGAGTCCCGCTCGAGGCCGTCATCCACGGAGGTGGGCAGGAGCGCGACCGCCGCTCGGGCACGGAGAACGTCGCGGGCGCCGTGGGGCTCGCCGCAGCGGTTGCGCTCGCGCACGGTGCGGACATCTCCGCGCTGCGGGACGAGTTCATCGAGGAGGTGCTCGCTACCGTTCCGGGGGCGATCCTGACGGGCCCGCGCGAGAGCCGCCTGCCCGGCAACGCCTCGTTCTGCTTCCCGGGCACGAGCGGCGAGTCGATCCTGCTGGCCCTGGGGGAGCAGGGCATCATCTGCTCGGCGGGCTCGGCCTGCGCGGTCGGCGACGACGAGCCCTCCCACGTGCTGCTGGCCATGGGGATCGAGCCCGCGGTGGCTCAGACGGCGGTGCGCTTCAGCCTTGACGCGACGGTCACGCGCGAGCAGCTGCACGAGGTGGCGCTCGAGATCGCCGCTGCGCGGGAGAGGGTGAGCGCGCTCGGTAGCTAGGCTGTCCTGATGCCCACCACACAGCCCATTCGCGTGGGGATCATCGGCTTCGGACTCTCCGGCCGCGTGTTCCACGCCCCCTTCGTCGCCACCAACCCGGCATTCCGCCTCGACCTCATCGCCACGGGGAACCCCGAGCGCGCCGCTGACGCGCGGGCGCAGCATCCCGGCGCAGAGATCGTCGACTCGCCGGATGCCCTCCTCGCCCGTGCCGGAGACCTCGACCTGGTCGTCCTCGCGTCCCCAGCGCACACGCACCTCGAGCAGGGCCTCGCCGCGCTCGAGGCGGGCGCCGGGATCGTCATCGACAAGCCGTTCGTCCCCACCGTCGTCGACGCCAAGAAGCTCATCGCCAAGGCGGAGGAGACCGGCAAGCTGCTCGCGGTGTTCCAGAACCGCCGCTGGGACGGCGACTTCCTCACGATCAAGCGCCTGCTCGCCTCCGGCAAGCTCGGCTCCGTCCAGCGCTTCGAGTCGACCTTCGAGCGCTGGGGCGGCCCGAACCGCGTCCGCTGGCAGGACACCACGACCGTCGACCAGGGCGCGGGGATCACCTACGACCTCGGCAGCCACCTCATCGACCAGGCCCTGCAGCTGTTCGGCCCGGCAACGGTCGAGCAGGCCGAGCTGCTTACCGTGCGCGAGGGCAGCGTCTCCGACGACGACTCGTTCATCTCCCTCCTGCATTCGAGCGGGGTGCGCTCGCACCTCACGATGAGCCGGGCCGCCGGCCAGTCCGGGCCGCGCTTCCGCGTGCTCGGGTCGGAGGCCGCGTACAAGGTCTACGGCCTCGACAACCAGGAGCCGTTCCTCAAGGAGCAGCGCTGGCCGGGCTCCGACGGCTACGGGGTCACGCCGGAAGCGGAGTGGGGCACCATCGGCACCGGCGACGAGGTCGAGCCCGTACCCACCGAGGCCGGCGACTACCCGGCGTTCTACGCGGGCGTTGCGGCGAGCATCGTCGAGGGCGCCCCGTCGCCTGTCGACCCGCGCGACGCGCTCGAGGTCGTGCGCATCATCGAGCGAGCCCACGCGCTCTCGGCGGCCGTGGCCGACTGACCCGCCCCGCCCCGCCTCGCTCCGCCCCGCTGCGCCCCGCCCGCTGCCCCGCCTCTCTGCCGAAAACGCAGGAGATCTCGCGCTGAGAGCGCCTTTCGTGACGCTCAGTGCAATTTCGGGGCGAATCTCCTGCGTTTTCGAACGCTGCCGCGCTGCCCGCGCTGCCCGCTCTGCCGAAAACGCAGGAGATCCGCCGCTTTTGGCGCTGTCGGCGCTGCCCGGGGCTTTTCACGCGCGAATCTCCTGCGTTTTCGAAACGGGCGGCTCAGCTGCGGCGCAGGCCCCAGTCGGCGCCGTCGAGCGCCCGCATGGCCGCGAGTGCGGCCGCGATGCTCGGCACGCGCTGCGACCCGGACTGCACGATCACCTGGATACTGCGGTCGCTCGACGGCGACGTCGAGCGCACCACCGCGCCGGGCGGCACCGGTGCGGTCGCGAGCGCGAGCTGGGGCAGTAGCGCGACCCCGAGCCCTGCGCCGACCAGGTTGAGCACGGCGATGGCGTTGTCGGTCTCGAGGTCGATGCGCGGAGTGACGCCCACGGCCTCGCACGCGGCCAGCAGGTGCCCGCGGCACAGCGGGCAGCCGGCGATCCAGCGCGCGTCGGCGAGTCGGGCGAGCTCGACGGTCTCGCCCGCCGCGAGGGCGTGGTCGGCGGGAAGGGCGATCACCACGGGCTCGGTGTACAGCGGGACCGTCTCGACCGAGGCATCCGGGTCGCGGTGCGGGTCTGCCCGGTCTCCGGGGTAGGCGAACGTCACGGCGAGGTCGACGAGCCCCTCGCGGAGCATCCCGATCGCCTCGGGCGGCTCCGCCTCGACATAGCTGACGGTGATGCCCGGATGCGCGTCCCGCATGGCCTGCAGGAACCGGGGCACGACCGTGGAGGACGCGGTGGGGAACGCCGCCACCCGCACGAGACCGGACGCGAGCCCCACGAGGTCCGCGAGGTCGCCGCTTGCCGCATCGAGCGCGGAGGTGATGGTGATCGCGTGCCGGGCGATCACCTGCCCGGGCTCGGTGAGCCGCACGCCGCGCCCCGCGCGCACGACCAGCGGCACGCCGAGCCGGCCCTCGACGCGGCGCAGGTGCTGGCTGATCGCGGGCTGGCTGAAGCCGAGTGCCCGCGCCGCGCCGCTGATCGTGCCGTGCTCGGCGATCGCCCGGACGATGCGGATCGAGTGCAGGTCGAGTGCGGTATCCATGCCCCGAATAATCCCACGTTATGAATGCCATGCGATACATGCCCTTGTCGCATGGATGCTCGCGGGAGAGGCTGGCTCCATGACCTCAGCAGCACTGCAGCAGGCAATCGACAGCTTCGGCGACCCGCGCGGCTATCTCGCGGTCGCCTCCATCGGCCTCCCGCCCCGCCAGGCGGTCGAGGCGATGACCGCCGATCTGGCCGCCTGGGCCCGCGCCGACCGCGACCCGCAGGGCTACGACCCGGTGATCGAGCGCTCGCGGGCGCACTACGCGAGGCTCGTCGGGATGCCCGTGGAGCGGGTCGCGCAGGGGTCGCAGAGCTCGGTCATGGCATCCCTGGTCGCCGCAGCCGCCCCCGAGGGCGCCGAGGTGCTGTGCATCGAGGGCGACTTCTCGTCGATCATCTTCCCCTTCCTGCAGCGCCCCGGGATCACCGTGCGCACGGTGCCGCAGTCCGCGCTCGCCGACTCGATCACCGACAGCACCTGGCTCGTGGTCTTCTCCCTCGTGCAGTCGTCGAGCGGGCTCGTGGCCGACGCGAGCGCCATCGTCGAGGCTGCCGCGCGCCATCACACCTACACGTTCTGCGACGTGACCCAGGCGGCCGGGGTGCTCCCCGTCGACGCCGCGCCCTACGACGTCACGGTGTGCCACACCTACAAGTGGCTGTGCTCGCCGCGCGGCGTTGCGTTCATGACCCTCTCCGAGCGCTTCGACGCCCTCATGACCCCGCTGCAGGCCGGCTGGTACGCCGGCGACGACGTGTGGCAGAGCTGCTACGGGCCGGAGATGCACCTCGCCCCGAGCGCTCGCCGCTTCGACGTCTCGCCGGCCTGGCAGGCGTGGATCGGCGCCGAGCAGTCGCTCGCCCTGTTCGCCGGCCTCGACATGCAGGAGGTCTGGGACCTCACGAGCGGCCTCGGCGACTCCCTGTGCGACGCGCTCGGCATCGAGCGGCAGCACCAGGCGATAGTGAGCTGGCCGGATGCCTCGGGCGAAGATCTCGGCAAGCTCATCTCCGCGGGCATCCGGGCCTCCGGCCGCGCCGGGCGCCTGCGCGCCTCGTTCCACCTCTGGAACGACGAGAGCGATGTGGAGTCGGTGGTGCGAGCCCTTCGGTAGGCTTGTGGCTTCGCCGACCGGGCATCCAGCTCGGCTGACTATTGGAGTGCACGTGGCAACCCCCAGCAATCTCGACGCCGTCATCAACCTCGCCAAGCGCAGGGGTTTCGTCTTCCAGTCGGGAGAGATCTACGGCGGTTCGCGCTCCGCGTGGGACTACGGGCCGCTCGGCACCGCGCTCAAGGAGAACATCAAGAAGCAGTGGTGGCAGACCATCGTGCAGGGCCGCGATGACGTCGTCGGCATCGACTCCGCGGTGATCCTCCCGAAGCGGGTGTGGGAGGTCTCCGGGCACGTGGAGGTGTTCTCCGACCCGCTCGTGGAGTCGCTGCACACCCACAAGCGCTACCGCGCGGACCACCTCCTCGAGGCGTACGAGGAGAAGCACGGGCATCCCCCCGTCAACGGCCTCGCCGACATCAAAGACCCCGACACCGGCCAGCCCGGCTCCTGGACCGAGCCGCAGAACTTCTCCGGGCTCCTCAAGACCTTCCTCGGCCCCGTCGACAACGAGGAGGGCCTGCACTACCTCCGCCCCGAGACCGCGCAGGGCATCTTCGTGAACTTCGCGAACGTCATGGGCGCCGCCCGGATGAAGCCCCCGTTCGGCATCGGCCAGGTGGGCAAGAGCTTCCGCAACGAGATCACGCCAGGAAACTTCATCTTCCGCACCCGCGAGTTCGAGCAGATGGAGATGGAGTTCTTCGTCGAGCCCGGCACCGACGAGGAGTGGCAGGAGTACTGGATGCAGGAGGCGATGCGCTGGTACGTCGACCTCGGCATCAACCCCGAGAACCTGCGCTTCTACGAGCACCCGCAGGAGAAGCTGTCGCACTACTCGAAGCGCACCGTCGACATCGAGTACCGCTTCCGCTTCCAGGGCAGCGAGTGGGGCGAGCTCATGGGTGTGGCGAACCGCACCGATTTCGACCTTCGGACTCATTCCGAGGCATCCGGTACCGACCTCTCGTACTTCGACCAGACCAAGGACGAGCGCTGGATCCCGTACGTGATCGAGCCCGCGTTCGGCCTCACGCGCGCGCTCATGGCGTTCCTGCTCGATGCCTATGCCGAGGATGAAGCCCCCAACGCCAAGGGCGGCGTGGACAAGCGCACCGTCCTGCGCCTCGACCGCCGCCTCGCGCCGGTGAAGGTCGCGGTGCTGCCGCTCTCGCGCAACGAGCAGCTCTCGCCGCTGGCCAAGGAGGTCGCCGCCGACCTGCGCAAGCTCTGGAACGTGGACTTCGACGACGCCGGCGCCATCGGCCGCCGCTACCGACGGCAGGACGAGATCGGCACTCCGTTCTGCGTCACGATCGACTTCGACTCCCTCGACGACAAGGCCGTGACCGTGCGCGAGCGCGACACCATGGAGCAGCAGCGCATCCCGCTCGAGGGACTGCGCGCGTACCTCGCGGCACAGCTGATCGGGGCGTAGGCAGGTCCTCAACAGCCGCGGAGCCCGCGCTGCACCCCGCGGTGCGGTGGCGGGCTCCACGGCGTTGAGGGCGGCGCGCCCGGCCGCGGCGCCGTCTCCGGCGCCACCCGCGGCGTCCCGTCCCGTCCCGTCCCAGAGCCCCGCGGCCTCCCTCCGCGTTGGCAACTCAGGACTACGGAGCTCGAAACCCTCTCTCGGCACCGGCCTAAGCGCTTAACGCATCCCGGTGTCCTGAATTGCCGAGACCTCCACTCGCGCGCGGACGCGAATCTGCCCACAGGCTCTCCTCGCGCGGCCCGGTGCCGCCGAGTCTCGTCGGACCCTTGTCCGATGGCAGACGTTCACGCGCTCGTCCAGGATCTCGGCGGCTTCGCGCACAAGCGGCAGCTCGTGGCGCGGGGCGCTCGTGACATCGATCTCACGCGAGCTGTCCGCGCCCGCGAGGTGGTGCGGGTGAGACGGGGCTGGTACACGACCGAACGCGAGAGCCCGCGCGTGCGCGCCCTGCGAATCGGCGGCCGCCTCACCGGCATCTCTGCGATCATCGCGTGGCGCGGGTGGGTCCTCGGCAATCACCCACTCCACGTGTCGGTGGCCGATAACTCGGCGCGGCTCCGGCCGACGGACAGGGGCGTCCGCCTGCACTGGGACTCGGGAGACATCCGCGATCGCGGCACCGCGACCTCTGTGGCGCTCATCGACGCGCTGGTGCGCGTCGTGCTCGACGAGACGCTCGAGACCGCGGTCGCAGCCCTCGACTGGGCTCTGCACACCGGTCGTCTCGATCGCATCGACTTCGAGCGGGTGATCCTCGCACTCCCGAAGAATCGGCGCTGGATCGCGCACTGGGTCGACGAGCGGTGCGAGAGCCTGCCCGAGTCGCTGTCTCGCACGAGGCTGCGAGTCGCCGGGCACGCCGTCGAGAGCCAAGTCCGTCTCGGCGGCGAACGCATCGACCTTCTCATCGACCGTGTCGTAGGGCTCGAGACCGACGGCGAGGAGTTCCACCGCGATTCTTTTGAACGGGACCGTCGAAAGGACCTCGCCATCATCGCCGCGAACTATTCGCCCCTCCGGATTCCGGCGCGCATGGTCTTCTACGAGTGGGAGGCCGTCGCGTCCGCCGTGGACCAACTCCTCCACATGCGCGGCACGGAGAGTCAACCCACTATCCAGCGCCGAGCCCGCGGCCCATCGCGCTGAGTTCCCGACACTGTCGGGATGCGCCTTCGAACCCGCCTCCTGGCCCTACTCCTCACCGTCCTCGCCCTCGCCGGCCTCGGGCTCACCAGCGCCCTCCCCGCTGAGGCAGCGACGAAGCACGTCGGCATCCCCAACCTCACCCCCTACGGCGGCTACCTCGGCAACTACCTGGCTCCGGATGGCGCGCGCGTCTACTGCATCGACTCCGCGCTGCCCTGGCCCTCAGGCACGACCTCGGGCCCGTCGACGGTCGGGACTCTCGTGACCTCCTGGGGCGCGGCACTCCCCGCGGCCCACCTGCAGAAGCTGAACTACGTCCTCCTGAAGCACGGCCAGACCGACGATCCTGTTCAGGCGGCGGCCGTCGCGGCCTTCGTCAACGCCTACACGAGCGGCTGGGCGCGCGACCTCGGTGCCGGCTACGCGGCGGGTGCGTGGTACTTGAACGGCAACGCGACTGTGATCAAGGTCTACGACGCGATCTGGGCGGATGCCGAGGCCAACGCCATCCCGACGGGCACCGCGACCCTCCTCATCGATCCGGCCGCCGGTACCGCCTCCGTTGCCGCCACGCCGCCCACCGCGACGGGAACGCTCACCCTCTCGGGCGCCGTGCGGGCGGACACGGGGGAGGCCTCCTTCGCCGTCACCGCCGCGGAGGAGATCCCGATCCGCGGAATTCCGGCCGACGATGCGCGGGAGTACACGGTCTCCGCCCGCGTCGCCTTCGCCGCGCCCACCACCGCCGGCCCGAGCCTCGTGCTGTACACGACCGCCGGGCAGCAGCGCACCATCCGCGGTGCAGGCCCTGGGTCGTTCACGTTCTCGGCGGCCGCGCAAGACCAGGTGGTGCAGCTCGACTTCGCGCCCGTGCTCACGACGACGGTGGAGCACGCCACCGTCGAGCTCGGCCAGCCGCTCGTCGACCTCGTGGCGGTGGGCCTCGCGGAGGGCTCCCGCCCGTGGCGGGCCCGTGCCGACGGTGTGCCCGTGGCGGTCGTCGCCGAGGGCGTGCTGTACGGACCGTTCGACGTGCAGCCCGCGCAGTCGGACACGGTGCCCGCTGGTGCGCCCGTCGCGGCGAGGGAGACGCTGACCCTCCAGAATCCCGGCGAGTACTCCACGAGCGCGACGGCGATCGCGTCGCAGCCGGGCTATTACACCTGGGTGTGGACGATCGACGCCGCCCGGCAGGATGCCGTGGGTGCGGCATCCCTGCCTGAGGGGTACCTGTTTGTCTCGCCGTTCGGCCTGCCCGAGGAGACGCACTTCGTCCAGGCGCCGCCACCGGCGCAGGCGCGGCTTGCGAAGACGGGGAGCGAGCCGCAGAACGCGGGAGTCGTGGCCGTGGCGCTGATTGGCATCGGGACACTCCTGACCGCGACGTCGCGCGGACGACGGCGAGTTGCGCGATGAGTGCGGATCGGACTTCCGGGAGCCGGGAATATCGCGCCCGACTCGGCGTTGGGCATTACGTGAGCGAACCCATCAAGGTAGACATCTGGTCAGACGTGCAGTGCCCCTGGTGCTACATCGGCAAGCGCAAGTTCGAGGCGGGAGCCGCAGAGTTCGGTGGAGACGTCG
Source organism: Rhodoglobus sp. (assembly GCA_025463515.1). Taxonomy (GTDB): domain Bacteria; phylum Actinomycetota; class Actinomycetes; order Actinomycetales; family Microbacteriaceae; genus Rhodoglobus. The sequence continues at coordinate 72,205 of JAODAQ010000016.1, forward strand.
AGATCGAGTACCACTCCTTCGAGCTGGCCCCCGACACCCCCGTGGACTTCGACGGCACGCCCATCGACTACCTCAGCCAGCGCAAGGGCATGCCGGTAGCCCAGGTCGAGGAGATGCTCGCCCGGGTCACCGGCATCGCGAAGAGCGTCGGCCTCGACTACGACTACGACCACGTGCACCAGACCAACACCGTGATCTCGCACGAGCTCATCCACTTCGCCAAGAGCAAGGGCCGCCAGATCGAGATGAAGGAGCGCCTGTTGAAGGCGTACTTCGTGAACGGCGAGCACGTCGGCCGCATCCCCGACCTGGTCGAGATCGCGGTCGAGCTGGGCTACGACCGCGACGAGGTGACCGAGGCGCTCGAGTCGCACCGGTTCCTCGCGGACGTGAAGGCCGATGTCGCGCTCGCGCAGGAGTACGGCATCCAGGGGGTCCCGTTCTTCGTGATCGACGGCAAGTACGGGGTGTCCGGCGCTCAGGACGCCGCGACGTTCGCTAACGTGCTGGCACAGGTGCAGAGCGAGAGAGAAGCCGTCTGATGGATGCCACAACACTGCCGTTGCCGATCATCAAGCTGGAGCGGCTCGGTGATCCCGCTGCGGCGGCGTGCGACGGCGACTTCTGCGCGATCCCGGAGCACCACCAGCAGGCGGTCGTGAACCGCAAGCTCGACGAGGACGCGGTCTAACCAGCACCGCGCGGTCTAGCCAGCACCGCGGTCTAGGCGGACTGCTAGCCGACGTACCCCCGGCGCGACCACTCCATGAGGTCGCGCGCGGAGGCGTCTGCCGGCGCCTTCGAGGCGACGCGCGGCGGCACGCGGACGAGGAACGGCACTGTCGGGCGCTCCGGCAGCGACTCGTGCTGCGACGCCGGAGTGATGCGCTTGTTGACGAGCGCGCCGAGCACGGCGCCGATGCCGAAGCCGACCGGCAGTGCGAAGAGGTACAGGGCCGGCGGGATGCCCGTGGCGGTGCCGAGGGCGAGGGTGAGCACGATCCCGACCACGGCACCGATCGCGATCGCCACCCACCAGCGCTGGAGCTTGGCGTTCCGGGCGTCCCACGCGCGCTGCGCCCTGAGCTCGGAGATGGCCCGCTCGCGCGGAGTCTCACTGACCCACAGCTTGCCCTCGAACCGGAAGACCCACGGGTTCTCGTCGAGTGCCATCAGTCGCTGATATCCGCGGAGGTGGCGTCGAGGCCGCGGACCAGGTCGTCCGCTTGGACCCACGCGCTGTAGCCGTGCTCGCCGGCGCCGAGCGCGATGCGACCGCTCACCCGGGAGTCGATGAACACCGGCCAGGCGGTGGTCGACCCGAGCGGCGTGATCGTGCCGCGCTCGTAACCCGTGGCCTCGAGGGCGATCTCTTGCGAGGGCAGCTGGAGCTTGTTGACACCGACGACCGTGCGCAGCTTCGCCCACGAGATCTGCCGGTCGCCGGGCACGAGCGCGAACAGGAACGTGCCGTCGTGCCGCTTCACCACGAGGCTCTTCACGATCGCGGCGGGCGAGATGCCGAGCAGCTCTGCGGCATGCTCGAGGGAGGCGGCGTTCGGGCGCTCGACGATCTCGATCGGGATGCCGCGGGCGTCGGCATCCGTCGCTACGCGGTCTCTGCCGGAAAGTGATGGGAGAATTGACACGTGACCATTCTCGCCGCTCCGGCGCCCGCGCTGAACATCGGGCCCATCGCCCTCGATGTCCCCGTGGTGCTCGCGCCGATGGCGGGCATCACCAACACGGCCTTCCGCCGGCTGTGCCGCGAGTACGGCGCCGGTCTCTACGTCTCCGAGATGATCACGAGCCGCGCGCTCGTGGAGCGCACTCCCGAGAGCATGCGGCTGATCCGGCACCACGAGTCGGAGACCACCCGCAGCATCCAGCTGTACGGCGTGGACCCGAAGACGGTCGCCGAGGCCGTGACGATGCTCGTCGCCGAGGACCGCGCCGACCACATCGACCTGAATTTCGGATGCCCGGTGCCGAAGGTCACGCGCAAGGGCGGGGGAGCGGCGCTCCCCTGGAAGCGCGACCTGTTCCGCGACATCGTGGAGGGGGCGGTGAAGGCTGCCGGCGCCGTGCCGCTCACGATCAAGATGCGCAAGGGCATCGACTCCGACCACCTCACCTATCTCGAGGCGGCGAAGGCCGCGCAGGGTGCGGGGGTCGCGAGCATCGCGCTGCACGCGCGCACTGCCGCCGAGTTCTACTCCGGCACGGCCGACTGGTCGGCGATCGAGAAGCTCAAGAACACGATCACCGACACCCCGATACTCGGCAACGGCGACATCTGGAGCGCCGAGGACGCGCTGCGCATGGTCGACGAGACCGGCTGCGACGGCGTCGTGGTGGGGCGCGGATGCCTCGGCCGCCCGTGGCTCTTCGGCGACCTGGCCGCGGCGTTCCGCGGCGAGGCGCTCAAGGCGCAGCCGACGCTCGGCGAGGTCGCCCGCGCGTTCAAGCGGCACGCGGAACTGCTCACCGAGTTCTTCGAGGAGGAGGACCGGGCCTGCCGCGACATCCGCAAGCACGTCGCCTGGTACTTCAAGGGCTACGCCGTGGGCGGCGAGCTGCGGGCATCCCTCGCGACTGTGCACGACCTCGCCCAGCTTGACGAACTGCTGGCCCAGCTCGACGGGGACCAGCCGTACCCGGGCGCCGACGCCGAGGGCCAGCGCGGCCGCGCAGGCACGCCCAAGAGCCCGTCGCTGCCGCAGGGCTGGCTCGACAGCCGCGAGCTGCAGGAGACGCACCGCGACGAGCTGAACGAGGCCGAGCTGAGCACCAGTGGCGGATAGCGCGGTGCCGAACAACTACTCCGACTTCGACGCCGAGCGCTGGTTCCCGGAGGAGCACTCGAGCCGTCGCAGCGACTTCGCCCGTGACCGCGCGCGCGTGCTGCACTCGAGTGCGCTGCGCAGGCTCGCCGCCAAGACTCAGGTTCTGAGCCCGACGAGCGGCTCCGATTTCTCGCGGAACCGCCTCACCCACTCGCTCGAGGTCGCGCAGGTCGGGCGCGAGCTCGCCGACAGCCTCGGCCTGGACCCGGACGTGGTCGACACCGCGTGCCTCGCGCACGACCTCGGGCACCCGCCGTTCGGCCACAACGGCGAGCGCGCGCTCAACGACTGGGCGCACGACATCGGCGGCTTCGAGGGCAACGCCCAGACCCTGCGGCTGCTCACCCGCATCGAGCCGAAAGTGTTCGGCGACGACGGCCGCAGCTACGGCCTCAACCTCACTCGCGCTTCGCTGGATGCGAGCTGCAAGTACCCGTGGCCGAGCGCGCAGGGCATCCATGATCCCAGCGGCCGGAGCAAGTTCGGCTTCTACGACGATGACACCGCGGCGTTCGAGTGGCTGCGCATCGGCGCCCCGGACCGGAAGCGCTGCATCGAGGCGCAGGTGATGGACCTCTCCGACGACATCGGCTACTCGGTGCACGACTTCGAGGACGCGATTGTCAACGGCTATGTGGATGTCACGGCGCTCGGCGCCCGCGTCAACCACGACGACCTCGTGAACTCGATGTTCACGTGGATCGGCGGCGAGATCAACCACGACGAGCTCATCGCCGCCTTCGACCGCCTCGACAACTTGGACCCGTGGCTGGACCGCTGGGATGGCAGCCGCGAGGCCCACGGCCGCCTCAAGAACCTCACCAGCCAGCTCATCGGCAGGTTCGCCGGCGCCGCCGTGCAGGCCACCAGAGAGGCGCACACCGGCACCCTTGCGCGCTTCGGCGCAGACCTCGAAGTGCCGCGCGAGATCCAGGCCGAGATCGCCGTGCTCAAGGGCATCGTGGCGGCGTTCGTGATGTCGACGAACGCGCGGCGCCCGATCTACGCGCAGCAGCGCGACATCCTGACCGAGCTCGCCGACGTCCTGCTGTGGAGCGCGCCCGCGAACCTCGACGCGGGCTTCACCGCCGACTGGAACGCGGCGACGACAGACGAGCAGCGCAAGCGCGCGGTGGTCGACCAGGTCGCGTCGCTCACCGACCAGTCGGCGACGGCCTGGCACCAGCGCCTGGTCGGATGACCCCCGCGGGAATGTCTGACGCCCGCTGAACGTAGAATCACAGCGTGGCAGGCCTGATCCGACGAAGCGATATCGACGAGGTCCGGTCGCGCACGAATCTGGCTGACATCGTCGGCGACTACGTGAGCCTGAAGAACGCCGGCGTCGGCTCGATGAAGGGCCTGTGCCCGTTCCACGAGGAGCGCAGCCCGAGCTTCCACGTCCGTCCGCAGGTCGGTTTCTACCACTGCTTCGGCTGCGGGGAGGGCGGTGACGTCTTCACGTTCCTGCAGAAGATGGACCACGTCTCCTTCTCCGAGGCCGTCGAGCGCATGGCGGCGCGCATCGGCTACGAGCTGCACTACGAAGACGGGGGTGCCGCCACCGACCACGGCAACCGCGCGCGCATCCTCGCCGCCAACGAGTCCGCAGCCGAGTTCTACGTCTCCCAGCTCACGACGGCCGACGCCGAGCCGGCGCGCGCGTTCCTCGGCAGCCGCGGCTTCGACGCCTCGGCAGCCCAGCGCTTCGGTGTCGGCTTCGCCCCGCGAGGCAGCGCCCTGCGCACCCACCTCAAGTCGCTCGGCTACACGGAGGAGGAGCTCGTCACGGCGGGCCTGCTGGGCCGCGGCGACCGCGGCGACGTGTACGACCGGTTCCGGGGGCGGCTGGTGTGGCCGATCCGGGATGTCACGGGCGCGACCCTGGGCTTCGGTGCACGAAAGCTGCTCGACGATGACAACGGGCCGAAGTACCTCAACACCCCGGAGACGCCGGTGTACCACAAGAGCCAGGTGCTCTACGGGCTCGACCTCGCCAAGCGCGACATCGCGCGCGGCCGCCAGGTCGTCGTCGTGGAGGGCTATACCGACGTGATGGCCTGCCACCTCGCGGGCATCACCACGGCGGTCGCCACCTGCGGCACGGCGTTCGGCGTCGACCACATCAAGATCGTGCGCCGCGTGATCGGGGACGTGGACAACGCCGACACCACGGGCACGGGCGAGGTCATCTTCACCTTCGACCCGGATGAGGCGGGCCAGAAGGCCGCGAGCCGCGCCTTCGCCGAGGAGCAGCGGTTCGCCGCGCAGACCTTTGTCGCGGTAGCGCCGGACGGGCTCGACCCGTGCGACCTGCGGCTCAAGCAGGGCGACGGCGCCGTGCAGCGCCTCATCAAGAGCCGCAAGCCGATGTTCGAGTTCATGATCCGGCGGCAGCTGGCTGCGCACGACCTCGAGACCGTCGAGGGCCGGGTCGCGGCACTGCGTGCCGCGGCGCCTGTCGTGGCGGGCATCCGTGACCAAGCGCTCAGCATCGGGTACGTGCGCAACCTCGCCGGCTGGCTCGGGATGGACCCGACGGAGGTGCAGCGGGCGGTCCGCGCGTCGGGCGGGTCGACCTCGTCGAGGCCGGCGGAGCGCGAGCCGGAGGTCTCGGCAGGCCCGACCAGCGGCGGGGAGGACGAGCCGTCGATCACGCGCCTGCGCACCGACACCACCACGCGCACCGAGCGCGACGTGCTCATGGCGATCCTGCAGCACCCCGACTACGTGGGCGAGCGGCTCATGGGGAAGGCCATGCGCATCGGGTTCACCGACGGCGACCTCGGCGTCGTGCGGGACGCGATCGCGGTGAGCCTTGCGATGGCTCTCGCCCCGGACTGGGCGGCGCGCATCACCTCGGAGGTCCCGCAGCGGTTCGGCAAGCTCGTGAACGAGCTCACCGTGGCCCCCATCCCCGCGCGGGAGGACAAGATGCCCGGCTACTGCCGCAGCATCGTCACCGACTTCATCGACCGCGACCTGCTGCGCGAGAAGGTCGAGCTCATGGGCGCCATGCAGCGGCTGGATGCCACGGCCGACGCCGAGCGGTTCTCCGCCGTGCAGCGGGACCTGGTGCGCATCGAGACCGAGCGGCGTGCGCTGCGCGACGAATAGCGCCATCCCGCGCCGAAAAGTTGCTTTCATGTAAACATCCGTCTCCCAATGGCGAACGGGTTGTCCATGTGTGTTAGGACTGATGCACAGCAACGCACGGCGCGCCGTTTGGCGCGCCGTCGCGTTCCTTGCCATCAATTAGGAAGAGGTAGACGGATATGACATCCGCATCCAAGAAGCGCGTTCTCGGCGCGTTCGCCGGCACGGCAGTGTTCGCACTCGCTCTCGCCGGCTGCGCCGCGTCGGGCGGCGACAACGGCGGCGACGCCGGTAGTGACTCGCTCATCGTCGGCACCACCGACAAGGTCACCTTCATCGACCCGGCCGGCTCGTACGACAACGGCTCGTTCGCCGTCATGAACCAGGTGTACCCGTTCCTGCTCAACTCGAAGCAGGGCACCTCCGATGTCGAGCCCGACATCGCGGCGTCTGCCGAGTTCACGAGCCCGACGGAGTACACCGTCGTCCTCAAGGACGGCCTGAAGTTCGCCAACGGCAACGACCTCACCTCCTCCGACGTGAAGTTCTCGTTCGACCGCATCAACGCGATCCACGACGACAACGGCCCGTGGCCGCTGCTCGGCAACCTCGACAGCGTCGAGGCCGTGGATGACACGACCGTCGTGTTCCACCTCAAGAACGGCAACGACCAGACGTTCGCGCAGATCCTGTCGAGCCCGGCAGCTCCGATCGTCGACGAGGATGTCTTCTCGGCCGACGCCGTCACGCCGGACGCCGACATCGTCGCGGGCAACGCCTTCGCCGGCCAGTACGTGATCACGAGCTACGACTTCAACAACCTGGTGTCGTTCGAGGCCAACCCCGACTACCAGGGTGTCCTGGGCGCTCCGGCCACGAAGAACATCGACCTGAAGTACTACACGGACGCGTCGAACCTCAAGCTCGACGTGCAGGAAGGCAACATCGAGAGCGTCGAGGCAACGGATGACACGACAGTCGTCTTCCACCTCAAGAACGGTGACGACCAGACCTTCGCGCAGATCCTGTCGAGCCCCGCTGCCCCCATCGTCGACGAGGAGGTCTTCTCGGC
>JAODAQ010000020.1 GCA_025463515.1 Rhodoglobus sp.
CCTCAGGAAGTTCGGCGGGGTCGATGGTGGAGAGCGGCAGCTCGACGAGATGGATTCCGACGGCGGCCGCGCGGTTCTGGAGCAGCGCGCGAGTCTGCGGGAGGGTATCCGCATCGACGATGAATACGCGTGGCTCGACCTTGCTCGCGCGACGGGCGAGCATCATCCCCTCGACGACGGCGGTTCCCTCGTCGAGCATCGAGGCGTTGGCCGTGTGCAGTCCGGTGAGGTCGGTGATCATCGTCTGGAAGTTGATGAGGGCCTCGAGGCGACCCTGTGAAATCTCCGGCTGATAGGGGGTGTATGCGGTGTACCAACTCGGGTTCTCGAGCACGTTCCGCTTGATCACGGCGGGGGTGATCGTGTCGTAGTAGCCGAGCCCGATCATGGACCGGTTCACGGTGTTGCGGTCAGCTATGGAACGAAGTTCGGCGAGCGCCTCGCGTTCGGTCGCGGCGGGCGGCAGCACCGACTCGGCTGCCGAGCGGAACGCGTCGACATGGATCGAGGAGGGAACCGCCGCGACGACGAGAGCGTCGACCGAGTCGTAGCCGACGGCCGCGAGCATACGTGCCTGCGCCGCCGCGTCCGTCCCGATGTGACGGACCGCGAAGCCCGACAGGTCCGCGTTCACTCCCCGACCAGCGCGGAGTACTCGTCGAAGCTCAGCAGCGTCGGAAGGGACTCGAAGCGCACCTTGAGGAGCCAGCCCTCGCCGAACGGGTCGCTGTTGACGAGCTCAGGGCTCGCCGACACGGCCTCGTTGGCCTCGACGACGGTGCCGTTCACGGGGGCGAACAACTCCCCCACCGACTTGGTCGACTCGATCTCGCCCACGACCTTGCCCTCGGCGACGGTCGAGCCGGCCTTGGGCAGGTCGACGAACACGATGTCGCCGAGCTTCTCGGCCGCGTAGGCGGTGATGCCCACCGTCGCGACGGAGCCCTCCACGAGCACCCACTCGTGCTCGGCGGTGTACTGGAGCGTGGTCTTGTCAGCCATGGTTCTCCTTCTTGTAGAACGGCAGTGGGACAACGGATGCCGCGACTCGCGACCCCCGCACATCGATGTCGAGCGTGGTTCCCGGCTCGCTCAGGTTCTTGTCCACGTAGGCCATCGCGATCGGGTAGCCCAGCGTCGGGGAGAGCGCGCCGCTCGTGATCGTGCCGACCTCGACGTCGCCGTGGAGGACGGGGTATCCGGCGCGGCCCGCCCGCTTGCCCTCGGACACGAGCCCGACGAGCACTCGCGCGCCGTCGGCGGGGCCGGCCTCGATGCCGTGCTTGCCGACGAAGTCCTTGGTGAGGTTCACCACGCGGCCGAGTCCCGCCTGCTCGGGCAGGGTGTCGAGGCCGAGCTCGTGGCCGTACAGCGGCATGCCCGCCTCGAGCCGGAGGGTGTCGCGGCTCGCGAGGCCTGCCGGGACGAGGCCGCGGGACGCACCGGCCGCCACCAGGGCCTGCCAGAGGGCCGCGGCATCCGGAACATCGACGTAGAGCTCGTAGCCGTCCTCGCCGGTGTAGCCGGTGCGGGCGACGATGACATCCGCCTCGCCGAAGGTGCCGTCGGTGCACGCGTAGTACTTGAGGTCGGCGAGCCCGGGCACGTCGAGCGCCTCGGCCACGATCGCCCGGGACTGCGGCCCCTGCACCGCGATCAGCACGATATCGTCGGTGAGGTCGGCGAGCTGGACGTCGAAGCCGGCGCTGCGGTCCTGCAGCGCGCTGACCACCACGTCGCGGTTGCCCGCGTTGGCGACCACGAAGTACTGGCCCTGCTTGAGGTGGTAGACGATCAGGTCGTCGAGGATGCCCCCGCTCTCCTCGAGGATGAGCGAGTACTTCGCCCGCCCGAGGGGCACCGCCGAGATGAGGCCGGCGAGCGCGTGGTCGAGGAAGGCCGCGGCATCCGGGCCCGTCACACTGATCTCGGCCATGTGCGAGATGTCGAAGATGCCGGCGGCGGTGCGCACCGCGTGGTGCTCGGCGAGGTCGGAGCTGTAGCGCACGGGCATGAGCCAGCCCGCGAAGTCGGTGAAGCTCGCGCCGAGCTGCTCATGGAGCTCGTGCAGCGGCGAGTGTCGGGCCTCTGGCAAGTACTGTTCGGTCACGGAGTTCTCCTGGCGCGCGGGGCTGCGGATAAGAACTCCCCCTCTGTGATGGAGCCTGAGAGTTTCACGCGGGGTGCAGTTCTGTGCACTGCGCGCTTTCACCGACGGCGGGATCTCGATACGCGCTAGCGCTACTCAATCCGCTTTCCAGAGTGGCCAGTTCGATGCGGTACGTAGACCTGAGAGATTGGCGGGGAGGCTTGCTCCTTCGGTGCAGCTCTCGAAGAGCTGCTCTCCCGCATCGTGTTTGCGGCCCGATGTTCTGTTGTGCCGCCAGCCTAGCAACTACGCACTCAGTCCCAGACCGTAGATGACGGCGGCCGCGATCGAGCCGACGAGCACGATCACGCCGATCACCAGAGCGCCGATCGAGAGCACGAGGTTGAGGACGGAGTCCCCGCGGCGCACGGCGATCTCGCCGAACACGAGGGCGAGCACCCACAGCGCGCCGAGGAAGAAGACGCCGCCCGCGCCGCTCATGTAGCGGTCCATGCCGTCGCCCCAGTACTCGGCGCCGCCGAGGGCGAGCCACCCCGCGAGGGTGACGACCGCGAACACGGCAGCGAGGATGGCGAACACGTTGACGCTCCGGCTGGCCGTGGCGGCGCGCGGCCGGCGCTGGACCACGATCACCAGCACCCGGATCGCGGCGACGATCGCCACCGCCACCAGGTCCAGGGTGATTCCGAGGTTGTAGAAGTCCTCGACGGGTGCGGCGGCCGGGAACATCCCGCCGAACACTCCGTTGACGATCGCGCCGACGAGGGCGAGGATGCCGAGGCCGATGGTGAGCGGAAGGACTGCCGAGCTGGTCCGCGGGGCCGCCGGGACCACGGGGACCACGGGCACGTCGGGCGTGGGCGGCGTGGCCGGCGTGGCCGGCGTGGCCGGCGTCGCGGGAAGGTCGGGCACGTTCGCGTACGGGGAGCTCATCCCCCCATGATGGCGTGCGCGAGCGCGAGCCGCCTAGAGCTACTTCGTGGCGGTGCCGTAGCCCACGTAGTGCCACGGCACGGGGACGAGCCGGTTGAACACGGCGTCGTCCGCGGCGGCGAGCGCGTTGCGCTGGCCCTCCCGCAGGCCGAACATCGAGAGGAACCCGGTGGTCCGGATGTCGTGGCTCGAGTACTCGGCGAGGTGCGGCACGAGCTCCTTCACGGTGACGTACCGCCACGACGTGCCGCGCACCTTGTAGGCGATCGCCCGGGCCAGTCGGTGCAGCACAGTGCCGCGGAGGTTCTCGGCGAAGATCAGCGTGCCGCCGGGCTTGAGGGCGCGGTGGATGCCGCGCATCGCAGCATCCTGCGCCGCCTTCGTCCCGACGCCGCCGATCACCGACTTGAACACGACGAGGTCGAACTCGTTCTCGAACGGGATCTGCGTGGCATCGACATCCCGGTATTCGATCTTCCCGGCCCCCGCGCGGCCGGATACGCCGTACCGCTCGTGCAGCCGACCAGCCTGCGCCTCGGTCGCCTGCCAGTTGGTGCACAGTACGTCGTGGCCCTGGAGCGCGAGCCACAGTGACGGCCCACCCGGACCGGCACCGAGCTCGAGGCATCGCAGCTTCCGGCCCTGCGGAAGCACCTCCTGCCAGAACAGCACAGCTGTCGACCAGGTGCGGACGTCCCACGTGACGATGTCATGCATGAGCTCGGAGTCGCGCTCGAGCGGGCGGATGTCGTCGGCGCTCATTTAGGCAGGCTATCGGTCGGCGCAACCCGCCTCCACTAGGCTCGGCTCGAACTTGCACCTGAGGAGGGCAGCAGATGGCCGAAGGAACCGCGAAGAGCGGCAAGAAAGTAGTCAAGGTCGAGCAGGCAGAGCCGAGCCAGAAGGCCAAGGATCTCGCCAACGACGCAGTCAGGAACAACACCGACGGGGTGTGGAAGCCCACGCCCGAGAACAAGAGCAAGGCGACGACGTTCCGCATCGTCGCCGTCATCTTCTGGGTGCTCGCGATCGCCGCGGAGGCCGTGGCGATCTTCTGGCTGCTCAAGCAGTCGCAGCAGAGCTGGTTCCTGTGGGCGCTCATCGGCGGGATCGTGCTCATCGGCATCCTCGCCGTGGTCGGCTCGCAGTTCTGGAAGAAGGCCAATCAGCTCGACCCGGCCAAGAAGTCTGAGCCGGCGCGCTTCTTCATCCAGAACCAGCTGGGCGTGATCGTCTCGATCATCGCGTTCCTGCCGCTCATCATCCTGATCTTCACGAACAAGGACATGGACGGCAAGCAGAAGGGCATCGCGGGCGGCATCGGCATCGTGGTGCTCATCGCCGCCGGTCTGCTGAGCGCCGAGTTCAGCCCCAATTCGGTGGAGGACGAGACCGCGAACCAGGTCGCCAACGAGGGCCAGATCGGCAACTACAGCGAGATCGTCACGGAGCTCACCGGCACGGACTTCGTCACCTGGACCCTCTCGGGCAACGTCTACCACCTGTGCACGGACGCCTCGGCGGTCAACCTGACCTCGGCCGACAACCAGATCTACTCCGGGGATGTCGCCACCGCCCACACGGCGGGCAAGGCCGGCCTGACGCTCGAGATCAAGAAGGAGCTGCAGGAGTGCGGCTTCGAGGAGCCCGCGAACCTCGACGAGATCATCCAGCAGGTGCGCGACCTCCGGGCCACCGCGCCGGCGGAGGATGCGCCAGCAGAGGATGCGCCTTCGGACGAGAGCACTGAGAGCACCGAGGGCTAGGTCGCCGTACCACTCGAAGGGGCCCTGCACTCGCGGGGCCCCTTTCGTGCGTCTAGGGTCAGGGCTGTGCGCCCTGTACCTGTGCCTGTTCCTGTTCCTGTTCCCGTACCTGTCTCCGTGCCCGCCACCGTCGCGCGCTACCTTCTGGCCTTCGCTCTGCTGTTCACCGGAGTGGGCCACCTCACCTTTGCGCGGGCGGGCTTCCAGGGCCAGGTTCCCGCGTGGGTGCCGCTCGACCCCGACTTCGTGGTGCTGGCCTCGGGCGTTGTCGAGCTCGCCTTCGCGGCCGCGCTGCTGTTCCTTCCGCGGTGGCGCGTTCCGGTCGGCTGGCTGCTTGCCGCGTTCTTCATCGCGATCTTCCCCGGCAACATCTCGCAGTTCCTGACGCACACCGACTCCCTCGGACTGGACACGGATGTCGCGCGTGGTGTGCGGCTCGTCTTCCAGCCGGTGCTCGTCGTGGTCGCACTGTGGTCGACGGGCGCGTGGAAGTGGTGGCGCCTGCGGAGGCGCGCGGACAGCACAGCGACCACGCCGACCACGCAGAAGTAGACGCGCTAGAACGGCGGAGGATCTGCCTCGCGCTGGTAGCCGGTAGGGCTGGTCCACACGGGCTCGGGATGGCCCGGCAGATTCTCGACCTTCCACTTGGTCTGGTGCTTCATCGTGTGGTGCTTGCGACATCTCGGGGCGAGGTTCGCCAGAGTGGAGAGGCCGCCGTCAGCCCACGCGACGGTGTGGTCGAGGTCGCAATTAACCGCGCGCCGCCCGCAGCCGGGGAAGTCGCACGTCACCTGGCGCACCGTGAACCACCGCTTGATGGCGGCGCTCAGGCGGTACTGGTTCGGGTCCATCTGCACCACCCTGCCAGTGACCGGGTCGGTAAGCAGGCGCGTGAAGCTCGGCAGGTCGCCCACCAGGCGCCGGGCAGTGTCGAGGTCGATCGGCCCGGCACCCTCCAGCACCGCGAGCTCACCGGAGTGCCCCAGCAGGGCCAGCATCGGGATGGTCAGTGCGAGCGTCACCTTCGGCCGGTCTTCCCCGTCTCCCAGCAGCAGGTCGGCGAACACGTCGGCGCGGAGCTGGTTCATGGTGCGGGTCTCGTCGGCTTCGCGGAAGTGCTCGAACGCAGCGGCATCTACCCGGGCGCTGGCCATGGCGATCGTCTCAGACGGAAGGTAGGCGCTGATCCAGCCCATGCCGTCGCGGTCTTGCTCGACGGCCACGCGGCGCTGAGCAGACGCGAGCTCGTGGCGCTCCGCCAGCGGAGTCGGGTGCAGCGTCTCCCGCAGGGCACGAGCCTTCGCCGCGAACCGCGCCGGCGCGAGAGTGCGGGCCGGGTCGACGAGCCGTGCGTCGAACTCGGCCCACGCGGAATCCGGCAACTCAGTTACGACGGAGGCGGCCTCGCGGGCGTTCTGAGTCGACACCTCGCCCTCCACGAACCGGCTCCACACCCGCGGCACCATCTGCTGCATCGTCGCCGCGATGTGCCCGTGCGACCGCACCGTCGACTCTGCCAGGTTCAGCCGAACGGCAAGATCTGCCACCGCGGCCCGCACAGACAGCTCGGCCGCGTCGCCGCGGAGCATCTGCTCGTCGACGAACACGTCGGGGTGCGCCGCGGCTTCGCTGAGCACGTCGTGGATGGCAGCGAACACCAGCGCCGAGCTGCGCCACAGCCCCTGCTGGGCGACTTCTGCCTTCGCCATGCCGAACTGCACGCGCGTCTCGGCTAGCCGAGGGTCGAGTGCCGTATCCATACAGGTATTAGATCAGCAGCCACCGACATTCGACGACCGCGGGCGAGAGGCTGGGAACAATTGGCCGGGATGACTGATGGGGAGGAGGCCATCCCAGCGGCCGCCCCCTTGACGCGGCACTTTCATTTTGGAAGTATGACCTCCATGAGCCTATTCATCACCTGCCCGGTCGAGAGCGTCGAACGAGCAACTGCCTTCTACACGGCACTCGGCTGGAAGCTCAATACCGAGATGTCTGACCACAATGTGTCCTGTTTCGCGATCGCGCCAGACCAGTACGTGATGCTGGGCAGCCACGAGATGTACGCGAGCGTCGGCGCCACTACCGAGCTGGTGGGCGGCCCCGGCACGCCCTCGAAGGTGACCGTGTCGTTTGACCTGGGCAGCCGGGAGGCGGTCGATGAGATGGTCGACCGCGCGGCTGCCGCAGGTGGGCGCATCGGCGACATCGACGACTACCCGTTCATGTACCAGCGCCAGTTCGACGACCCCGACGGCTACCACTACTCCCCGTTCTGGATGAAGCCGGACGCCGACCCCGACGAGTGAGCGAGCTCGCCGCGGCGCTCGGCATAGTCGGACCACGATGGGCCCTCCTCATCGTCGAGCAGCTGCTCGACGGGCCCCAGCGGTACGGCGATCTGCAGCGCGATCTCGGGATGGGCACCAACATGCTGGCGACCCGTCTGCGCGAGCTCGAGGCGGCGGGCGTGCTCTATCGGCTCCCGCTCCGGCACAACACCCGCGCCTACGCGTTGACCGACCGCGGGCTCGCTCTGCGCGAGACTATCGTCGCGCTGAGGGGGTGGGGCGCCGGGTCGACGTAGCGGAGGGTGAATGGCCCTGCTAGACGTTGAACCTGAACTCCACGACATCCCCGTCCTGCATCACGTAGTCCTTGCCCTCGATGCGCGCCTTGCCCTTCGCGCGCGCCTCGGCGATAGAGCCCGTCTCGACGAGGTCGTCGAACCCGATGATCTCCGCCTTGATGAAGCCCTTCTCGAAGTCAGTGTGGATCACACCAGCGGCCTGGGGAGCCTTGTCGCCCTTGCGGATCGTCCACGCGCGCGCCTCCTTCGGCCCCGCCGTGAGGTACGTCTGCAGCCCGAGGGTGTCGAACCCGATGCGCGCCAGCTGGTCGAGCCCACTCTCCTCCTGGCCGGTGGAGGCGAGCAGTTCCGCCGCGTCCTCCGGAGAGAGGTCGATGAGCTCCGACTCGAGCTTCGCGTCGAGGAAGATGGCCTTCGCGGGGGAAACGAGGGCGGCGAGGGATGCGAGAGCCGCGGCATCCCCGAGAATGCCCTCGTCAACGTTGAAGACGTAGATGAAGGGCTTCGCCGTGAGCAGGCCGAGCTCCTTGATAAGCGGGAAGTCGCCGGCCGACGACAACGGCGACCCAGAGTCGAGCACCGCACGCGCACGAAGCGCCTCCTCGAGCACGGCCGGCTCGATGCGCTTGGTCTTGAGCTCCTTCTCGTACCGCTCGATCGCCTTCGAGAGCGTCTGCAGGTCGGCGAGGATGAGCTCGGTGTTGATGGTCTCCATGTCTGAGGCGGCGTCGACCTTGCCGTCGACGTGCACCACGTCGGGGTCGGCGAATCCGCGGATGACCTGAGCGATGGCATCCGCCTCGCGAATGTTCGCCAGGAACTTGTTGCCGAGCCCCTCGCCCACCGAGGCGCCCTTCACGATGCCGGCGATGTCGACGAACGAGACGGGGGCGGGCAGGATGCGCTCGCTCGAGAAGATGCCGGCGAGAACGTCGAGGCGCTTGTCGGGCAGGTTGACGACGCCGACGTTGGGCTCGATCGTCGCGAACGGGTAGTTCGCCGCCAGCACCTGGTTCTTAGTGAGGGCGTTGAAGAGCGTCGACTTGCCGACGTTGGGGAGACCGACGATCGCGATAGTAAGAGCCACGGGTCACCATCGTACCGGGGCATCACGACCCCCTAGAGTCGTCGCATGGACGCTGTTGTCATTGGGGCCGGACCCGCAGGCCTCGCCGCCGCCGCCGAGCTGCAGAAGGTCGGATACTCGGTCATCGTCATCGACAAGGCCGACAGCGTCGGCTCGAGCTGGTCGAAGCACTACGACCGCCTGCACCTGCACACGTCGCGCGCGCTCAGCTCGCTGCCCGGCCGGCGGATCCCGCGGAGCTTCGGCCAGTGGGTGGCGCGCGACGACTTCCGCACCTACCTCGCCGACTACGCGAAGGCCGAGAAGCTCGACGTGCGGCTGGGCGTGACGGCGAGCGCGATCACGAAGAACGACGCGGGGTGGACTGTCGCCTCCTCCATCGGCGACCTGGCCGCCGACGCCGTGGTCGTCGCGACCGGCTACAACCACACCGCGAAGATCCCCGACTGGCCCGGCCTCGAAACCTATCGGGGGCGGGTCGTGCACTCCTCCGAGTACCGCAACCCTCAGGCGCTGGCAGCACAGGACGTGCTCGTCGTCGGGCCGGGCAACAGCGGCGCCGAGATCGCCGCCGACCTCGCCGCAGCGGGCGTGACTGTGCGGCTCGCCGTCCGCAGTCCCCCGAACATCGTGAGGCGGCAGGTGCTGGGCATCCCGACCCAGTCGCTCACCCTCTCGACGTACCCGCTGCCGACGAAGATGGCCGACAGGGTGGCGCGCGGGATGCAGATCCTCACGGTCGGCGACCTGAGCAAGTACGGGCTCCAGAAGGCGCCGCGCGGTGTGTTCTCGCAGCAGGAGTTCGACGACGTCACCCCGACGATCGACGTGGGGCTCATCGATGCACTGAAGGCCGGCGCGATCACGGTGGTGGGCGCGGTCGAGTCGTTCACCGCGGACTCCGTGACACTCGCGGGCGGGGCATCCGTGTCGCCCGAGGTCGTGCTGGTCGCGACCGGGTTCCAGCGCGGGCTCGAGCCGCTCGTGGGCGAGCTCGGCGTGATCGCGCCCGGGGGCCGTCCGCTCATCAACGCCGAGGAGCAGCTGCCCGGCCTCGAGGGGCTGTTCTTCCTCGGCTACTCGAACCCGATCACGGGCAACATCCGCCAGGTCGCCATCGACGCGAAGAAGATAGGCAAGCGGGCGCGTCCGGAGCGCTAACGTCGTACCCCCGTGTGAACCTAGGTGCGTGCCCTTGGATTTCACCGCGATCGACTTCGAGACCGCCAACAACTCGGCGGCCAGCGCGTGCTCGGTCGGCATGGTCAAGGTGCGCGGCGGCCGCGTCGTCGACAGCGCCTACTGGCTCATCAAGCCGCCGCTCGGGCACGACGAGTTCCTCGAGTGGAACGTGCGAATCCACGGCATCATGGCGGTGGATGTCGCGGACGCCCTGCTCTGGAGCGAGCAGCTGCCCGACCTCACCGCCTTCGCCGAGAACGACCACCTGGTCGCCCACAACGCCGGCTTCGACATGGGCGTGATCGCCGCCGCGTGCGCCGCGTCGTACGTGGCGACGCCCACCTACGACTACCTGTGCAGCCTGCAGGTCGCGCGCAAGACGTACCACCTCGAGTCGTACCGGCTGCCGGTCGCCGCGATGGCCGCCGGCTTTGAAGACTTCGAGCACCACAACGCCGCGGCGGATGCCGCTGCCTGCGCCGCGATCGTCGTGCACGCCGCGCAGCGGCACGGCGCCGGGAGCGTCGCGGAGCTGGCGGAGCTGACCGGCAGCCGGATCAAGACGCTGGGCGCGCCGGTGCAGGATGTCGCGCGCGCGTTCTAGTCGGTATGTTTGGCGAGTGAAGCTCACCCTTGCACCCCTCATCGTGACGTTGGCACTTGCGCTCACCGGATGCGCTGCCGCTCCTCCGCCACTTGAGGTGCAGGCATCCTCAGCACCCACGGATTCGGCGACGCCCACACCGACGCCGGCGCCCGTCGTACTGACCACGATCCGGATGGATGCAACCGGGCTCGCGCTTCTGGGCGGCTCGGATGAGGACCTCGGCACTATCGGCTTCGACGACGACCCGACGGAGGCGCTCGCCCGCCTCACGAATGCTCTGGAATCGGAGCCCGAGGTAGCGGCGTCCTACAGCATGACCAGCAGCGGGACACCCGTTACGGTGTACCGGTGGGGCGGGCTGCTCCTTCAAGTCGGTCTCCGTCCGGCGGATCCGGACGAGCACCACATGGGCGCAAACTTCGTCGAACCGTACCTGGGCGCGATCCGCCTCGTCGGACCGGAGGGCGTGAGTGTTGGCGACCCGATGGGCGACGTGCCTGCTCCGATCACCGTCGGATCATACGAGGGGACGCCGAACGGCCCGCGCTACCTCCTCGGCGAGCCCTCCCCTCTGATCCTGGGGGACGAGGTCTACGCCGAGTACGTCCAAGGCTTCGATACGGCGGCGGAGCCGTGGAATGCCCCTTCCACCGGAATCCTCGTCGAGCTCATGGCGCCCGTCGCCTCATACGGCGGACCGAGCTGGAAGCGATTCGGGACGGGCACTCCTTAGTTCTGCGGGAACCCCAGGTTGATGCCGCCGTGGCTCGGGTCTAGCCAGCGCGACGTGATCGCCTTCTCGCGCGTGAAGAACGCGACCGACTGCGGGCCGTACGCCTTCGCGTCGCCGAACAGCGAGTCCTTCCAGCCGCCGAAGGAGTAGTACCCGACCGGCACCGGGATCGGCACGTTGATGCCGACCATGCCGACCTGCACCTCGCGCTGGAAGCGGCGGGCAGCACCACCGTCGTTGGTGAAGATCGCGGTGCCGTTGCCGTACGGGGAGGCGTTGATGAGGGCGACACCCTCCTCGTACGTCTTCACGCGCACGACCGACAGCACGGGGCCGAAGATCTCGTGCTTGTACACGTCTGACGAAACAGCCACGTTGTCGATGAGGGTCGGGCCGAGCCAGAAGCCGCCGTCGCCGCCATCGACCTTGATGCCGCGGCCGTCGACCACCACGGTGGCGCCATCGGTGATCGCGATGTCGATGTAGCTCGCGACCTTGTCGCGGTGCTCCTTGGTGATGAGCGGCCCCATGTCGCAGCCGCGGGTGCCGTCGCCGACCGTGAGGCCCGACATGCGCGAGGTGATCTTGGCGATCAGCTCGTCCGCGACGGGCTCGACGGCCACGATGACCGAGATGGCCATGCAGCGCTCGCCCGCGGAGCCGAAGCCCGCGTTGACGGCGGAGTCCGCGACCAGGTCGAGGTCGGCATCCGGCAGCACCAGCATGTGGTTCTTCGCCCCGCCGAGGGCCTGCACGCGCTTGCCCGCCTTGGCGGCGTTCTCGTAGATGTACTTCGCGATCGGAGTCGATCCGACGAAGCTGATGGAGGCGACATCCGGATGCTCGAGCAGCGCGTCCACGGACTCCTTGTCGCCGTGCACGACGTTGAAGACGCCGTCGGGCAGGCCAGCCTCCTTGAGCGCCTTGGCCATCCAGATCGCGGCGGACGGGTCCTTCTCCGACGGCTTCAGGATCACGGTGTTGCCCGCGGCGATCGCCACCGGGAAGAACCAGAGCGGCACCATGGCCGGGAAGTTGAACGGGCTGATGATGCCCACGACGCCGAGCGCCTGCTTGACCGAGTACACGTCCACGCCGGTCGACACGTTCTCGCTGTGCTCGCCCTTCATGAGGTGCGGTATGGATGTCGCCCACTCGACGACCTCGAGGCCGCGGGCGACCTCGCCCAGGGCATCCGAGGTGACCTTGCCGTGCTCGTTGGTGAGGATCGCGGCGACCTCCGCCTTGCGGGCGTTGAGGATCTCGCGAAACGCGAACAGCACCTGCTGGCGCTTCGCGAGGGACGTCTCCGACCATTCCGGGAACGCGGCCTTCGCGACCTGGACTGCGGCGTCCACGTCGCCGACCGTGGCGAGGCGCACCTCGCGGGAGACGGTGCCCTCCGCGGGGTTGTAGACGGGAGAGGTGCGAGTGGAGGCGCCGGCGAACGACGTGCCACTCACCCAGTGGTCGAGGATGTCTGTGCTAGTTGTCTCTGGCATGACCCCAGTCTCGCCGTGCGACGATCTGCGATCAAGCTCGATTCGTGCAGAGGCAATCTGCATAAACGCAGATCACACCAGCTCGGCCGCGCGATCCTCCGCTTCGGCGCGGATCGCCTGCTGCACCACGGCGACGGCATCGACCGAGGCGCTGTCGCGGCGGGTGGCGATGCTGAACTGCAGGCGGAAGTCGACCTCCTCGGGGAGCACCGGCACGAGGCCGGGATCGCGCTCGCCCATGAACGCGTGCAGCAGGCCGACGCCCGCTCCGGCCTTCGTGGCCTCGAGCTGCGCGAACACGTTCGTCGAGCCGAACCCGACGCGCATTCCGTTGAGCACGGGGGCGAGGTCCAGCTCGTGCACGGTGAGGAGGGCATCCACGTAGAACACCAGGGCGTGCTTCTCGAGGTCGGCGAACGTGGTGATCGCCGGGTGCGAGGCGAGGTACGCGGGCGACGCGTACAGGCGCAGCGAGTAGGGCGCGAGCACCTCCGACTTGAGCCTCGACGCCGCTGACGACCCGACCGTGACCGCGATGTCATAGCCCGAGCCGCGCAGGCTCAGCGGGCGGGTGCTCGTGACCAGCTCGACCACGATGCCCGGATGCGCCGCCTGCACCCGCGCGAGGGCCGGCGCCACGAACAGCGAGCCGAAGCCGTCGGGCGCGACGACTCGCACCGTGCCGCGCACGGCGTCCACTCCCCCGGATGCCGCGGCCACAACCTGCTCGACGACCTGCTCGAGGCTCCCGGCGCGCTCCGCGACCTCCCTGCCGATCTCTGTCAGCTCCCAGCCGTCTGCGCCGCGGTCGAGCAGCCGCACGCCCAGCGCGGCCTCGAGCCGGTCGATCCGGCGCTTCACCGTCGTGTGGTCGACCTCGAGCAGCGCGGCGGCGCTCACCATCCGCCCCGCCCGCGCGACAGCGAGCAAGTAGCGCAGGTCGTCGGTGCTGACGTGCAAGGGGCGGGGGTCCGGCATGGGACCACAGTAATGTCTGGGCTCGATGCGACACTCGGGGTATGGATCTCGTAACGCTCGTCGTCGGCCTCGTCATCGGTCTCGTGCTCGGCGCCGTGATCGGGCTGCTGGTCGCGCGCTCCCGGGCCACCGGTGCCAACCCGGCCCTGCTCGAGGCGAAGCACGCCGCGGCGCTCGCGCAGCTGCAGGCGCAGGAGCGCGCCGTCCAGGCCGAGCTCGCGGCCGACCGCGCGGCGATCCACGCGACGGCCGACGCCCTGCGCGCCCAGGTCGCGTCGCTGCAGGACCAGCACCGCGAGATCCTCGAGCGCCAGCGCACCGACGCGCAGGCGCAGACCGAGCGCGAGCAGCGCGAGAGCAAGGTGCTCCAGGCGCTCTCGCCCGTGCAGGAGTCGCTGCGCAACATGCAGCAGAAGGTCACCGACCTCGAGAGCCAGCGCAGCCAGCAGTACGGCCAGATCGCCGAGCAGCTCAAGCAGACGCAGCTCTCGGGCGAGCAGATCCGGGTCACTACCGAGTCGCTCGCGTCCGCGCTGCGCAGCAACAGCACGCGCGGGGTCTGGGGCGAGACGCAGCTGCGCAACGTCGTGCAGGCGGCGGGCCTCATCGAGCGCGTCGACTTCGACGTGCAGCACAGCATCAGCTCCGATGCGGGTGCGGGCCGGCCCGACATGGTCATCCACCTGCCCGGCGGCAAGAACATCGCCGTCGACGCCAAGGTGCCGTTCACGGCCTACCTCGAGGCCAGCCAGATCTCGGTGACCGCCACCGGCGAGGAGGGCGCCCGTCGTGAGGCCCTCATCAAGCAGCACGTGAAGGTGCTGCGCGGCCACATCGACACCCTCGCGAGCAAGGCGTACTGGCAGGGGCTCGACGCCTCCCCCGAGCTCGTGATCGCCTTCATCCCGAGCGAGTCACTGGTGTCGTCGGCGATGGAGGCCGACCCCGCGATCATGGACTACGCGTTCAACAAGCGCGTCGCCCTCGCCTCTCCGGTCACGCTCTGGTCCGTGCTCAAGACTGTCGCGTTCTCCTGGCAGCAGGATGTGCTCACCGACCAGGCCAAGACCCTGTTCGACCTGAGCAAGGAACTGTACTCCCGGCTCGCCACCCTCTCCGAGCACGCGGACAAGCTGCGCCGCTCCATCGACTCCACGGTCAACAGCTACAACCAGTTCGCCAACTCGCTCGAGACCCGCGTGCTCGTGACGGCCCGCAAGCTCAACGCCCTCGACGAGTCGAAGGTGATCGGCACGGCGACGACGATCGAGACCGGGGCGAAGCAGCTCACGGCGGTGGAGATGGAGCTCGCGGCCCTCGACGACCTGCCGGGCGTCGCGCGCGAGCCCTTCGCGGGCGCCGAGCTCGAGATCCCCGAGCTGCCGAAGCTGTCTGACAAGCAGAAGCGCGCCTAGCGCCGATAGTGCCAGCGCGCTAGTCCAGCCACTTCTCCGCGAGGTGGTCCGCGTGCACACGGCGGATCGTGCCGGAGTGCGAGCGCAGCACGATGCTCTCGGTACGGATGATCGGGCCGAGCCGCTTGACGCCGCTCACGAGCCCGCCATCGGTGACGCCCGTGGCGACGAAGAACGTGTTGTCCGAGGTGACGAGCGAGTCCGCGTCGTACACGTGGTCGAACTTGAGGCCGGCGGCGAGGCCGCGCTCCTTCTCGAGGTCCGTCTTCGGGTACAGCATCGTCTGGATGAACCCGCCGAGCGCCTTGATCGCGCACGCCGTCGCGACACCCTCGGGGCTGCCGCCGATGCCGACGCACAGGTCGATGCGCGTGCCGTACAGTGCCGCGTTGATCCCGCCGGCGACGTCGCCGTCGAGCATGAGCCGCGTGCCGGCGCCGGTCGCACGGATGTCCTCGATGAGCTCCTCGTGCCGCGGCCGGTCGAGCACGGCCACCACGATCTCGCCCACGGGCTTGCCCTTGGCCTTGGCGAACTCCCGGATGTTGTCACCGATCGGCTGGCGGATGTCGAGCACCCCGTGCCCCTCGGCGCCCGCGACGATCTTCTGCATGTAGAACACCGACGACGCGTCGAGCATGCTCCCGCGATCGGCCACGGCGATCATCGAGATCGCGTTCTGCCGCCCCGCCGCGGTGAGGGACGTGCCGTCGATCGGGTCGACGGCGATGTCGCACGCCGGGCCGTGCCCGGTGCCGACGTGCTCCCCGTTGAAGAGCATCGGCGCCTTGTCCTTCTCGCCCTCCCCGATGACGACGACCCCGTCGAAGTCGACGGTTCCGAGGAACTTGCGCATGGCGTCCACTGCCGCGCCGTCCGCGCCGTTCTTGTCGCCCTTGCCGATGAAGGGCACCGCCCGGATGGCCGCCGCCTCCGTCGCGCGGACGAGCTCCATCGCGAGGTTGCGGTCGGGGTGGAGGAAGAGGGTTCCGGTTTCGGGGTTCACCACAGTTGGTCCTTCAGATAGACGAGCGCTGTGGTGGGATTCGACGGAATCAGCAGCTACAGCCTAATCGCTAGACTCGGTGCCATGCCTGTTGCTACCCCAGACCAGTACGCCGAAATGCTCGACAAGGCGAAGGCCCGCGGCTTCGCGTACCCCGCCATCAACGTCTCGTCCTCGTCGACGATCAACTCCGTGCTCCAGGGCCTCACCGAGGCCGGGTCAGACGGCATCATCCAGGTCACCACGGGCGGTGCGGACTACTTCGCCGGCCAGAGTGTGAAAGCACGGGCATCCGGCGCTCTCGCGTTTGCAGCTTTCGTGACCGAGGTCGCCAAGAACTACCCCGTGACCGTCGCGCTGCACACCGACCACTGCCCGAAGGACGCGCTCGACGGCTTCGTCATCCCGCTCATCGAGGCGAGCGAGGCCGAGGTCAAGGCCGGCCGCAACCCGATCTTCCAGTCGCACATGTGGGACGGCTCGGCCGTGCCGCTCGCGGAGAACCTCGAGATCGCCAAGACCCTGCTGCCGCGCATGAAGGCGATCAACGCGATCCTCGAGGTCGAGATCGGCGTCGTCGGCGGCGAGGAAGACGGAGTGAGCCACGAGATCAACGAGCACCTCTACACGACGCTCGACGACGCGATCGCAACCGTCGAGGCGCTCGGCCTCGGCGAGCAGGGCCGCTACATGGCCGCCCTCACCTTCGGCAACGTGCACGGCGTGTACAAGCCCGGCAATGTGAAGCTCAAGCCGGAGCTGCTCGGCGAGATCCAGGCGGGGCTCCAGGCCAAGTTCGGCACCGCGGCCCTGCCGCTCGACCTCGTCTTCCACGGCGGCTCGGGCTCGACCGACGAGGAGATCGCCATCGCAGTCGCCAACGGCGTCATCAAGATGAACCTCGACACCGACACGCAGTACGCCTACAGCCGCTCGATCGCCGACACGGTGCTCAAGAACTACGACGGCTTCCTGAAGGTCGACGGCGAGGTCGGCAACAAGAAGATCTACGACCCGCGCTCCTGGGGCAAGATCGCCGAGTCGGCCATGGCCGCCCGCGTGGTCGAGGCCACGAAGCAGCTCGGCTCCGCGGGCCACTCCGGGAACTAGTCCCGCTCCTGCGGCACGTTGAACGACAGCTTGAGCAGGGTCTCCTGGTCGATCGTGAGATCGTCCACCGCGGTCCTGAGGGTCAGGTAGTACGGCGCCAGGTGCATGATGCGCCTGCCCTCGGGCAAGGCCATGTCGAGGCTCACGGCGACGGCGGTCGCGCCATCCGGAGCCCGTCGCAGTTCGACCATGAGCGAGCCGCTGTCGATGCCCGGGGTGTCGACGATCGCGCGCAGCATGCCGCGCATCGCGGTGCGCTGGGCGCTGTTCATGTGGTGGGCGAGGCGGTCCGGGTCGACGACGACGAGCCGTGACTCGGTAGCGATCGAGTCGAGCCACGTGAGGTTCGACTGCGTGACGAGCTCGTCTCGCAGTCGGCGCGCGAGCTGCCCGGCGAGGGCGCGGTCGGTGGGCGTGATGCGGCCGGCATCCGCAATGCCCTCGAGGAAGGGCGCCGCCCGGGCGGTGAGCCGGGCGATGGTGACGCGCTCGATGTGCTCGGCCGCCTCGTCGCGCACGGACTGGCCCGTGACCATGATCCGGGAGGGGCTCTCGAGCATGCCCATCATCGTGCTCACGACGGAGTAGGAGAACACAGCGGTCGCGACCAGGCCGAGCAGTGGCGGGTACGCGATGATCACCGCGGTGCCGATCGGCCCCCAGTTGTCGTTCGTCGGGTGCACGATGACCAGCGAGATCAGCACCGCGACGATGGTGGCGGAGCCGCCCAGCACCAGGATCTTGCGCACCGCCACGTACGGGCCGAGTGTGGCGATCATGAGCGCGAAGGCGCCGGATGCCCACCAGAGCTCGACCGAGAATGCCGCGGTGTGCGCGTACCCGGCGGCGGAGACGATCATCCCCGCGGTCGCCGGAAGCAGCGCGAGGCCGCCCGTGACCCAGCCGAGGTCGCCGCGGATGGGCCGCGTCGCGACGTGCACCGCGAACCCCGAGGAGGCGCACAGCACCGCGGCCACGACCTGCAGCCAGGGCGCCACCGTGTCGCTCCAGGTGAGGGCCGCGAGCAGGAGACCGTAGACCAGCCCGATGATGGCGAACGAGATCGGCACGAGGGGCCCCGTGAACCAGCTCAGCGGGTCGATCTGCCGCGCCGAGGTGAGGAAGTTCCTGCTACTCGTCGCCATGGCGCGACTCCTCGTGCTCGGTGACGACCTCGAGGATGGGCACCCGGATGATGATCGACGTGCCGGCGCCGGGCGCTGACCAGATGCGGGTGCTGCCGCCAGCGGCGCGGATGCGGTCGATCACCGAGAACCGCACCCCGAGCCGGTCGGCGGGGATCGCCTGGGGGTCGAAGCCCGTGCCCTGGTCGGAGACGATGACCGTCAGCTCGGTCTCCTCGTAGGCCATGTCGACCTCGGCCACGGTCGCGCCAGAGTGCCGCAGCACATTCTCCAGGCACGCGCGGATCGAGTCGACGAGAGCTGTCGCGACCTCGGGCGCGAGCCGGTAGATCCCCGAGCCGCTGCCCGTGATGTGCACGGTGAGGCCGCGCCACTGCAGGTCGCTCATCATCACCATGATGCGGTTGCGGAGGTCGGAGTCCTGGTCGTCGATGATGGCCGCCTCCGCCGACTCCTTGGCCCACTCGGCGCTCGTGAGGGTGGCGATGTCGCTCCTGAGCCTGGCCGTGATCCGGTCGTCCAGCTCGTCGGGCGCGTTCATGACGAGCGAGAGGTCGTTGAGCAGCGTGTCGTGCACCGCGGCGGTGACCCGGGCGCGCATGTTCTCCTCCACCTCGAGCCTGCGCGTCTCCTCCTCGAGCTCGTCGAAGTTCGGCACCCGCTTTCGCTGGCTGCGCTGGATCGCGGCCAGGACGAGGTAGGCCGAGATGTAGAGGGCGAGCATGAGCAGCGGCCCCCACCCGGTCCTGAGCGGCAGGCCGGTGATCGCCGCGACCGCGACGCTGACGGCGGTGGAGAAGAGGTAGCCGCCCATGGTCCAGGCGAGGCCCGTCAGCCAGGTCGTCGACGCGACCCCGACGAGCACGAGCGAGACCGCCGGCCGGTTGAGGAGGAAGAACGCCTCCGTCAGCATGCCCGGGTCGCTGGCGAGCAGAGTGACCTCGTAGAGCACGGCGCCCGCGCTGCCGAGCACGAGGAAGGAGAGGACGATCCAGGGCTTCGGGAGGATCGCGGCCCCGATCGCGAGCAGTACGAGGAGGGACAGCAGGATGAGGGGCACCGGCAGCGCCGCGGACTGGCCGTGGATCGCCAGGTACTCCACGAGGATCGGGATGGTGAGGAGGAGGTTCGCGGCGCTCACGGCCCACGCACCGCGGGCGATGCCGCTCGTGATGACCCGGGCCGCGACCTCGCGCGGCAGTACCGCGACTCGCACAGGTCCGCCTCTCCTCGCCCAACGGGCTACTGGAGATTCTGGCATCCGGACCCGGCCGCCGGGCGCTGCGCCACGGCTACTGGTACTGCGCGAGCCAGGCCTGGTAGACGGGGTCGTTCATCAGGAGGACGACGACGAGCCCGCTCGAGACAAGGCCGGCGAGCACGTAGCCCGCCAGCGGAACCCAGAACGCCCGGCGGCGCCGCGCGATGAGCAGCAGCGAGACGAGGATGGTGACGACGAGCACGGAGATGCGCACGACGTTGATCGCGACGCCGTAGGGCGCGGCAAGGGTCGAGGAGACCTGGCCGTCCACGCCGAGCTGCTTGTACAGCAGGCTGAGCGAGGGGCCGAGGTCGGCGAACGCCGCGAAGGCGGTCACGACGTCGAACACGCCGACGAGCAGCAGCACGGTGGTGATCATCACGTCGCGCGTCCGGTTCGGCTGAACCCTCGCGGCGGGCGGAGGAGGCGGCGGGGGCGTCTCGACCACGGGCGGCGGCACGACGGGGCCGTACTGCCCGTACTTGGGCTCGGGCCGAGGGTCGCTCACTCCTGCTGCCAATCGAGCTTGCGGATGCGGCCGCCGAGGGCCCGCTCGTCCTGGTTGCCGGCCGCGTCCTTGCGCAGCTCCTTGGGCAGGGAGAACATGAGGTCCTCCTCCGCCGTGACCACCTGGCTCACGTCGCCGAAGCCCGCGTCGGCGAGGTCGTCGAGCACCTCCTGCACGAGCACCTCGGGCACGGATGCCCCGCTCGTCACGCCCACGGTCGAGATGCCGTCGAGCCACTCCTGCTTGATCTCGCTCGCGTAGTCCACCCGGTAGGCCGCCGTAGCGCCGTGCTCGAGCGCGACATCCACGAGCCGGACGGTGTTGGAGCTGTTCGCGCTGCCGACGACGATCACGAGCTCGGCATCCTGTGCCACCTTCTTGATCGCCACCTGGCGGTTCTGGGTCGCGTAGCAGATGTCGTCGCTCGGCGGATCCTGCAGGTGCGGGAACCGCTCGCGCAGCAGGCGCACCGTCTCCATCGTCTCGTCGACGCTCAGGGTGGTCTGCGAGAGCCAGACCAGGTTCTCGGGGTCGTCGACGACGAGGCCCGCGACATCCGCAGGGCCGGTCACGAGCGTGGTCTGCTCGGGGGCGTGGCCCATGGTGCCCTCGACCTCCTCGTGGCCGGTGTGGCCGATGAGCAGGATGTGGCGGCCGGCCTTCGAGAACCGGGTCGCCTCGCGGTGCACCTTGGTGACTAGGGGGCACGTCGCGTCGATGGTCTGCAGCTCGCGGTCGAGGGCGCCCTGCACGACGGCCGGCGAGACGCCGTGCGCGCTGAACACGACGTGGGAGCCGACCGGCACCTCCGCGACGTCGTCCACGAAGATCGCGCCCTGCCTCTCGAGGGTCGACACGACGTGGATGTTGTGCACGATCTGCTTGCGCACGTAGACGGGCGCGCCGAAGTTCTCGAGGGCCTTCTCCACCGCGACGACGGCACGATCCACACCCGCGCAGTATCCACGGGGAGCGGCAAGCAGCACCCGCTTGGGTCGGGGGGCCGGGGTATCCTTGAGCCGGTTCCGCACCGCCGGCATGTGCGGCATCTCCAGTGCTACGGATTGGCCATTGGAGATCACTGGACGATTCTACGCGAGAGGGCTGAGTGACCATCGAGACCCCGCCCCCCACCGTCGATGCACCGTGGGGCGTCTCCCTCTTCTCCAACAAGGTCAAGGGCTGGATCGACCGCCTCGGCACCGCCTGGGTCGAGGGCGAGATCACCCAGTGGGGCATCTCGGGCGGCAACGTCTACGGCAAGCTCAAGGACGTCGACGAGGACGCGACGATTTCCTTCACCATCTGGTCGTCGGTCAAGGCCAAGCTCCCGGCCGACCTCAAGCAGGGCGACCGGGTGATCGCGCTCGTCAAGCCCAGCTACTGGGTCAAGGGCGGCACGCTGTCGATGCAGGTGTTCGAGATGCGCCACGTCGGCCTGGGCGACCTGCTCGAGCGCCTCGAGCGGCTTCGCCAGAAGCTCAAGGCCGAGGGGCTGTTCGACCACAAGCGCGCGCTGCCCTTCCTGCCCGGCCGCATCGGGCTCATCACGGGCAAAGACAGCGACGCGGAGAAAGACGTGCTGCGCAACGCACAGTTGCGCTGGCCCGCCGTGGAGTTCCGCGTCGTGCACGCCCAGGTGCAGGGCGACCGGGCCGCGGCCGACGTGATCTCGGCGCTGCGCACGCTCGACGCCGATCCCGAGGTCGACGTGATCATCGTCGCGCGCGGCGGCGGCGACTTCCAGAACCTGCTCGTGTTCAGCGACGAGGCGCTTGTGCGCGCGGCCGCCGCGTGCACCACCCCGATCGTGAGCGCCATCGGCCATGAGGCCGACCGGCCGCTGCTCGACGAGGTCGCCGACCTGCGGGCATCCACGCCGACGGATGCCGCGAAGCGCGTCGTCCCGGACGTAGCAGAGGAGCTCTCCCGCGTGCAGCAGGCGAGGAGCGGCATGCGCCTGCGCGTCACCCAGCGCATCGGCCACGAGGTCGACCGCCTCGAGGCCCTGCGCTCGCGGCCGGTGCTCGCGAACCCGGTCTCGATGATCGACTCCCGCGCCGACGAGCTCGGCAGGTACGTGTCGCGCTCGCGCGAGCTGATCGAGCTGCGCATCGAGCGCTCGCACCGCGGGGTCACCGACCTCACCGGCCAGCTCCGGGCGCTCTCGCCGAAGCGCACTCTCGAGCGCGGCTACGCCATCGCGCAGCTGCCCGACGGCACCGCGCTGCGCGACGCCTCCTCCGCACCCGCGGGCACTCCGCTCCTGCTCACTGTCGCGGTCGGCACCGTGAGCGCCACGGTCGACCCCGGTTAGGATCGATCACGTGGCAGTGGAGAAGAATGACGTGAGCGAGCTCAGCTACGAGCAGGCCAGGGATGAGCTCATCCGGGTCGTCGCCGAGCTCGAGCAGGGGTCGTCCAGCCTCGAGCAGTCGCTCGCCCTCTGGGAGCGCGGCGAGGCCCTCGCGCAGCGCTGCGAGGAGTGGCTCATCGGCGCCCGTGCGCGACTGGATGCCGCCCGCTCCACCAAGGCAGAGTGATGGCCGCAGAAGACCGCCCTGTGGTCGCCGAGCTCGGGCGACCGGAGACCCCCGAGGAGACCGCGGCCCGCAAGGCCGAGACCTCCCGCAAGCACCGGGCCAACCAGACCCTGCTCAACCTCGTCGTCGCCCTCGTCGCGTCCCTCGCGATCGTCGTCTTCCTCGTCGTCGTGGTCGTACGGCCCGCCCCCGCGCCGAGCGCGAGCATCGACTACGCGGCGGTGGCCGCCGAGGCTCAGGGCGCGACAGACGAGCCGCTCCTCGCTCCCGTGCTCCCGTCGGGCTGGTCGGCGAACGACGCGCGCTTCCAGACCACCGAGCAGGTGCCCACCTGGTACGTCGGTTTCATCACACCGGGCGAGCAGTACATCGGCCTCGA
Source organism: Rhodoglobus sp. (assembly GCA_025463515.1). Classification (GTDB taxonomy): domain Bacteria; phylum Actinomycetota; class Actinomycetes; order Actinomycetales; family Microbacteriaceae; genus Rhodoglobus. The sequence goes on from JAODAQ010000020.1 coordinate 22,859, forward strand.
CCAGGGCATCGGCGCCAACCCCACGTGGCAGGCCGCCCTGCTCGACGACGCGGAGCAGACCGGCACCGTCACGATCGACGGCGTCGACTGGGTCGTGTACGACCAGCGCGGCGCGAGCGACCCCGGCAACTTCGCCTACTCGCTCGCGACGACCCGCGGCGAGAGCACGGTGCTGCTGCACGGCACGGCCTCCGACGCGGAGTTCGAGCTACTCGCGGCCGCGGTCGCCGCCGAGTGGGAGAAGAACTGATGAGGACGAACCCATGAGCACACGCACCCCGAGCCAGGCCTGGCAGGAGATGCTGCGGGGCAACGAGCGCTTCATCGAGGGCGCGCCGCAGCACCCCCGACAGGACGTGGAGCGCCGCGAGCAGCTCGCGAACAAGCAGGAGCCGCATGCCGCCCTGTTCGGCTGCAGCGACTCCCGCCTCGCCGCCGAGATCATCTTCGACAAGGGCATCGGCGACCTGTTCGTCGTGCGCAACGCGGGCCAGGTCATCTCCGACTCCGTGATCGGCTCGCTCGAGTACGCGGTGAGCGTGCTGGGCGTGCCCCTGATCGTGGTGCTGGGCCACGACGAGTGCGGCGCGGTGCGCGCGGCGATCGACTCTGTCGGCACGGATGCCCCGGTGCTCCCGCCGCACATCGCGAACCTGGTCTCGAAGATCGTGCCCGCGGTGAAGCGCGTGTCGGCCGCCAAGCCCCACCACCGCATCGACTCGCACGACGTCGGCCGCGAGCACCTGCGCGACACGATCGCCGAGCTGCTGTCGTCCTCCGAGCTCATTACCGACGCGATTGCCGCCGGTACGCTGGCTATCGTGGGCGCGAACTACCGCCTCCGTGAGGGCCGTGCGGTGCCCGACGTCGTCGTCGGCCAGATCTGACCTTCCACCACTGACTCCCCAACGAAATGGAACAAGCGCAGTGAGCACCCCTGAGTACCGCATTGAGCACGACACGATGGGCGAGGTGCGGGTTCCCGCCACCGCCCTGTACGCCGCACAGACGCAGCGCGCAGTCGAGAACTTCCCCATCTCCGGCTCCGGCCTCGAGCCCGCGCAGATCGTCGCCCTCGCCCGCATCAAGCGGGCGGCGGCCATCGTGAACGCCGAGCTGGGCATCCTCGACCAGGGCATCGCCGACGCCATCGTCGGCGCGGCCGACACGCTGATCGCGGGCGAGCACCACGACCAGTTCCCCGTGGACACCTACCAGACCGGTAGCGGCACCTCGTCGAACATGAATATCAACGAGGTGCTCGCCACCCTCGCGACGACCTCGCTCGGCTCCCCCGTGCACCCCAACGACCACGTGAACATGTCCCAGTCGTCGAACGACGTGTTCCCCACCTCGGTGCACCTCGCGGTCACGGGCGCGCTGCTCTCCGACCTCATCCCCGCCCTCGACCACCTCGCCGCCGCGCTGGACGTCAAGGCCGTGCTGTGGAAGGACGCGGTCAAGTCCGGCCGCACCCACCTCATGGACGCCACCCCCGTGACCCTCGGCCAGGAGTTCGCCGGGTACGCCCGCCAGATCCGGCTGGGCATCGCCCGCGTCGAGTCGACGATCCCGCGCGTGGCCGAGGTCCCCCTCGGCGGAACGGCGACCGGCACGGGCATCAACACCCCGAAGGGCTTCCCCCAGCGCGTCATCGAAGTGCTTGCCGCCGACTCGCAGCTGCCGATCACCGAGGCGCTCGACCACTTCGAGGCGCAGGGCGCCCGTGACGGGCTCGTCGAGGCATCCGGGGCACTGCGCGTGCTGGCGGTCTCGCTGACCAAGATCTGCAACGACCTGCGCTGGATGGGCTCGGGCCCCAACACGGGGCTCGGCGAGCTGCACATCCCCGACCTGCAGCCCGGGTCGTCGATCATGCCCGGCAAGGTCAACCCGGTGATTCCCGAGGCCGTGCTCATGGTGGCCGCGCGGGTCATCGGCAACGACGCGACGATCGCCT
>JAODAQ010000034.1 GCA_025463515.1 Rhodoglobus sp.
GGCGCGGGGCTGTTCACCGCGGTGGCCACCACGGTGGGAATCCTGCTCGCAATGGCAGGGCAGTATGAGGGCTCCATCCTGCTGGCATATCTTGCGACGGGCGCGTCCGTCGCGACCGTGCTGTGCGGGGCGGCCGCGGTCGTCACCGGCAGGGGACGCGGCTGGGGAGCGGTCGCGATCGTCATCGGGATTCTGAGCTCGCCACCGCTGCTCACCAGGCTGCTGGCCTGGGCGAGCGGCCTAGGCTAGGCGCATGAACGCAGTCGTTTCCGAGCTGTTCGACGCGGATGTCTGGGTCGACGTTCCCGGCTTCGGAGAGCTGACCGACGTCACCTATCATCAGGACACCACCGGTCGCATCGCTCGCATCGCATTCAACCGACCCGAGGTCCGCAACGCGTTTCGGCCGCACACGGTTGACGAGTTGTACCGGGCACTTGACGACGCTCGACAGAATCCGAAGATCGGCGTCGTGCTCCTGACCGGAAACGGGCCGAGCGCGAAGGACGGCGGTTGGGCGTTCTGCTCGGGCGGCGACCAGCGGAATCGTGGGCGGGACGGGTATCAGTACTCCGACGGGTCGGCGTCGACCGGTCGATGGCACATCCTCGAGGTGCAGCGCCTCATCCGGTTCATGCCCAAGGTCGTCATCGCGGTCATCCCGGGCTGGGCTGCCGGGGGCGGCCACTCGCTGCACGTCGTGTGCGACCTCTCGATCGCCTCGCTCGAGCACGGCAAGTTCAAGCAGACGGATGCCGACGTGGGGTCCTTCGACGCCGGCTACGGCAGCGCCTACTTCGCCCGCCAGGTGGGCCAGAAGTTCGCCCGGGAGGTGTTCTTCCTCGCCCGCGAGTACGATGCCACCCGCGCCCTCGAAACGGGGGCGATCAACGCGGCGGTCCCGCATGCCGACCTCGAGCGGGTCGCGTACGAGTGGGCCGAGGAGATCCTCAGGAAGTCGCCCACGGCCATCCGGATGCTCAAGTTCGCGTTCAACGCGGTCGACGACGGCATGGTCGGGCAGCAGGTCTTCGCCGGCGAGGCCACCCGCCTCGCGTACGGCACAGACGAGGCCGTCGAGGGCAGGGACGCGTTCCTCGAGAAGCGCGCCCCCGACTGGGCGCCGTACCCCTGGCAGTACTAGTGCGCGAGCTGCTCGTCGTCGACTCGCGGGACACCGTGGCGGTCGCGACCGCGCTGCGGGCGGCTCTCACCGCGGACGGGCCCGCGGTGTTCCCGTACGAGGGCACCCCGGCGGACGCGCCGGACACCGTGGAGCAGCGCGTGGCCCTCGTGGTCGAGACCAGCGGGTCGACTGCACGGCCCAAGCGGGTGGCCCTCGGCGCGGATGCCCTGCTCGCGAGCGCGGCGGCCGCCGACTCCGCACTGGGCGGCCCCGGGGACTGGGCGCTCGCCCTCCCGCTGCACTACATCGCCGGCATCAACGTGGTCGTGCGGGCGATGGCCAGTGACTCGGACTTCACCGCCGACGAGGGCGGCTTCGACGCCGGCCGCTTCGTGGATGCCCTGCGGCGGCATCCGGTCGCGTACACCTCGCTCGTGCCCGCCCAACTGGCGCGCCTCGTGGAGCTCGACGACATCGACCCGCTGCGCGCCCTCGACCGGATCCTGATCGGCGGCCAGGCCATGCCGCTCTCGCTCGCGGCGCGGGCGCTCGAGCTCGGCCTCAACATCACGCGCACCTACGGGTCGAGCGAGACGAGCGGCGGCTGCGTGTGGGACGGCGTGCCGATCGGCAACACCGAGGCCCGCATCGTCGACGGCCGGGTAGAGCTCGCCGGCAGCGTGCTCGCCCACGGCTACCTCGACGACCCGGTGCGCACGGCCGCCGCCTTCGTCGAGCACGACGGCAGGCGCTGGTACCGCACGGATGACACGGGCCGCCTGGTCGACGGAGTCCTGTCCGTCACGGGCCGCGTCGACGACGTGATCGTGTCGGGGGGCGTGAAGGTGTCGCTCGCCGAGGTCGAGAGTGCGGTGCGCGGGATGCCCGGGCTCTCCGGTGCCGTGGTGGTTGCGGCCGCGCATCCGGAATGGGGGGAGACTCCGGTCGTCGTGACCGAGGTGCCCGTGGCGCTCGACGACGTGCGGCAGGCGGTAGGGGCCGCTCTGGGGCGCGCGGCGGCGCCCTCTCGCGTGGTCGTGGTGGCGGGCATCCCGTTGCTCTCCTCGGGCAAGCCCGATCGACTCAGCCTTGCCGAGATCGTGCGCCAGTAGACTCCTGCCGTGGCATCACCGAAGCAGCAGCGCATCGACCCGAAGTCCGTTCCCGCGCCCAAGAAGCCCGCGCCGAAGAAGTCCGGTCGCCCGGGCGGGCGGCCGCCGGGCGCCGCGCCCATCCCCAAGGCAACGCTCGGCGGCTGGATCGGCGGCGCACGGCTGCAGACCCTGCCGCTCGCGATCGCGCCCGTTGCGCTCGGAACCGCCGCCGCGTACGTCGTCTCGCACGAGCCGGAGGACACCGGCTGGCACTGGCTCCGCGCGCTGCTCTGCCTCGCGGTGGCGCTCGCCCTGCAGATCGGCGTCAACTTCGCCAACGACTACTCGGACGGGGTGCGCGGCACCGACAAGTACCGCGTCGGCCCCAAGCGCCTGACCGCCTCGGGCGCGGTCAAGCCGCGGACCGTGCTCATCGTCGCCCTCGTGTTCTTCGGGCTCGCGGCAATCGCCGGCGCCGTCATTGTGTGGCGCACCGGTCAGTGGTGGCTCCTCGCGGTCGGCGCGGTCGCGATCGTGGCCGCGTGGTTCTACACCGGCGGCAAGCGGCCCTACGGCTACGCCGGGTTGGGCGAGCTGTTCGTGTTCGTGTTCTTCGGCCTTGTCGCGACGGCCGGCACTGAGTTCGCGCTGGCCGGGACGGTGACCGTCGAGGGCTGGCTCTCGGGCGTGGCCATCGGGCTCATCGCGTGCGCGGTGCTCATGGTCAACAACATCCGCGATCGCGAGCAGGACAAGCTCGCAGGCAAGCGCACGCTCGCCGTGATCCTGGGCGACCGCCCCTCGCGCATCGTCTTCGGCGTGCTCGTGCTGGCGCCGTTCGGCATCCTCGCGTTCTTCACGCTGTTCTACGTGAACGCCTACCTCGTGTACTTCGCGCTGCTCGCCGCCATCCCCGCGGTCGGCATCACGATCAGCGCCAAGACGCCGGGCGAGCTGATCATCGCGCTGCGCCTGACCACGCTCACGGCCCTGCTGTTCGGCCTCGGCCTGGGCTGGGCGGTCGCGTTCTAGCCAATTGGCGGGTTGAGTAGGCCGCCCGCGGCCGTATCGAAACCCTGTGGGGTAGGCCGCCCGCGGCCGTATCGAAACCCTGTGCGCGACCGGTTTCGATACGCGCCCTAGAGGGCGCTACTCAACTCGCGTCCTCGGCGGCGCTGTCAGCGTCAGCCGACGGACGGGAGCGCCGATCGACGATGTCGAGCGCCACGGCGTCGCGCAGGCGGCCGAAGAAGATGTACCCGACGCACAGCCCGATGACGGCAGCGATGATCGCCGACAGCCACCACGGGACGTTCGCGATCATGAGCACCGCGAACGCGAGGGCGAAGACGCCGAGGCGCACGAGGCTGTAGGCGAGCCAGGGTTTCACCCTGCCAGTGTAGGCACGCGGGCTGTGTGCAGGATGCGCGCCTACAATTGCCCCATGGCCCGCCTGTTCGTGATCGTCCCCTTCATCGTGATCGGGTTGTACGTCTTCGCGATCGTGGACCTCGTGCTCACGGACAACTCGCGGGTCCGCGCGTTCCCGAAGCTCGGCTGGGGCCTCGTCATCGTCCTCCCCGTGGTGGGGGCGCTGCTCTGGTTCATCTTCGGCAAGGAGCGGGGCGACCGCGGCGGCGAGCGCCGCACCGTGGCCCCCGACGACGACCCGGCCTTCCTCGCCAACCTCCGTCGCGACGAGGAGCAGGACGAGCGCATCCGCCGTCTCGAGCAGGAGCTCGCCGAACTCGACGATGACCCGCCCAAAGACTGAGTCGCCGGCCACCGATTTCGCGGTGGCCCTGCTCGACCAGTTCGTCGCCCTCGGCGTGCGCGACGTCGTTCTCAGCCCAGGCTCCCGCTCCCAGGCGCTCGCGCTCGCGGCAGCGGAGTTCGAGCGGCTCGGACTGCTCAGGCTCCGCGTCCGCATCGACGAGCGGGTTGCCGGATTCCTCGCCCTCGGCCTCGCCGTCGAGACCCGCGTGCCCGTCCTGGTGATCGCCACCTCCGGCACCGCGGTGGCGAACCTGCATCCGGCCGTGCTCGAGGCCCACCATTCCGGCGTCCCGATCATCGTGCTGAGCGGCGACCGCCCGGACGAGCTGCGCGGCATCGGCGCCAACCAGACCACCGAGCAGCCGGGCATCTTCGGCGCGGCAGTGAAGCGCACGTGGGACGTGGGCGCACCGACGGGGGAGGACGGCGAGCAGGATGCCGCGGCAGACCTCGCACGTGCGGCCTTCGCCGCGGCGTCCGGTGGTCCCGTGCACCTCAACCTCGCGTTCCGGGAGCCGTTGTCGGCGGCGGTGTCGCTGGTCGAGCCTGTCGAGATCTCGCCGGTTGAGCCTGTCGAAACCAGCCGGAAAGAGGGCTTCGATACGGCCGCGGGCGGCCTACTCAACCCGCTGGTCATCTCCCCCTCCCCGCACACCGTCGTCGTGGCCGGCACCGGCGCGGGCCCGCGCGCGGAGGAGGTCGCGCGCGAACTCGGCGCCCCGCTGCTCGCGGAGGTCGCGAGCGGCGCCCGCTTCGGCCCGAACCTCGTGGTCACCTACCGCGAGCTGCTGCACGAGCCGGAGTTCGGCGGCGCCATCGAGCGCGTCATCGTGTTCGGGCACCCGACGCTCAGCCGCGAGGTGCCGGCGCTGATCCAGCGCGACGGGGTCGAGACGATCGTCGTGCGCGGGGCATCCGCCGACGACTACAACCCCGGCCACCGGGTGGCCGCCTTCGCCGACGCCGCGACCGTGGAGGGCGAGCCCGGCCCGCGCGAGTGGCCGGGCCGCTGGGTGGCCGCGTCGCGCGCGCTTGCCCAGCCCGAAGACGTCGCTCCGGATGCGGCGGCCACCGCCGCGGAGCACGCCAAGGCCGAGCTCGCCGCAGTCCGGGCCCCGGTCACACGTCGAGCCCTCGCCGAGGCGGTGTGGCGGGCGACCTGGCCGCACGACAGGCTCGTGCTCGGGGCATCCCGGCTCATTCGCGAACTGGACTCTGTCGTCGTCGGCAAGAAGATCACGGTGCACGCCAACCGCGGTCTCGCCGGTATCGACGGCACCATCGCGACCGGGCTCGGGATCGCGCTCGGCTCCGAGGAGACGGGCACGACGCGCGTCCTGCTCGGCGATCTCGCGCTGCTGCACGACGTGGGCGCGCTGCTGTTCGGCGTCGGGGAGCCGCGGCCGCGCATCCAGGTGATCGTGGGCAACGACCACGGCGGCACGATCTTCGACGGGCTCGAGGTCGCGCAGACCGCTGGCGAAGCCTTCGAGCGGGTGCTGCTCACCGAGCAGCTCGTCGACATCGAGCAACTGGCCGCGGCCTACGGCTGGGACTACGTTCGCGTCGACACCCGCGGCCAGCTCGACCAGGCGCTCACGGCATCCGTGCGCCCGACCATCGTGGAAGTTCCCCTCGGTCGCTAACGTGAGGTCATGAGCGCACTCACCCCCGTCGACGACCGGTTCGACCTCTCGAAGGTCGACCCCTCCTCCACCCCCGGAGTGACTGACCGCAAGAAGGCCGAGAAGCAGCTCGCGAAGAACTTCGACGAGCTGGGCGCCCTGCAGGAGAAGCTCTACGCCGAGAGCAAGTTCGAGGGCAGGCGCAGCGTGCTGCTCGTGCTGCAGGCGATGGACACCGCGGGCAAGGGCGGGATCATCCGGCACGTGGTGGGCGGAGTGGACCCGCAGGGCGTCCATCTGCACGCGTTCAAGGCGCCCACCGACGAGGAGAAGGAGCACGACTTCCTCTGGCGGGTGCGCAAGGAGCTGCCGCTGCCCGGCCAGATCGGCGTCTTCGACCGGTCGCACTACGAGGACGTGCTGATCCACCGCGTGCGCGGCTTCTCCACGCCCGAGGAGATCGAGGAGCGCTACGGCGTCATCGTCGACTTCGAGGCCTCGCTGAAAGACACCACCATCATCAAGGTCATGCTGCACATCTCCGCAGACGAGCAGAAGGCCCGCCTGCAGGAGCGCCTCGACCGCCCCGAGAAGAACTGGAAGTTCAACCCGGGCGACATCGACGAGCGCCAGCACTGGCCCGCCTACCAGGAGGCCTACCAGGTCGCGCTATCGCGCACGTCGACTCCGGATGCCCCGTGGTACGTCGTCCCCGCGAACCACAAGTGGTACGCCCGCTGGGCGGTGCAGGGGCTGCTGCTCGATGCACTGCGCGGCCTCAAGCCCGAGTATCCGAAGGTCGACTACGACGTGGAGGCGGAGAAGAAGCGGCTCGCGGCTACGTAGCTGGTGACTTCAGGTTCGATACGGCCCTGGCGGGCCTACTCAACCCGCCTAGGCGAACGCCTCGACGATCGGCCGCAGCTTGAGCGCGGTCTCGGCGAGCTCGCGCGCCGGGTCGGAGCCCGCGACGATGCCGGCACCGGCATAGGCGGTTACGGTCTCGCCGTCGACCTGCGCGCACCGCAGCGCGATGGCCCACTCGCCGTCGCCGTGGGCGTCGACCCAGCCGACCGGGCCGGCGTACCGTCCCCGGTCGAAGGGCTCGAGCTCGGCGATGAGGTCAAGGGCGGCCTCGGTGGGGGAGCCGGCGACGGCAGCCGTGGGGTGCAGTGCCGCGACGAGGTCGAGGGCGGAGGACCCGCCCTTGAGGGTGCCCGTGACGTCACTCGCGAGGTGCCACAGGTTCGGCAGGCGCAGGGCGTACGGCGGGCGCGCGGCGAGGTCGGTGCTGAGCGGCGCGAGCGCGTCGAGCACGCTGCGGATCGCGAAGGAGTGCTCCTCGACGTCCTTCCGGGAGGCGCTCAGGGTGGATGCCGCCGTGGCGTCGGCCTGGGCATCCGCCCCGCGCGCAGCGCTGCCCGCCAGGACGCGCGCGCTCACCGCGCCCCCGCTCGAGCGGACGAGCGTCTCGGGGCTCGCGCCGAGCAGCCCCGCGACCGCGAAGGCGTAGGTGTCGGGGTAGGCCTCGGCAAGGCGCGCGAGAGGAAGGCGAAGGTCGGCATCGGCCGGGATGCCCGCCACCACGTCGCGCGCGAGCACAGCCTTGCGCGGCGAGCCGGAGCTGATGCGGCTCACGGCCTCCGCGACCGCGGCCTTGTAGCCCTCGGGGGAGAGGGCGCCCGGCTCGAAGGCGACGGAGAAGGGCCGCCCCGGCGGCTCGGCTGCGGGGGCCGTGCCGATGCGGGTGATCCAGCTGACGCCGTCGCGGCGGCCGAGGATCACGGACGGGACGATGAGGAGGCTGGCGGCGCGCGAGGAGTCCGCGAAGGCGAAGCTGCCGAACGCCACGAGGCCCGTGCCGGGAAGGCCCACGGAGTCGTCGACGGTCGCACGGGCGGCGATCGAGCGCCAGGCGGCCGCGGCATCCGTGATTCGGGCCGGCCCGGTGAACTCGAGGCGCAGCGCTTCGCCCAGCCCGACGATGCCGTCGCCGTTGCGGAGGAAAGCCAGGGGCTGACGGGAGCCGAGCCGCTCCAGAAGTGAGCCGTGGTCCGCTGAGGCTTTGGTGCTCACGTCCACCCTCCCAGCCTACCGTCGGCTCCGAACCCTCCTTGTGGACGAGAACCATAGACTTGCCTTGTGAGCAAGGCGGATATGAACAAGCAGCCGGATGAGGTCGCCGGCATGTTCGACGACGTCGCGAAGCACTACGACCGCATGAACAACGTGCTCTCCGCCGGCAATGCGGTGCTCTGGCGGGCCGCCATGGTCCGCGCTGTCGCGCCCCTCGCGGGTGAGCGCATCCTCGATGTCGCGGCCGGCACCGGCACCAGCTCCGCGGCCCTGGCCCGCTCCGGGGCGGAGGTCATCGCGCTCGACTTCTCCGCGGGCATGGTCGCCGAGGGCCGCCGCAAGCACAAGAAGATCGAGTTCGTCGAGGGCGACGCCGAGAAGCTGCCCTTTCCCGACAACCACTTCGACGCGGTCTCCATCAGCTTCGGGCTGCGCAACGTCAACGAGCCGAAGGTCGCGCTCGCCGAGATGTACCGCGTGCTCAAGCCCGGCGGCCGCGTAGTCGTGTGCGAGTTCTCCAAGCCGCCCGTCGCCATCTTCCGCGCGGGCTACTGGGCCTACCTGCAGTACGCGATGCCCGTCATCGCCGACCGGATGAGCTCGAACCCCGCCGCCTACACCTATCTCGCGCAGTCGATCAAGGAGTGGCCGGACCAGGGCCAGCTCAGCCAGTGGATCCGCGGCGTCGGCTTCACCCGCGTCGCGTACCGCAACCTCACCGGGGGCATCGTCGCGCTGCACCGTGGCCGCAAGCCGGTGGACGCGACAGTGCTCGCATCGGTGGCCAAGCGCCAGGGCAATGCGACGAGGCCGATCAAAGTAGTCGGATCGTGAGCCCGGCAGCACCCCTCGCGCGGCGCACCAACAGCTTGACCTCCTCGCTCGGCCTCGGCGAGAAGCTCTTCGCCTCGAGTGACGAGCGCCGCTTCGCCGCCGCGATCGAAGAGGGCCTCGAGACCGTCGAGGCGGGCCTCCTCGCCCAGATGCACTATGCGGACGAGGTCGCGGATGCCACGAGCCGCTATCTCCTCGACGCGGGCGGCAAGCGCGTGCGCCCCGTGCTGACCCTTCTCGCCGCCCAGCTCGGCGAGGGCAACAACCCGCAGGTGATCACGGCCGCCCAGGCCGTCGAGATCACGCACCTCGCCTCGCTGTACCACGACGACGTGATGGACGAGGCGCAGATGCGCCGTGGCGTCCCGAGCGCCCAGACGGTGTGGGGCAACTCGGTCGCGATCCTCACGGGAGACCTGCTGTTCGCCCGGGCGAGCAAGCTGGTCTCGAGCCTCGGCGAGCGCGCGATCACGCTCCAGGCCGACACCTTCGAGCGCCTCTGCCTCGGCCAGCTGCACGAGACCATCGGCCCGCGCCACGACGAGGACCCGGTCGCGCACTACCTGCAGGTGCTCGCCGACAAGACCGGCTCCCTCATCGCGACCGCCGCCGAGGTGGGAGTGATCTTCTCGAACGCCTCGGAGGACTACGTCGTGCCCGTGCGCACCTTCGGCGAGAAGATCGGCGTCGCGTTCCAGCTCATCGACGACATCATCGACCTCTCCGACAAGACGGAGGTCACCGGCAAGACCGCGGGCACCGACCTGCGCGCCGGCGTCTCGACCCTGCCGCTGCTGTACCTGCGCGAGCTCGCCAAGACCGACTCCGATGCCGACGACCTGCTGCGCCGCATCGAGCGCGACGTGACCACGGCCTTCTACGGGGAGGCCGACGAGGCCGACCTGGATGCCGCGATCGCCGAGCTGCGCGATCACTCGGTCACGGCGCGCACCCTCGAAGAGGCCCACCGCTGGGCCCGCGAGGCTGTCGACGCCCTTGCGCCCCTGCCCGACGGACCCGTCAAGAAAGCCCTGACCCGATTCGCCGACTCGATTGTGGAGCGCTCCAACTAGTGACTGAGAAACTACGCCTGGCCATCGTTGGAGCGGGCCCCGCGGGCATCTACGCCGCGGACATCCTGCTCAAGGCCGAGAAGCAGTTCGACGTGTCGATCGACCTGTTCGAGCAGCTGCCGGCGCCCTACGGCCTGGTCCGCTACGGCGTCGCGCCCGATCATCCCCGCATCAAGGGCATCATCACCGCGCTGCGCGACGTGCTTGACTCCGGCGACATCCGCCTCTTCGGCAATGTGTACTTCGGGCGCGACATCACGCTCGACGACCTCAAGCAGCACTACAACGCCGTGATCTTCTCGACGGGCGCGATCCGGGATGCCGCACTCGACATCCCCGGGATCGACCAGCCCACGTCCTACGGCGCCGCGGACTTCGTCAGCTGGTACGACGGCCACCCGGACTTCCCGCGCGAGTGGCCGCTGGAGGCCGAGTCCGTCGCCGTGATCGGCAACGGCAACGTGGCACTGGATGTCGCGCGCATCCTCGCGAAGCACGCCGACGACCTGCTGCCCACCGAGATCCCCGCGAACGTCTACGACGGACTCGCGGCCAGCCCCGTCACCGACGTGCACGTCTTCGGGCGCCGCGGCCCCGCGCAGGTGAAGTTCTCGCCGCTCGAGCTGCGCGAGATGGGCGAGCTGCGCGACGTCGACATGGTCGTCTACGACGAGGACTTCGGCTACGACGAGGCCTCGAAGCTCGCGATCGAGACGAACAAGCAGGTCATGGTCATCGACCGGGTGCTCACCCAGTGGCGCACGCGCGAGGTCGGCGAAGCCTCCCGTCGTCTGCACCTTCACTTCTACGCCAACCCCGTGTCGTACGACGGCTCGGTGTTCCGGTACGAGCGCACCGAGCCCGACGGCGAGGGCGGCGTGCGCGGCACGGGCGAGATCCGCGAGGTGCCGATCCAGGCGCTGTACCGGGCTGTCGGGTACTTCGGCTCGCCGCTTGACGGCATCCCGTTCGACGAGAAGCGCGGCGTGATCCCGAACCGCGAGGGCCAGGTCATCGACGACAACGACGAGCTCGTGCACGGCGTCTACGCGACCGGGTGGATCAAGCGCGGCCCGGTCGGCCTCATCGGCCATACCAAGAGCGACGCCATGGAGACCATCAAGCACGTCATGAACGACCAGGCGAGCTGGTGGAGCCCTCCGCATCCCCAGGAGTCGGCGATCGTGGAGCTGCTGCGCTCGCGCGGTGTCGAGTTCACGAACCTCGACGGCTGGCACAACCTCGACGAGCACGAGCTCGCGCTGGGCGAGCCGCAGGGCCGCACGCGCATCAAGGTCGTGGATCGCGACGAGATGGTCGCGGTGTCGAACAAGCGCTAGCGCTTTCCCCAGCGCGCTCCCAGCCACACCAGTGCCGAGCCCCAGATTCGCGTCGCAAGCTGTACGCAGACGCCGACCGACCTAGCGGTCGCGTCGATACGGCGGGGTCGAGGCTGACTCCCCCGCTGCCCGGAGAGGGCGGGTCGATGCAAGGCGGCCCGTCCTCCCCGCCCCGGGGGCGCGCCGCCGACCCCGTTCCCTGCTCCGCGGCCCGTTCCGACCCCGGCCTCCGTTCGGGCCCCGGCCTCCGTTCCGAAATGACGGAGATTGGGCACGCTTCGGCCCTACGTTCCCGAGATTGCCCTTTGGCAGCCCCCGATCTCCGTCATTTCGGAATTGCGCGGGCGCGCGGGCGGGCGGGCGCGGCGGGGGCTTCTGCCCACAGCAGAATTGCGCCGGATGCCACGGCCCCCCGCAATACGATGAGGCATGGCCGACATCCTGAGGTTTCCAGCCCCTGAGCCGCTCTGGCGCGACGTGCTCGGCGAGAAGCTCCGAGCCGCCCGGACCGGCCGGGGCGAGACCCTCACCGACACCGCTGCGCGCGCAGGGATCTCGCCGCAGTACCTCTCCGAGATCGAGCGCGGACGCAAGGAGCCCTCGAGCGAGATGATCGCCGCCGTCGCCGGGGCGCTCGGCACGAGCCTCGTCGACCTGACGAGCGAGGTGGCCGAGCACCTGCGCGGGGCGCGGGACCAGACCGGGGCGAAGGACCAGCGCGGCGCGATGCTGCTAGCGGCGTAGCACCACCTGGTCCACGAGCCCGTACTCCACGGCCGCGTGCGCCGCGAACACGCGGTCGCGGTCGGTGTCGTGCCGGAGCTTCTCCAGCGACTGCCCGGTGTGCTTCGCGAGGATCTCCTCGATGTCCGCGCGCACCCGCACGACCTCGTCGGCCTGCAGGATCAGGTCGGGCACGGTGCCCTGTCCGCGCGCGGCGGGCTGGTGCAGCACGACCCTGGTGTGCGGCAGCATCGAGCGGCGGCCCGCGGCACCCGCCGCGAGCAGCACGGCCCCCGCGGCGACCGCCTGGCCGACGCACGTTGTCGCGACCGGCGACTGGATGTACTGCATGGTGTCGTAGACCGCCAGCATCGAGGTCATGTCGCCGCCCTCGCAGTTGATGTAGAGGTTGATCTCCTGCTCCGAGCCCTGCGCCTCGAGGTGCAGGAGCTGCGCGATCAGGACATTCGCGACACCCGAGTCGATGGCGGTGCCGAGGTAGACGATGCGCTCCGCGAGCAGGTGCGAGTAGACATCCATGATCCGCTCGCCCCTCGGGTGCTGCGCGATCACGTTCGGGATCGTGTAGCCGCTCATGCGCGCGACCCCAGGCCGATCGGCTGGCGGCGGGCCGGAGCCACCTCGTCGAACGAGCCGACCACCCGGTCGATGAAGCCGTAGTCGACGGCCTCCCTCGCGGTGTACCAGCGGTCGTGCAGCGAGTCCTCGAAGATCTGGTCGTAGGTCTGGCCGGTGTCGGAGGCGATGATGCCGAGCACGGTCTCGCGCATGTGCCGCAGGTCGCCGGCCTGCACCTCGACCTCCACGGCGGTGCCGCCGATGCCGGAGGAGCCCTGGTGCATGAGGATGCGCGCGTGCGGCAGCGCGAGCCGCTTGCCCGGCGTGCCGGCCGAGAGCAGGAACTGCCCCGCGCTGCAGGCGAGCCCGATCGCGAGCGTGCCGACGTCGCACGGCACGAGCCGCATCACGTCGCGGATGGCGAGCATCGAGGCGACGGAGCCGCCGGGGGAGTGGATCCAGAGGCGGATGTCGGCGCGCTCGTCCTCGGCCGCGAGCATGAGCAGCTGAGTGGCGAGCAGGGTTCCGTTGTCGTCGTCGAGGGGCCCGTCGAGCACGAGCACGCGCTGCTGGAGCAGCCGCTCGCGGGCGTTGGCATCGAACTGGGGCTGGGGCTTGTCGGTCATGAGAACAGCCTGCGGCCGGGCATCCGGATGCCGCAGCGAATGCTGCTCGCAGCAGCACCGCTCTGAGCAGCGCCTACTGCACCGCCGCCGTGAGCCGCGCGATGTTGTCGAGGGTGGCCGAGAACGAGCTGCGGTTGTTCCACTCCTCGAGGGTGAGCTCGCGGCTGTCCTTGCGGTACTGGTCCTCGATGTCGCGCAGGGAGTTCAGGAACGACTCCCCGCGCACCATGACCGAGACCTCGAGGTCGAGCGTGAACGAGCGCATGTCCATGTTGCTCGAGCCGATCACCGAGATCTCGTCGTCGACCGTCATGTGCTTCGCGTGCAGGATCGTGGGCGCCTTGTAGAGGTAGATCACCACGCCCGCCTTGAGCAGCGCCTCGTAGTAGCTGCGCTGCGCGTGGTAGACGAAGAACTGGTCCCCGATCTCGGAGACGAAGAGCTCCACGTGGATGCCGGACTGCGCGGCCGTCGTGATCGCGTAGAGCATCGAGTCATCCGGCACGAAGTACGGGCTGACCAGGATGATCTTCTCCTGCGCCGCGTACACGAGCGAGTTGAACATGCGCAGGTTGTTCTCGCCGGCGAATCCGGGCCCGCTCGGCACCACCTGGCAGTCGAGCTTGCCCTTGCCGCTCTCGCGCACGGGCGCCGCCTCGCGCTCGAGCAGCTCGTCGGTCTCGGAGTACCAGTCGGTCACGAACAGCGCGTCGACGCCGGCCACGACCGGGCCCTCGAATCGCGCCATGAAGTCTTTCCAGTGCAGGTGGCGCTTGTGGTTCTTCTTGCGCTGGTAGCCGGTCTCGACCACGTTCTGCGAGCCCGTGTAGGCGATGGTGCCGTCGATCACGAGCAGCTTGCGGTGGTTGCGCAGGTCGGGGCGGCGGATCTTGCCGCGCAGGGGCTGGAAGGGCAGCATCAGGTGCCACTCGATCCCCATGCGGTTGAGGCGCTTCCTCGTGCGGCGGTACCCGGGGTACTGGAAGTTGCCCAGGTGGTCGAGCAGCACGCGCACGACGACACCGCGCTTATGGGCGTCCTCGAGGGCGTCGAAGAACGGCTTCGTCACGTCGTCGAGCAGCAGGATGTAGAACTCGACGTGCACGGTCTTCTTCGCCTCGCGGATGGACTGCGTCATCGCGTCGAGCGACTGCTGGTTGTCGGCGAAGAGCTGCGCGCTGTTGCCGCCCACCAGGGGCATCGAGCCGAGCTTGCGGTTGAGCTCCACCACCGACTCGAGCCACTTCGGCCAGGGCGGGTCGCGCTCGACCTTGTCGAAGCCCTCCGTGGTCTCGAGGATGTAGTCGTTGATCTGCCGCTGGCGTCGGCGACGTCGGCGGGGCAGCCGCGCGCTGCCCACGAGCAGGAAGAGCAGGATGCCGATGTACGGGATGAAGAAGATCGCGAGCAGCCACGCCAGGGCGGTCTGGGGGCGGCGGTTGCGCGGCACGTAGATGACCGCGAGCACGCGGATCGTGAAATCCACGAGGAAGAGGAAGACTGCGAGGGCAACGCTGAACCACCCGTTGTCGGTAGTCGCAGTCATGCTCGGCAGTCTATCGACGGGTGTCGTCGAGGCGAGCCTCCCCCTTCGGGCCCCACTGCACGGTGAGTGTGTCCGCGCCCAGCTCCAGGCCGTTGACAGCGAACGCCGCGCGGCTCGTGCACGAGCCCCCGCCGCTCGCTCCGTCGGCGAAGGCCGTCACGCAGATGTTGCCGCCAGCGGTGATGAGGCCGAAGACGTCCCACTCGCCGAGGCTGCCGAGCCAGCGGATGCCGTCGTCGCCAGCCGGTGCGCCGGGCCACGCCGGGACGCCCTGCTGGTCCGCGGCGAAGACGTCGAGCGAGGGCGTCGGCGCGAGGGCGATCCCGGTCGCGAGGGCGGCGGCCGCGGCGAGCAGCAGCTTGCCGCGGGCGGGCACGGATGCCACGGCGGGGGCCTCGACGGGCGGCGGGGGCTCGGGCATCCGGACGCGGTCGGCGAGGAGCTGCAGCGCGGCCTGGGCCTGCGCCGCATCGGCCGCGCTCACCGGACGGCCGTACGCCCGCCGCCGAAGCTCCTCCAGCTCGCTCACGGCTGGTCGTTGACCGGGCCGTCGTAGAACATCGGCCCGCCGTCGGGCCCCCACACGACGGTGAGCGCCGGGCCCTCCATCGAGGTGGTGCCGTAGGCGAGGCGGAGCCCGCTGTCTTCGAAGTCGATGGGCGAGGTGCAGGTGATGCGGGTGCCCATGCCGTGCACGAGGCTGAGGCAGACGAAGCCCTCAGTGGTCCGGTAGGCGTAGAGCCGTGAGCCGTCGAAGTCCGCGAGCCAGCGGATCGTGAGGTCCTCGGCGCCGATCGGGGACTCGAACCCCGACAGGATCGCCCAGCCGGGAGCCGTGAGGTCGGCGGGGCTCTGCGCCCGGTCGAAGACGTCGAGCGACCCGCCGGGCGGGATCGTGTTCACGACAGCCGCGAAGGCCGCCGCGAGCGCGAGCGCCGCTATCGCGACCTTCGCCCGGCCGCCCACGACGATGCGCTGGGTCGGCGGGATGTACCAGTCCACGTCCACATGCTCCGGAATGGCGAGTCGTGCCAGTTCCGCCTGAGCCTCCGCGGCGTCCTCCGCACTCGTCGGACGCGCGTACGCCCGCCGTTTCAGGTCGGCGAGCGGGTCGGACATTGGTCTACCGGAAGTTCACGAACTGTAGCGCGATGTCGAGGTCCTGGCCCTTGAGCAGGGCCATCGTGGCCTGCAGGTCGTCCCGGCTCTTGGAGGAGACCCGCAGCTCGTCGCCCTGGATCTGGCTCTTCACGCTCTTGGGCCCCTCGTCGCGGATGATCTTCGAGACCTTCTTGGCGTCCTCCGACGAGATGCCGTTCTTGAGGTTCACCTCGATGCGGTACTCCGTGCCGCTCGGGTACGGGTCGCCGGCGTCGAGGCTGCGGAGGGAGATGCCGCGCTTGATGAACTTCGCCTCGAGGACTTCGAGGACCGCCTTCACTCGCTCCTCGGCGCTGGCCTTGAGCAGCAGCTTCTCGCCGCTCCATTCGACGGATGCCCCAACGCCCTTGAAGTCGTAGCGCGTGAGGATCTCCTTCTGCGCCTGGTTGACGGCGTTCTCCGCCTCCATGTGGTCGACCTTGCTGACGATGTCGAAAGTGGAATCTGCCATGCGCCAATGGTACTTCCGGCCGGGCGTGATGTGATGGGTCACGTGAAACGCCTCCTGCCCCTCCTGGTCATCGTTCTGGCCGGATGCACGGCGGCGCCGCAGTTGCCGTCCGCGACTCAGGCGGAGCCGCCGCCGCTCGCGGCCACCCCCACGGGCCCCGGGTACACGGGCATGGTCGACCCGGACTGGGCGCAGCGCACGGCGGAGGCCACGGGCATCCCGCTGCTCGCCGTTCTTGCCTATGCGGGCGGGGCGATCCGGGCCGCGGAGGTCTACCCCGACTGCGGCATCGGCTGGAACACGCTCGCCGCGATCGGGCTCGTGGAGAGCGACCACGGATCGTTCGGCGGCTCGTCCATCGGCCCGGACTTCACCGTCACGCCGCCGATCTACGGGATCCTGCTCGACGGCGGCGAGACCGAGCACATCCCGGACAGCGACGGCGGCGCGGTCGACGGCATCAGCGACTACGACCGCGCGGTGGGGCCGATGCAGCTCATCCCGCAGACCTGGGCGAGCTGGCCGTCCGACGGCGACGGCGACGAGATCGGCGACCCGCAGAACATCGCCGACGCGTCGATCGCGGCGGCCAACCACATGTGCCGTGCGAGCGGGGGGATGTCGACGGCGCAGGGGTGGCGCGATGGCATCGGCGCGTACAACTCGGGCGACGACTACCTGCGGAAGGTGGCGACTGCCGCGCAGCAGTACTACGACGAGGCGGCCGGCTAGAGAATCGTGTAGCCCCAGCTCCGGGCAACTCGGGCCTGTTCCGCATCTCGCGTGACGAAGGCGCACTCCTCGTGGGGCTCGGCAAGGGTGTCGAAAGCGAGGTAGGCGCAGGCGAGCTGCCAGGCATCCATGGCCCGCAGACCGTACTCGCGCACGATCTTCAGGGCGATCAGCTCGATCTCCGCCTGGTTGGCGTCGATGACGAACAGGCTGCCAGTGATCGGATCGGTGTCTCGCCGGAGAGCCGCCTCCAGCTCCTCGAAGAGGAAACGACCGGTCCGGGCCGCACGGACGAAGGCGCTCGTGGTCTCGATACGGGTCCACGAGCCGGTGACCGTGGTGACCTGGGGGTCCCGGATGAGGGTGTGCGGCGCACCGCTGCCCGCTTCATCCGGCGATGATATCAATCACGAAACGTGATAGCGCCTGTCATCAGGACGGCCGCGACGTACTCGACCGCACGATCAGCTCGAACGGGAGTGGGGTGTTCACCGACGCGAGCTCGCGGTGGCCGGGGTGCAGCTGGTCCATGAGGATGTCGACGGCCATGCGGCCCTGCAGCGCCGGGAACTGGGCAATGGTGGAGAGGCCGAAGAACTCCGAGAGCTCGTGGTCGTCGACGCCGACCACCGAGACGTCGCCCGGAACGGTGAGCCCGAGGTCGCGCGCGGCCAGAATGGTGCCGATCGCCATCTCGTCGGATGCCGCGAACACGGCGGTCGGGCGCTTGCGGGGGTTGCCCAACAGCTGCTTGGCCGCCGCGTAGCCGCCCTGCAGGGTGAAGTCCGCGGCCTGGAACAGCTCCGGGTCGGGAGTGATTCCCGCCTCGACCAGCGCCGCCTCGTACCCGCCGCGGCGGCGAGTGGGCACGTGGAAGTCCATCTCGGAGTCGCTGTTGCCGCCGATGTGGGCGATCATCGTGTGCCCGAGCGAGAGCAGGTGCTCGGTGGCGAGCCGGGCGACCCCTGGGTCGTCGATGCTCAGGGTGCGCACGCCCTGGATGGTTCCACCGACGCCGACGATCGGCTTGCCCATGTCGTGCAGGCGACCGACCTCGGACTCGGTCAGCTCGAGGGCGATGGCGATGACGGCATCCACCCGCTTTCTCAGCAGGAAGTGCTCGAACACCAGCCGGCGCTCCTCGCCACCGCCGCCCAGGTTGTAGAGGGTGAGGTCGTAGCCGTGCCCGAGCAGTGCGCTCTCGGCGCC
The DNA here is from genome assembly GCA_025463515.1 of Rhodoglobus sp. Lineage (GTDB taxonomy): Bacteria > Actinomycetota > Actinomycetes > Actinomycetales > Microbacteriaceae > Rhodoglobus. The sequence goes on from JAODAQ010000034.1 coordinate 17,972, forward strand.
CTCGAGCACCGCGCCGTAGAACCAGCGGTTGAGGAAGGGGATGACCACGCCGACGTTCTTCGTGCGACCGGTGGCGAGGCTCGAGGCGTTGGAGGAGACGACGTACTCGAGCTCGAGCGCGGCGGCGTGCACTCGCTGCCGCGTGGACTCCGACACGTGGCCGTTGCCGCTCAGCGCACGGGACACGGTTGCCGTGGAGACGCCAGCGAGCTGGGCGACCTCGTTGATGCCTGGCATTCGTGCCTCCTCGACCGCTCGATTCTAGCCGCGGCCCCATGGTCACGATTGCGGCTGGGAACCTTGTATCCTTGTTCAGCGCGTTCGGTCAGGTGAATACATGTGGCCGGAAGCGCCCTGGCAAGTTACCCAAGCGGCCAAAGGGATCTGACTGTAAATCAGACGTCTCAGACTTCGGGGGTTCGAATCCCTCACTTGCCACGGAAATGCAGAAGCGCCCTCCCGTCTTTTTCTGGAGGGCGCTTCTGCATTTCCGTCCGGACCATTGCGCCTTCCCCTGACGGAATCCGGCGCGCAACCGCGCAATGGGCCGGCGGCTCAGTAGGGGAGTCGAATCCCTCACGGTGCCAGTACCCATCCCGGGCGACGTATGGCACAGTGCCATACGTCGGCTGATGCCTATGCTCGAACCATGCGAGGTCTCGCGGGCGCACTTGTCCTCATCGCGCTGCTCGCCGGGTGCTCGGCACAACCCTCGCCGAACACCCCGCCGAAGGGACTCACGCAGGCCGAAGCCGAGCAGCGGGTAGCGGACGGCATGCAACTGTGGTGGACCCTCACAGCTCACCGCGACGAGCCGATGCCCACGGCAGAACCGATCGAGTACGTCGACCCCGCCGACGGTGTCGACAAGCCTCTCGAGTGCTTCACCGAGAAGACCGGTTTGCCCTCTGCCACCTACGACCAGAGGAACGGCTTCTGGCGCGGTCCCGATGGCGAGCGCCTCACCGACGGACAGAACCGTGTTCTCTTCGTCTGCAACCTCCAGTACCCGACCGACCTCTCAGACCCTGCGGCGGCCGGGATGTACACGGCAGACGAGCGGGGCTGGGCCTGGAACTACCAGCACACCCGGCTGGTGCCGTGCCTGCAGCTGATGGGCTACCCCGTCGAGAACCGCGACGACGGCTACATCCCGAGCACGCCCTGGTGGGACCCTTACGACGAGGTGAAGCCCGCGCCGTCCGCCGAGCAGTGGGAGCTCATCGACGCACGGTGCCCGCCGTCGCCCTACGGGCCGACGCGCAATACTTAGCCCTTGCGCTAACTATCACGAGCCCGCAATACTTATCCTCGTGGCAAACTATCCCGCAGCCCTGGACGACGTGTTCATCGCGCTCGCCGACCCCACCCGTCGCGCCGTCGTGCGCCGGCTCGGCCAGGGCCCGGCCAGCGTCGGAGAACTTGCACGGCCCTTCGCCATCACCCTGCCCTCGTTCATGAAGCACGTCCGCACCCTCGAGGCGAGTGGGCTGATCCGGACCACCAAGTCCGGACGGGTGCGCACCTGCACGCTCCACCGCGAGCGACTGGCGCTCGTCGATGACTGGCTGGCCGAGCAGCGCGAACTGTGGGAGAGCCGCACCGACCGCCTCGAAGCACTCGTTACTAAGGAGAACCAGAAATGAACCCCGACCTCGACCTCGGTCTGCAGCGCGTGATCCGCGCACCGCGCGCCCTCGTGTGGAAGGCCTGGACCGATCCGGCGCAGCTCGCGAAGTGGTGGGTCCCGGCGCCGACCGTCGCGAGGATCGACAAGCTCGACGTGCATCCGGGCGGAGGCTTCGTCACGACGATGAGCGACGACGGCGTCGAGTTCGTGCCGCACACCGACCAGGTGTTCTTGGTGGTGGAGCCCGAGCAGCGGCTGGTGTTCACGAACGCGATCGACAGCTCGTGGCATCCGGCCAACCCCGCGCCGGTACGGCTGACTGCGGAGATCACGTTCGGCGATCACCCGGATGGCACGGACTACCGCGTCGTCGTGCGCCACGGCGATCCGGCGGCCAAGGCCCACCACGAGGAGCTCGGCTTCTTCGAGGGCTGGGGCTCGGTGACCGCGGCGCTGGCCGCGCTCGCCGAGGCCGAGGCCGCGGAGTAGTTACAGCCCCTCCGCGATCTCCTTGATCGCGGCGAGACGGCGGTCCCACACGGCGCTGAGCGCGTCGAGCCTCTTCGCCGTGGCACTCAGCTCCCCGCCGACGACCCGGTACTGCACCTCGCGGCCGACGCGCAGGGGCTCGACCAGGCCGACTTCCTGAAGTACGGCGAGGTGCTTGGCGATCGCCTGGCGGGTGACCGGGAGGCGCTCCGCGAGAGCCGAGGCGGAGGCATCCCCGTCGCCCAGGGCGGCGAGGATGCTCCAGCGGGTCTCGTCGCCGAGGGCGGCGAACACGGGGACCAGCGTCCCGGATGTCACGCGCCGCCCTCGAGGAGCGCGACGAGCTTGTCGAGCTCGGCATCCCAGCCCCCGCGGTGGTCCTCCAGGTTGGCGACCGGGTCCGACGTGTTCTCGAAGCCGGTCTCGACCACGGTCAGGAGCGTGCCCTCGGCGATCGGCTCGAGGGTGAAGGTGAAGACGGTGGAGTGCTCCTCGTCGAGGGCCTCCGGGAAGGTGCCGAGGGCGTCGTCGTTGCTCCAGCGGTAGCTGATCAGCCGCGGCGCGTCGACCTCCTCGATGCGGATCGGGATCGAGCCGTGGTCGTCCCAGGTCAGCGTGCCGAGCGTGCCGGCGCCGGAGCCGTCGAACGCGGCCCGCCCGAACCATTTCGAGATGTGCTCGGGCTCCGTGACGGCGGCCCACACCTTCTCGACGGGGGCCGAGATGCGGATCGTGCGGCGGACGGAGAACGCGTCCTGATCGATGACGGAGGGCTGGTTGTCCATGCTCACAATGATTGTTCCTTTCGTGGAGTAATGCAACTCAATGGTTGCAGTAGTCGAGAGTTAATGCAACCGTGGAGTTGCAGTAACTACGAAAGGACAAAGCCGTGAACTACGTGGTGCTCGATCAGAACGTCGGGAAGCCGTGGCCTGGAGACCTGGTGTGGAGTGCGCTCCCCGATGCGCCGGTGCAGGAGGAGCGGCCCCGCTTCGTGCGGCTCCGGTCGCTCGCACGGCGCATTGCGACCCCTCGCCCACAGCGGCCCAGAGTGGTGGCGCGGCTCAGCTCGCGGTGACCCAACGAGGTGAAACAGGCTCTTTATCGCATGGAACCACGATCGGTCTACCCCTCGGCGTGTCGCGTTGGAACGTGCAAAGCTTCTCTTGCACGAGCGGACGGGTAAGCCTTCTCGTGCCCAGCTGGCCACTATTGATTCGGGTTCGATGGTGGCCAGCTTCTCTTTTCAGGGCGCAACCTGAAACTGCGCTCTCACCGAGGTGGGGAGCCCCGGCAACCGCGCTGCGGCCTAGCCGCGAACCGTAGGGTTGAGGGGTGCCCCACGACGACCTCCTCGACCTTGCCCGCAGCATCGCCCTGGAGGCCGGGGCGCTCGCCAAGCAGCGCCGGACCGAGGGCGTCGAGGTCGCGGCATCCAAATCGTCGCCCGTCGACATCGTCACCGAGGCCGATCGCGAGACCGAGCGCCTGATCCGGGATGCCCTTGCCGCCGCCCGCCCGGCCGACGGCTTCTTCGGCGAGGAGAGCGGGGCAGAGACCGGCACCAGCGGCCTCACCTGGGTCGTCGACCCGATCGACGGGACCGTGAACTTCCTCTACGGCATCCCGCACTACGCCGTGAGCATCGCCGTGGTCGAGGGCGAGCCCGACCCCCTGACCTGGAAGGCGCTCGCCGCCGCTGTCGTGAACCCGGCGAGCGGGGAGCTGTTCACCGCGACCGCCGGCGGGGGCGCCTTCCTGGGCGCGGAGCCGATCCGGGTAGCCCCAGCGGTCGAGCTGTCGCAGGCTCTCGTGTCCACGGGCTTCGCCTACGACTCGGGCGAGCGCGGCAGGCAGGGGTCGGTCGTGTCGCAGCTGCTGCCCCTGGTCCGCGACATCCGGCGCATGGGCACTGCCTCGCTCGACCTGTGCTTCGTGGCCTGCGGGCGCGCCAACGCGTACTACGAGCGCACTCTGAGCCCGTGGGACCACGCGGCCGGGGCGCTCATCGCCCGCGAGGCCGGCGCGACCGTCAAGGGGCTCGGCGACGCGGCGCCGAGCCGGGACTTCATCCTCGCCGCGTACCCCGAGCTGGCCGTGCGCCTCGAACGGGAGCTTGTGCGGCTCGGAGTGTAGGCGGAGGCTGGTCAAACCGGGGGACGAGCCGTTACCCTAGTGTTACCCGTTGCATGCGCGCGTATCTATTGGCCGCGTATCGATGCCCGAAGAATCGGATCGCCGGCGTACCCGCGATTGCTTTTTAGAGGAGAGTTGACCTTGTCATTGCGAGCGTTCCGCACCGCGGTGACCCCTCTCCCGATTGCCACTGCATGAGCGACGTAGAACAGGCCCCGCTCACGCGCCGTGAGCTGCGCGAGCGTGAGCAGCTCCGCCAGGCCCGGCCGGCCGAACTGCCCAAGCGCAGCGCCGTCGCACCGAAAGGCCGCGGCCGGATGTCGCGCTCGACCCGCCGCGCCGTGGCGAAGTCGCTCCAGCACAAGGGCAAGCGCCGCACGAGCCTCGCGTCGAAGCTCGTCTCCGTGGTCGCGCTGCTCTTCGCGGGAACCCTCGTCGTGGCCGTGTCGATCCCCTCGAACCTCTTCCTCACCGATTCGACGGCCGCCGCCGACAACGGCAGGGCCACGGTCGCGGATGTCGCAAGCCAGACCCTGAAGGTCTCGGCCGACGTGCAGGACGCCGCCCCGGTGCGCGACAACTTCGAGGCCATCTCCTACGCGCAGGCGCTAGCGCTCAAGTACGCGGGCGTCGACTACGGCTACGAGGTCACCTCGGGCGCCGTGCGGTGGCCGTTCCCGTACCAGGTGCCGATCACCGACGGCTTCGGCGACCGCGAGGGCGGCTTCCACAAGGGCGTCGACTTCGTTCCGGGCGCGGGCACCCCGATCTACGCGATTGCCGACGGCGTCGCGACCACCGCCACGTTCGACGACTCCGGCTACGGCCAGCACGTCGTGCTGCAGCACAACCTCGGCGGCGTCGACGTCGAGAGCCTCTACGGCCACATGATCGAGGGCTCGAGCCCGATCGTGGTCGGCCAGGCCGTCAAGGTCGGCGACTTCCTCGGGCTTGTCGGCGAGACGGGTGTTGCCTACGGCGCGCACCTGCACTTCGAGATCCACATCGACAAGGTGCCGGTAGACCCCTTCGCCTGGCTGCAGGCCAACGCCGTCAACTAGCTCGGCAGGATCCAGACCGTCGTGTCGGTCGGCAGCGCGCCGCCGACGATCTCCTCGCTCGACAGCACGATCTCGCCTACCGGCAGTTCGACTGCGACCTTGCCGAGGTTGGTGATCACGGTGACATCCCCGTTGCGGAGCGCGACGACCTTCTTGCCGTAGTCCGTGATCCACTCCACGGAGCCCGTGCCGAGGCCGTGCTCCGAGCGCAGGGACAGCGCGGTCTTGTACATCTCGAGGGTGCTGCCGGGCACGCCCTCCTGCGCGTCGCGGGCGTAGGGCGCCCAGTCCTTCGGCTGCGGGAGCCAGCTCTTGCCCGACTGGTTGAAGCCGTAGGCCGGGCTGTTCGCCTCCCAGGGAATCGGCACGCGGCATCCGTCTCGGCCGTACTTCTCGCCGTCGGTGCGGAACCACGTCGGGTCCTGTCGGGCCGAGTCGGGCAGTTCCATGTCTTCGGGGAGCCCGAGCTCCTCGCCCTGGTAGAGGTACGAGCTGCCGGGGAGCGCGAGCATGAGGGATGTCGCGGCGCGCGCCCGGCGCAGGCCTACGGCCGGGTCGGGCTTGCCGGGCGACTTCGGGCCGATGCCCGCGCCCTGGGGGCTGTCGGCCGTGAGGGCGAGGCGCGAGGCGTGCCGCACGACGTCGTGGTTGGAGAGCACCCAGGTGCTGGGGGCGCCCACGCCCGCGAACGCGTCGATGGACTCCTGGATGACGCGGCGCAGCGGCTTCGCCTTCCAGTCGGTGAACATGTAGGCGAAGTTGAAGGCCTGGCTCATCTCATCCGGCCGAACCCACAGGGCCATCTTGGTGAGCGGGTCGACCCACGCCTCGGCGCACAGCACGCGGTCGCCCTCGTACTCGGCGAGCACCTCGTGCCAGCCGCGCCAGATCTCGTGCACGCCCGGCTGGCCCCAGTAGGGCGGGTCGGGGACGACCTCGGGGTCGGCGATGCCCGGGATGAGGTCCGTCGCAGCGGCACCGCCCATGCTCGCGCCCTCCTCCGGCGGCGTGTAGTCGGGGAGGCCGGCCTCCTTGATCATGCCGTGGGCGACGTCGACGCGGAATCCGTCGACGCCGCGGTTGAGCCAGAACCGCAGGATGGCGAAGAACTGCTCGCGCACCCACGGGTTCTCCCAGTTGAGGTCGGGCTGCGACTTGTCGAAGATGTGCAGGTACCACTGGCCCGGGGTGCCGTCGGGGCGCGCGACGCGCTCCCACATCGGGCCGCCGAACACCGACTCCCAGTTGTTCGGCGCGACGTCGCCGTGCGGCCCCTTGCCATCGCGGAACATGTACCGGTCGCGCTCGGGCGAGCCCTCGGGCGCGGCGAGGGCGGCCTTGAACCACTCGTGCTGGTCGGAGGTGTGGTTCGGGACCATGTCCGCGATGACCTTGAGGCCCAGCCCGTGGGCGGTCTCGAGCAGCCGGTCGAAGTCGTCCAGCGTGCCGAAGAGCGGGTCGACGTCGCAGTAGTCGGAGACGTCGTAGCCGGCATCCTTCTGCGGGCTCTTGAAGAACGGCGAGAGCCACACGGCGTCGACGCCGAGCTCGGCAAGTGCCGGCAGGCGGCGGGTGATGCCGGGGAGGTCGCCGACGCCGTCGCCCGTGGAGTCCGCGAACGACCGCGGGTAGATCTGGTAGATGACGGCGCTGCGCCACCACTCGTCGCCGGTGGCGGTGATCAGCGCCTTCGGGAGTTCTGCGTTCTTCGGTGCTGCGGGCACGACGGATTCCGGGGCACTCTCGAGGGTCATGCGAACACGATACGGCAATGCAAGCGCTTGCACGAACCGTGAGTAGGAACCGTCACAGGCTCGTCATACTGTGGAAACAGATGAAGGGATGCGCCATGACGGGCAAGATCGGAAACATCACGTTCGACTGCGCCAACCCGCGCGAGCTCTCCTACTTCTGGTCGGACGTGCTCGGCTATCCGCGCGCAGACTGGCCGCCGCAGATGAAGGCCGACCTGCTCGCGGGCGGCCTCACGGAGGCCGATCTCGACGACCGCAGTGTCGCCCAGGACCCCAGCGGCGTGGGCCAGCGGCTGTTCTTCCAGAACCGGATCCACCTCGACATCAACTCCCTGAGCGAGGGATTCCCGACTCCCGAGCAGGTGGATGCCGAGAAAGGACCGCATCGTCCGCCTCGGCGCGACCGTCGTCCTGAAGTACGACAAGACGTGGGGCCCGGTGCGCGAGTACCACTACGTGATGCAGGATCCGGAGGGCAACGAGTTCTGCATCCATTGACCCCGCCGTGCATCAAATGCAGTGCCCGGCGGATGCTAGTCTCTTACGGTGCCAAAAGGAGATTGACCCTTTTGTGCGCCCCCTTAGCTCATTGGTAGAGCACTTCCTTGGTAAGGAAGAGGTAGTGGGTCCGATTCCCACAGGGGGCTCGAACTTTCCGAAGTTCGTGGCTGAGTAGCTCAGTTGGTTAGAGCGCACGACTCATAATCGTGAGGTCGGGAGATCGAGCCTCCCCTCAGCTACTAGTAAACACTGGGAAGTCCATCCAGAAGCACCCGCTGGTGTAGCCGAAGGTGTAGCCGAAGAGCACGTCAGTACGATTGCCACGGAGGGCCTGATGCCTAGTGCGACCGACGCAAGAGTTATCTGGGCCTTCATCGTGGGCGCGTTCCTGCTGGCGGTGGCTGGAGCGATCCTTACCTTCTGGTACATCAGCATCCCGCTCGCCGCACTCGTCATCTTCCTCGTAGTCTGGCGGCGTCACCGCTTGGCCGCTTCGGCATCCGCGTCGTCCGCTCCCATTGGTGCAACCGCGGTGCGGTCAACGGAACCCCAGCAGGGTTCTCTTAGTGACCATGCTGCGCAATTGGTGGAGGCGTGTCGCCTGATAGTCGAGTCTCAATTCGGTTCAACCAGCATGCTTCAGAGAAAACTTGGGATCGCATTCGCCGACGCGGGAGTTCTTCTGGATGAACTCGAGACCTACGCAGTGGTCGGTCCGATCAATGGCTCCAAGGCGCGTGACGTACTCTTGTCGCCCAGGGACCTACCTGCCGCATTGGACCGCATAAGAAACGCGGCCTCCTAGCCTGTCGCGCCGAATCTGTACTGCCGTCGCTGCTGGACACGCCGCTCCCGGGCTCGCAGCAGCCGCTTGATCAGCATCGGCCGCTCCCGCAATGCTTCCGGGTCGTCAAGTATCCGGTTGAGTTCCTGAAAATGTGCGGCCGCGTTGTGGCTCATCGAATGAACGAGATCCATCTTCGACCCGGTCATCCCAGGATGCGACTCCTCCAAATCGAGGAGACGGTTCGCGCGGTCGGTGAGCATGTCCCTATGGTGCGGTGAACCACCGACAGGCGTAACGTCAACCTCATGCCAGAGCCGGTGAGCATCAACCGAAGAGCAGACGATCTCCGTGACCTGATCGCAGCCGAACTCCTCGACAAAGGATCCTCGACCGTCCACGTCAACGACATCCGCGTCACCCTCGACACATGGCGGAAACTCGCTCGAGCGGCCGCAC
>JAODAQ010000024.1 GCA_025463515.1 Rhodoglobus sp.
CCGTGGAGAGCACCGCGGCGCGCCCCGGCGTGCGCTTCGGATCCTTCGTCTCCTCGTTGAGGGCGAGGCAGGTGTCCCAGCCCCAGTAGATGAACAGGGCGAGCAGGACGGCCTCCACGAACCCCGAGGCCGACTCGAACGCGAACGGGTTGAACCACGAGATATCCGGGGCTGTTGCCCCCGCCGGCGCGGTGCCGGTCGTCACCGCGACGATCGCCGCGACCACGAAGATGCCGAGGGCGAGGTACTGGATGCCCAGCAGCACGTTCTGGAGCTTCTCGCCGATCTCGGTGCCGCGGTAGCTGATGAAGGTCATGAGCGCGATGAAGACCACGCCCGTCGCCGTCACGATCACCGGGTTCTCGGCGATGTCGGCGTTGACGAGCAGCCAGAAGTACTTGCCGCCGATCTGCGCGAGGTTCGCGAGCACGACGATGCCGGCGACCGCGACGCCCCAGCCGCCCATCCAGCCCACGCGCGGGCCGAACGCCTTCGTGGCCCAGGTGAACGTCGTGCCGCAGTCCGGTACCGCGCGGTTGAGCTCGCGGTAGGCGAAGGCGATGAGCAGCATCGGCACGAAGGCGATGATGAAGGCGATCGGAGCCTGGGCGCCGACCGCGAGCACCACGAAGCCGAGGGTCGCCGCGAGCGAGTACACCGGGGCTGTGGAGGCGAGGCCGATCACCGTCGAGCCGAAGAGGCCGAGAGTGCCGGTGGCCAGGCCTTTTCCGCCGAGTTCTGACATTCGCAACCTCCGTCATTGGGGTATCGCGAGCCTACAACTGGAGCCGGGTTAAGGTCGATCCATGCAGAGCACCCCGTTCGAGACCACGGCGATCGACGCCTACGCCTCGAAGTCGGCGTGGGATGCCGCGGCCGCCGAGCTCGTCGGCACCATGCTGCACCGCTGGAACCTCACTCCGGGGCCCGCGCTCGTCGGCGGCGAGGCGGCGTCCGTGCTCAGGGTCACGACGGCGGAGGGCAGCTCGGCAGTCCTCAAGGTCGGCTTCCCGCACGTCGAGGCGATCTGGGAGGCGGTGGGACTCGAGGGCTGGGGGGCGGCGCTCGCGCCGCGCGTGCTGCGGCAGGACGCCTGGACGTGGAGCCTCCTCCTCGAGGACGTGCAGCCGGGCATCCCGCTGCTGCGCTACCAGGTGCCCGCGAAAGACGCCCTGCGCTCGGCCGCGCGGCTGTACGGGGTGCTGGCCGCCGTGCCGGTGCCGGAGGGCATTCCGCGGCTGGATGACTCGATGCGCCCGTTCCTCGACAAGGCGGCGACGCGGCTCCGCCAGCACTTGCCGATCCTGGGCGAGAACGGGGACGTGCTCGAGGGCGGCCTCGCGGCACTCCGGACCCTGCTCGACTCGACGCCCGGTGATGCGTTCCTGCACGGCGACTTCAACCCCGGCAACGTGATCAGCAGCGACCGGGGCTGGCGCGTGATCGATCCCAAGCCCATGCGCGGCGATGCCGCGTTCGACCTGTGGCCCCTGGTCAGCCAGTTGGGCAGCCCCTGGACCGACCCGCACCCCGAGCTCGTGCTCCTGGACCAGCTGCGGTTCGCCGCGGAGATCGCCGGCGTCGACGTGCAGCGCGCGGCACAGTGGGGGTTCGCCCGTGCCGCCCTCAACATCAGCTGGTTCCTCGACGACCAGGACGGCCGCGCGGCTCTCGCGGCCCTGCGCGAGGCAAGGGCGTGGCGCGCGGTGGCTGGTTGAGCGCCTTACTCAACCCGCCTGAGGGCGTACACCCCGACCGCGCTCGCGGCGGCGACGTTGAGCGAGTCCACGCCGTGCAGCATCGGGATGGTCACGACCGTGTCCGCCGCAGCCAGTGCCGCCGCGCTCAGTCCGTCGCCCTCGGTGCCGAGCACGAGAGCAATGCGCTCGGGCGGGTCTGCCGCGAACTCGTCGAGGGTCACAGCGTCATCGGAGAGCGCGAGCGCGGCGATGTGGAACCCGGCAGCGCGCAGCTCCTCGGCGCCCTGCGGCCAGTCGGACAGGCGGGTCCACGGCACCTGCAGCACGGTTCCCATGCTCACCCGCACGCTGCGGCGGTAGAGCGGGTCGGCGCAGCGCGGGGTCACGAGCACGGCATCCGCCCCGAGTCCCGCGACCGAGCGGAAGATCGCGCCGACGTTGGTGTGGTCGACGATGTCCTCGAGGACCACCACGCGGCGGGCATCCTTGAGAAGGTCGGCGACCGGCAGCAGGGCGGGCCGGTGCATGGATGCGAGCGCGCCACGGTGCAGGTCGAACCCGGTGAGCGACTCGAGCAGCGGCCCGTCGCCCACGAACACGGGCACGTCGTACGGCTCCAGCAGCGGCGCGAGCTCGCCGAGCCAGCGCTCGAGCATGAGCACCGACCGCGGCTGGTGCCCCGCAGCGAGAGCCCGGGCGATGACCTTGGCCGACTCCGCGATGTAGAGCCCGCCCTCGGGCTCCGTGCGGCGACGGAGTGCGACATCCGTGAGGTTCGCGTAGTCGGCGAGCCGGTCGTCCGACAGGTCGGTGATGGTCACAACCTGCACACGAACCTCCGGATCAGGGCGCGGGGAAACATATCCGCAACGTCCGTTGTTTAGTCTTGCAGAGACCGGAGGGAGTGGCATGTCGCAGACCGCAGTGGAGTCCCCCGCATTCGAGGCGGCGGTGACCGCCCTCCGTGGCAAGACTCTCGCGGTTCTGACGGGCGCCGGTGTGAGCACCGACTCCGGCATTCCGGACTACCGCGGCGAAGGCGCACCGGTGCGCACGCCGATGACGTTCCAGCAGTTCCTCGCCGACCTCGACTACCGCAAGCGCTACTGGGCCGGCAGCCACCTGGGCTGGAAGCGGTTCTCCGCGGCATCCCCCAACGCCGGCCACCGCGCCCTCGCCGACCTCGAGCTCGCGGGCGTCGTCGACGGCATCATCACGCAGAACGTCGACGGGCTGCACCTGCGCGCCGGCTCCCAGCGGGTCGTCGACCTGCACGGCAGCATGGACCGGGTCGTGTGCCTCACCTGCGGCCAGTACTACGCGCGCGGCGGCGTTGCCGACCAGATCGCGGTCGCCAACCCGTGGCTCGAGTCCCCCGAGGCCGTTGAGCTCTCCCCCGACGGCGATGTCGAGATCAAGGATGTCGCGGCCTTCGTCCTCCCCGAGTGCACCGTGTGCGGGGGCATCCTCAAGCCGGACGTCGTCTTCTTCGGCGAGTTCGTGCCCAAGGAGAAGTTCGCGGAGGCCAGCGCCCTGCTTCAGGCCGCCGACGCGCTCGTGATCGCGGGTTCGTCCCTCGTGGTGAATTCGGGCATCCGGCTGCTCGAGCAGGCCAGCCGCCGCAAAGTGCCCATCGTCATCATCAACCGCGGAGTGACAAAGGGCGACAACCGCGCCTCCGTTAAGATCGATGCTGGGACTTCGGAGACGCTCGTGTCGCTCCTGGAGCGACTCGGCGACTGACCGGGCATCCCGGTCGGAAGGACTGCAGTTGCTGCTCTACCTCGTTCGCCACGGTGAGACGGACTGGAACAGCCAGCGCCGCATCCAGGGCACCACGGACATCCCGCTCAACGACGTCGGCCGCGGCCAGGCCGCCCGCACCGGCCTGCTGCTCGCCCGGCGCCAGTGGGACGCGGTGGTGACGAGCCCGCTCTCGCGCGCCCTCGAGACCGGGAGCATCATCGCCGGCGAGCTCGGGCTGCCGGTGCCCACGACGGACGACCGGCTCGTCGAGCGCAACTACGGCGAGGCGGAGGGTCTCGACTTCGAGGAGATGCAGCGGCTCTTCCCCGGGGATACGAGAGTTCCCGGTCGCGAGAAGCGCTCCGCGGTGGCGGCCCGCGCCCTCGACGCCCTCATGGACATCGCGCACGCCCACCCCGAGGAGTCGGTGGTCGTGGTGAGCCACGGCGGACTCATCCGCTCGGTGCTGCGCAAGGTCGACCCCGAGGGCGACCACGGCATGATCACGAACGGCTCGGTGCACAGCTTCCGCTACGAGGACGGCGCGCTGAGCCTCATCGCGTTCGACGACCCGATCGAGGAGGAGTCGATCGAGGGCGAGGACCTCCGCGAGCAGAACCCGGTCGAGGCGCGCAAGTGATGGATTCCCGGGCCACCGCCTTCCAGGCCCGCCTCGCCGAGCGCGGCATCGACATCCAGCCCCGCGAGATGGACGAGAGCACCCACACCGCGCAGCAGGCGGCGGACGCGCTCGGCTCCAGCGTCGCGGCGATCGTGAAGAGCCTGCTGTTCGATGCGGGCGGCGAGCCCGTGCTCGTTCTCGCCTCGGGCCCGAACCGCGTCGACACCGCGCTTCTCGAGGATCTGCTCGGGGTTCCCGTGACGATGGCCGACGCGAAGCGCGTGAAGGTCGTGACCGGGTCGTCCATCGGCGGGGTGCCTCCGCTCGGGCATCCCGAGCCGCTGCGCACCGTCATGGACGAGACGCTCCTCGACCTGCCCGTCGTCTGGGCGGCCGCGGCCTCGTCGACGAGCGTGTTCGACATCGAGCCCCACCGGCTCGCCGAGCTGACGAAGGCTACTGTCGCGCGCGTTTCTTGAGGCTCCGGCGCTCGTAGGTCTGCGTGAGCACCTCGAGCAGCGCCTTCGCCGCATCGGGCCAGTTGAACCGCTTGGCCCACTCCGCCGACTCGGCCGAACGCCGCGCCCACTCGGCCGTGTCGTCGAGCTCGTGCACGGCCGCAACGAACGACGCCGTGCTCGACGGGTCGAAGTAGCCCGCCGCCGGCCCGCCGATCTCGCGGAAGATCGGGATGTCGCTCAGCAGCACCGGGGTGCCGAGCGCCTGCGCCTCGACGACGGGCAGGCCGAAGCCCTCGTCACGGGACGCGGTCACGAGAGCGGTAGCACCGAGCATCGCCTTCTCGTAGTCCTCGTCGCTCGCGCCGTTGTAGAACACGACTGAGCCCTCGGGCGCGAGAGCCGTGAGCCTGGCCTGCTCCTCCGGTGAGATGCGGCTCATGAGCAGCAGCCGGTAGCCGGGAAGGTCCTTCATGGAGTTCACGAGCAGGTCGACGTTCTTGTAGGGCATGAACGAGCCCATGTAGACGAGGTCCTTGGACGCCGCAGCGGTGCGCTTCGGCGCCGCCTCGGGCTGCTCAGTGCCGAGCAGGACGACGCGCACGGGGTTCTTCGTGAGCCGGTGGCGCTCCATGAGCTCGCGCGTGGTCTCGGAGTCGACGAGGTGCGCGTCCGCCTGGTTCAGGAGGCTGCGCTGGAAGCCCCACCACAGGTGGTACCCGCGCCAGAGCAGGCGCAGCGCCGGGTTCAGGTCGCGGGGCGGAGTTCGGTGCGTGTAGTAGATCAGGTCGTGCACCGTGGTGACGAGCCCGTACTTGCGCAGGCCCGGCCCCATCGTCTGCATCGGGGTGAAGACCACGTCGGGCCGGTACTTGTTGACCGTGAGGGCGACCCAGGGCTCCCCCGGGCTCGTCGAGGAGGGCCCCATCACCCAGGGCAGGTCGGGAAGCATCTCGAGCTGCTTCTCGTCCTGGATCAGCATGGTGACCGGATGCAGCTTGCCCAGCTCCTCGACGAGGCGCGCACCGTAGCGGCTGATGCCGTCGTGCCGCCCGAGCCGCGTGTAGCGGTTGTCGAAGATGATCTTCACGCGGCCACCGTGCCGTCGCCGAGGAACGAGACGATCTCGCTCGCGGCCTCGCGCGGCTTCTCGTAGTGCACGAGGTGGCCGACGCCCTCGAGGATCGTGAGCCGGGCATCCGGGAAGAGCGTTGCCAGCTTCTGCTGGTCGGCTACCGAGGTGATGGGGTCGCGGTCCGCGCCGATGAGCAGTGTGGGCACCGTGATCTGCGAGGCGAACATGCTCACATCATTGCTGATGGATGCCTCGAAGCCCTCGACTACCGTGTCGCGGTTGGCATAGCTGCTGAAGTAGGTGTCGTGCTGGTCGTGGATCCAGCGGCGCAGCGGCCTGCTCTTGGTCTGGGCGAGGAAGACGCTCATGCCGCGCACGATGGGCGGGAACGAGAGCAGGCCCTTGCCCACGCGCTCGGGCAGCGCCCGCGCGACCCGGTAGAAGCCGAGCGTGAGCTGGCTGCCGAAGCGGTTGGGCCCCTCGAGGGCAGGGGCGGCGATGGGGTTCACGAGGATGAGTTTCGGGGCCGTGAGCCCCGCGGCGACCGCGGCCGACGCGACGATCGAGCCGAACGAGTGGCCGAGGATGACCGCGGTGCCGCGCAGTCCGAGGGCGTCGACGAAGGCCGCGAGCCACTCGGAGTAGGCGGCGATGTCGTGCGCGCGACCGGGAATCGGGGTGGAGGCGCCGAATCCCGGGAGGTCGGGGCTGATGATGCGCAGGCCGCGCAACTGCGCGACGACGGGCTCGAGCCCGTGGTGCTCGCCGCGGTAGCCGTGCACGACCACGACGGTGGTCGCGGCATCCTCGGAGCCGTAGTCCCAGTAGGCGGTGATGCTGCCGAGCACCTCGACGGAGCGCTCGCGCACCGGGATTTCGGCGAGCAGCGCGGAGTACGGGGAATCGACGGGCACGGTCGCAATTCTAGGCAACGGGAACTGCACAAGCGCTTGCACACCGGCCCTAGACTCGAACGGTGACCTTCACCGCGCCCATCCAACTGCCCGGACTGGCCCTCGACCCGCAGTGGTACAAGCGAGCGGTCTTCTACGAAGTGATGGTGCGGTCGTTCTACGACAGCAACGGCGACGGGTCTGGCGACATCGCCGGTCTCGTGGGCAAGCTCGACTATCTGCAGTGGCTCGGTATCGACGCGCTGTGGATCCCGCCGTTCTACAACTCGCCCCTGCGCGACGGCGGCTACGACGTCTCCGACTTCACGACGGTGCTGCCCGAGTTCGGCACGCTCGACGAGTTCAAGGACCTCGTCACGAAGGCCCACGAGCGCAACATGCGCATCGTCATCGACTACCCGCTCAACCACACCTCTGACCAGCACGACTGGTTCCAGCAGTCCCGTGAAGACCCGGATGGCCCGTACGGCGACTTCTACGTCTGGAACGACACCGACGACAAGTACCCGAACATCCGCATCATCTTCGTCGACACGGAGGAGTCGAACTGGACCTTCGACCCCGTCCGCCGACAGTTCTTCTTCCACCGCTTCTTCTCGCACCAGCCCGACCTGAACTTCGAGAACCCGGCGGTGCGCCAGGCCGTGCTCGACACGATCCGGCACTGGATGGACCTGGGCGTCGACGGCGTCCGGCTGGATGCCATCCCCTACCTGTTCGAGTCGGACGAGGGCAACGGCGAGGGCGAGCCGAAGACGCACGAGTTCATCAAGGAGATCCGCGCGATGGTCGACCGGGAGTATCCCGGCCGCGTGCTGATCGCCGAGGCGAACCAGTGGCCGCAGGAGGTCGTCGCGTTCTTCGGCACCGAGGAGGAGCCGGAGTGCCACATGGCCTTCGACTTCCCCGTGATGCCGCGCATCTTCTACTCGCTGCGCTCCCAGCACGCCGGCGAGCTGGTCAGGGTGCTGACCGAGACCACCGAGGTGCCGGCGGGCGCCGCGTGGGGCGTGTTCCTGCGCAACCACGACGAGCTCACCCTCGAGATGGTCAGCGAGGAGTACCGGCAGGCGATGTACGGCTGGTACGCCTACGACCCGCGCATGCGCTCCAACGTCGGCATCCGGCGCCGCCTGGCCCCCCTGCTCGACAACTCGCGCGCGGAGACCGAGCTCGCCCACGCGCTGCTGTTCTCCCTGCAGGGCTCGCCGTTCCTCTACTACGGCGACGAGATCGGCATGGGCGACAACATCTGGCTGCCCGACCGCGACTCGTCCCGCACGCCCATGCAGTGGACGCCCGACCGCAATGCCGGATTCTCGACAGCAGACCCCGGTAAGCTCTTCCTGCCCGTCGTCCAGTCCCTGGTGTACAACTACAACCTCGTGAACGTCGAGTCGCAGCTGGCGCAGTCGCGGTCGCTTCTGCACTGGGTGCGCAACGTCATCCACGTGCGCAAGGGGCACCCGACCTTCGGGCTCGGCTCGCTGCGCGTGCTGAGCACCAACCACGAGTCGGTGCTCGCGTTCGTGCGCGAGTACGAGGGCGCGGGCACGCAGTTCGGCGACTCCCCCGAGTCGGTGCTGTGCGTGTTCAGCTTCGCCCACAACCCCGTGTCGGTGACGATCGACGTGGACGGCTACGAGGGCGCCACCTCTTTCGACCTGTTCGGCGGCGGGGAGTTCCCGAACATCGGCGAGGACGGCAAGCTCACCCTCACGCTCGGCACGCAGAGCTTCTACTGGCTGCACCTCGGCGACGCGCACTTCGCGGGCGGGCGCACCTGACCGCTCTCCACCGTGCAGCGAGCCTCCCGGCCGCTGTCAGGTGACGCGCATAGCCTGTCAGCATGACCAACTGGGGCCGCCTGGCCGTCTTCGATCTTGAGACGACCGGCATCGACGTCGAGACGGCGCGCATCGTCTCCGCGTGCGTGGCCGTGCTCGAGCCCGACGGCAGCGTGGTCGACCGCTGGGACTGGCTCGCCGACCCCGGCATCGAGATCCCGGAGGGCGCCTCCGCGGTGCACGGCATCACCACCGAGCGGGCTCGCACGCTGGGCAGGCCGGCGGTCGATGTCATCAGCGAGATCACGCAGACCCTCCGCGTGCTGGTCGGCCTGGGCATCCCGCTGGTCGTCTACAACGCGCCCTACGACCTGACCCTGCTCGACCGGGAGTGCCGACGCCACGGCCGCACCCCGCTCGCGCCGCCGGCGCTCGTCATCGACCCGCTCGTGCTCGACAAGGCAGTCGACCGCTACCGCAAGGGAAAGCGCACCCTCGAGGTGACCGCCGAGCTCTACGGCGTCACCCTCGACGACGCGCACGACGCCGGGTCGGATGCGATCGCCGCGGGCCGGGTGGCGCAGTCCCTCGCGCGCGCCTACCCCGAGGAGCTCGACGTCTCCCCCGCCGACCTCCACGGCCGCCAGGAGGTCTGGTTCGCGGAACAGGCCGCGAGCTTCGCCGACTACATCCGCACCGTGAAGGGCGACGACACCTTCGTCTCGAACGAGGCGTGGCCGCTGCGCGTGAGCGACCACCCCACGAGCGTCGTCGACACGCAGCCGATCCCCGCCCCTGAGCCCCGGCCGAGCCGCACCGTGCCGCACCTCGACTTCAGCACGGGCGTGCTCGAGCTCGAGGGCATGCCCATGGCCCTGCCCGGCTTCGAGCTCGAGGCAGCCCCCACCGCGCCTCCCACCGTCGCCCCTGTCGACGAGGTCTACACTCCGCCGATGACCGGCGCGTACGCGAGCGCTCCGCCCCCGAAGCGCCAGACCGTGCTCCGGGTGGCAGCGGCGATCATCACGGACGCCGCGGGCCGCACCCTCCTCGTCCGCAAGACGGGCACCACCGCCTTCATGCAGGCCGGCGGCAAGATCGAGCCGGGCGAGAGCGCGCTCCAGGCACTCGTGCGCGAACTGCGCGAGGAGGTCGGGCTCGAGGTCGACCTCGACGCCACCGAGTACCTCGGCAGCTTCCGGGCGGAGGCGGCGAACGAGCCGGACACGGTCATCCGGGCGGAAGTGTTCGCGATGTCCACGGACCGCATCATCGTCCCGGGCAACGAGATCGAGCAGGTGCTGTGGATCGAGACCGACGAGCCGTTCGGTGTCGAGCTCGCGCCGCTCACCCGCGACACCGTGCTGCCGCTGTGGGTGTCGCGCCGGAGCGCGCTGTTCTAGAAGCCGGTCACGACGAGACTCGCGTGCGACCGCGGGTCCTCCGCCGCCACCCACGCATCCTCTGCCGCCATCCAGCTCGCCCACAGTCCGGCCGCGTCCTGGCCGTCGCGCCGCAGCCCGCGAGCCAGCCTGAGGTCTCTCGGAGTCTCAACCCAGACTGAGGCAGCAAGGTAGCGGCGGAACACCTCCCGGGAGCTCGAAACCCCCTCGATCAGAACGGTGCCGCCCGCAGGCACTGTGTGCCACTCGGCAAGGCGCTCCGCGTCCCAGTCCCACCGTTGGTACCGGGCGTCCTCGCCGGCCGCGAGCGGGACAAGCACCTGCTCGAGCATCCTCGGCCACCAGTCGAGGGGAAGGTCCCAGCGGGAGAAGTCGTCGGTGTGGATCACCAGTACATCGAGCGCGCCACCGATCACCGCGGCAAGCGTGCTCTTGCCCGCGCCCGACAGTCCGTCGATCGCGAGGATGGTTGTGCGCATTCCCTGAGGCGGGCGGGCTGCACGCGCGAGATCGATCGCCGCGGCATCCATGGGACTCACCTTAACGAAGAAAGGCCGCCCGAAGGCGGCCGATCTCAGGAAGCTACTAGTCCTTCTTGGTGCCGAAGCCCGCGTAGCGCGAGTTGAACTTCTCGACGCGGCCCGCGGAGTCCATGATGCGCTGCTTGCCCGTGTAGAACGGGTGCGACTCCGACGAGATCTCGACGTCGATGACCGGGTAGGTCACGCCGTCGAGGTCGATGGTCTTGTCGCTCGTCGCGGTCGAGCGCGTGAGGAACGTGGCGCCCGACGCGAGGTCGCGGAACACGATCGCGTTGTACGTGGGGTGGATGTCGGTCTTCATGGGGTGTCCTTGGGATTGGAAGTTTGTGGGTCCGGCACACGGACCAGCTATCGAGCTTACCAGAGAGTCAGGCCGCGCGAGCCGCGAATCGTCCGTCGTGCTTGGTGACCTCGAGGGTGAGGCCGAACGCGCTGCTGAGGTTCTCCGCGGTGATGACCTCGTCGATGACACCGGCTGCCTGGAGCTCGCCGTCGGCCAGCAGCAGGGCGTGGGTGAACCCGGTCGGGATCTCCTCGACGTGGTGGGTGACCATGACGATCGCCGGCGACCGCTCCTCGCGCGCGAACCCGCCGAGCAGTCCCACGAGCTCTTCCCGGGCGCCGAGGTCGAGGCTCGCCGCGGGCTCGTCGAGCAGGAGGAGCTCGGGGTCGGTCATGACGGACCTGGCGATCTGCACGCGCTTCTGCTCGCCGTCACTCAGGTCGCCGAAGCGGCGGTCCTCGAGGTGGCCGAGCTTCCACTCGGACAGCACGCGCTGCGCGCGTCGGAGGTCTACCTCCTCGTACGTCTCGTTCCAGCGGCCGGTCACCGAGTACGCGGCGGTCAGCACGACGTCGATCACGCGCTCGTCGCGCGGCACGCGGCGGGCGAGAGCGGTGGAGGCGAAGCCGATGCGGGGGCGCAGCTCGAAGACGTCGGTCTTGCCGAGTGCGTCATCCAGAACCTGGACGCGCCCGGAGGACGGGTGCATCTGTGCCGCGGCGAGCTGGAGCAGCGTGGTCTTCCCGGCCCCGTTCGGGCCGAGCACTACCCAGCGCTCGGCGGCGTCCACCGTCCACGAGATCGACTTGAGGATGGTGTTGCCATCGCGAACGACTGACACATCGGAGAACTGGAGAACACTTGCCATGGTGCCTCCAGCCTAAGCGGTTGGGAGGCCGCCTCAGACGAGGCTCGCGTAGATCTCCTTGGTCCGGGCAGCGATCGACGTCCAGCTGAAGTCCGTCTCCGCACGCAGGCGCCCGGCCTCCCCCATGCGCTTGGCCGCGGCCGGGTCGCTCACGACCTCCGTCAGGATGCGCGCGAGGTCGGCGACGAACTTGTCGGGGTCGATCGGCGTGCCGGTACCGTCATCGAGCTGCTCGATGGGAACGAGGCGTCCGGTCACGCCGTCGACGACGACCTCGGGGATTCCGCCGGTCGCGGTGCCCACGACCGGTGCAGAGCACGCCATGGCCTCGAGGTTGACGATGCCCAGAGGCTCGTAGACCGACGGGCACACGAACGTGGTCGCCTGGGTGAGGACCGCGGAGAGCTCGTTCTGGCTGAGCAGCCGGTCGAGCCACACGACGCCGGAGCGCTGCGCCTGCAGCGCGGCGACGCCCGCCTGCACCTCGGCGAGGATCTCGGGGGTGTCCGGCGCGCCGGCGCACAGCACGAGCTGCACCTCCGGCGGGAGCATCGCGGCCGCGCGCAGAAGGTACGGCAGGCCCTTCTGGCGCGTGATGCGGCCGACGAACACTACCGAGGGGCGGTCGGGGTCGATGCCCAGGCTGCGCACGAGGTCCTTGTCGTCGACGCTCTTCCAGCGCTCGAGGTCGATGCCGTTGTGGACGGTGAGCACCTTCTGCTCGTCGAGCCAGGGGTAGGACCGCAGGATGTCGCGGCGCATGCCCTCGCTCACCGCGATGATCGCGGCGGCGCCGGTGAACGCCGTGCTCTCGATCCAGCTGGAGACGCGGTAGCCGCCGCCCAGCTGCTCGGCCTTCCAGGGGCGCAGCGGCTCGAGGCTGTGCGCGGTGACGACGTGCGGGATGCCGTGCAGCAGCGAGGCGACGTGGCCAGCTGCATTGGCGTACCAGGTGTGGGAGTGCACGAGGTCGGCGCCCTCCACGTCCTGCGCGATCTGCAGGTCGACGCCGAGCGTGGCGAGTGCGGGGTTGGCCGCCGTCAGGCCCGGAGGAACCAGGTAGGAGTACACCCCGACCTCGTCCCGGGGCATCCCGAAGCACCGCACTGTCACGTCGAGATCGCCGCGAAGCGCGCGGACGAGCTCGGCGACGTGCACGCCGGCACCGCCGTACACCTCCGGTGGATATTCACGGGTGATCAGGTCTACTCGCATCTAGATGACGCTAGTACACGGCCCGTCGCTATCGTCGCAAGCATCGCTCGCCTACTGTTGCACCATGGCGTCGAAGAAGATTTTCGGGATCGTTCTCGCGGGTGGCGAGGGCAAGCGGCTGATGCCGCTGACAGCTGATCGGGCCAAGCCCGCGGTGCCCTTCGGGGGCGGCTACCGCCTCATCGACTTCGCCCTGAGCAACCTGATCAACTCGGGCCTGAGGCAGATCGTCGTGCTCACCCAGTACAAGTCGCACAGCCTCGACCGGCACGTCTCGCAGACCTGGCGCCTGAGCGGGCTGCTCAACGCCTACGTGGCCTCGGTGCCCGCCCAGCAGCGCCTCGGCAAGCGGTGGTTCAGCGGTTCGGCCGACGCCATCCTGCAGAGCCTCAACCTGCTGCGCGACGAGAAGCCGGACATCGTGATCGTGGTCGGCGCCGACCACGTGTACCGCATGGACTTCAGCCAGATGATCGACGCCCACATCGAGTCCGGCCTCGGCGTGACGGTCGCGGCGATCCGCCAGCCGATCGCCCTCGCCGACCAGTTCGGCGTGATCGAGGTGGAGAAGGACGACCCGACCCGCATCGCGGCGTTCCACGAGAAGCCGCAGAAGGCCGTCGGCCTCGTGGACTCCCCCGGCGAGGTGCTCGCCTCGATGGGCAACTACATCTTCGACGCCGATGTGCTCATGGACGCGGTGCAGCGCGACGGTGAGCGCAGCGACTCCAACCACGACATGGGCGGCGACCTCATCCCCGACTTCGTCTCACGCGGGCTCGCGGGCGTCTACGACCTCAACCGCAACGACGTTCCGGGCTCCACCGAGCGCGACCGGTTCTACTGGCGGGACGTGGGGACGATCGAGTCGTTCTTCGACGCCCACCAGGACCTGATCTCGGCACTGCCGATCTTCAACCTGTACAACCGCGAGTGGCCGATCTTCAGCCAGCAGCTCAATTCGCCGCCCGCCAAGTTCGTGCGCGACGCCAAGGGAAACCTCGGGCAGACCATCGACTCGATAGTGTCGCTCGGCTGCGTCATCTCCGGCGCCCACATCGAGCGCAGCGTCATCGGCCCGTGGAGCACGATCGAGTCCGGTGCGAACGTCAGGGACGCCGTGATCTTCGAGCGGGTTCACGTGCACGCGAACGCGACAGTTCGACGCGCTATCCTCGACAAGGATGTCGTCATCGGCGAGGGCGCATCGGTCGGCGTCGACCACGAGGCAGACCGCGGTCGCGGTTTCACCGTCACTGAGACGGGCATCACCGTGGTCGGCAAGGGAGTCGTCGTCAACTAGTTCGATCACGAGGGACACCGGAACCATGGCGCGCTTTCTCGTGGTACTCGATGTCGACTCGACCCTCATCGAGAACGAGGTCATCGAGCTGCTCGCCGCCGAGGCCGGGTCGCTGCCCGAGGTGGAGCGCATCACCTTCCGCGCCATGAACGGCGAGCTCGACTTCGAGGAGAGCCTGCGCGCGCGCGTCGCCACTCTCGCGGGGCTGCCGGAGTCGGTGTTCGCCAAGGTCGGCGCTCTCGTGCGGGTCACCGCCGGCGTCCCGGGCATGATCGCGGGCATCCATGCCGCTGGCGGCTGCGTCGGCGTGGTGTCCGGCGGATTCCACGAGGTGGTCGACCCCGTCGCCGACGAGCTCGGCCTCGACTACTGGCGGGCCAACCGCCTCGAAGTTGTGGACGGCGCGCTCACGGGCGGCCTGAGCGGGCCGGTCATCGACGCCGAGGCCAAGGCGACCACCCTGCGAGAATGGGCCGCCGAGTGCGGCGTGCCGCTCGCGCGCACGGTCGCGGTGGGCGACGGCGCGAACGATCTGCCGATGATGGCCATCGCGGGCCTGGCGGTCGGGTTCGACGCCAAGGCGCCCGTCCGCGACCTCGCGGGGGTGCTCATGGACAGGCGCGACCTGTCGCAGGTGCTCCCGCTGCTCGGCCTGCGAGGCTGACGGTCCTAGTGCGGCGCGGGGAGCGCGAGCTCTCGCAGCGCGTAGGCAGAGGCCTCCGCCGTCAGGTGGTCGTGGTCGCTCGTGACGAGGCCCGCGGGGATGTCGTCTGACACCCGAATGAGGCAGCCGTCGTCGTCGCACAGCCGGTCGGTCATCGAGAAGTACTGGATGCCGAGAGAGTCGGCGAGGGCGCTAAGACTCACGTCCCTCGCCTGCGTCGCCGGCCACGTGCCTGCGGGCGGCGCGAGCCGCTCCGGGAGTACGTCATCGGGGAAGCTCTGGCGGATGAGAAGCCCGCGGAGGTCTGGATACCAGTCCGGCGTCGGGCCGACCAGCACGATCGTCTTCACTCCCTGAGATTCCAGGAAGCCCGTCACCGCGCCGATCTCGCTCGCGCGCGTCGCCTCGTCCTCCGACCAGCGCCCGTTGAGGACAACGGCCTCCGGATGGTGCTGCTCGATCCAGGCGCGCGTCGAGTCGTTGATGTCGTTGCAGTTGCCGCGGTCGGAGTACTCCGGCGTGGTCGAGGGCGGGCACGAGGTCGCAGTGCGCTGAGCGATCTGGTAGCCGAGGTCGTCGCGGGCGCGGAGACCCGGGTACAACTGCGCGGCGAGGCTGTCACCCCAGAGGAGGACCGTGGGCTGGGAGCCGCCGTCTCCGGAGCACTCCGGGGCGAACTCCGAGCCGTGCTGGGTCGGCGCGTCGATGAAGCACGTTCCGAACCGGTAGTCGGGCCTTGGGTCGTACGCCTGGGAGAGCGCCGCCTGCGTCGGGGTCAGCTGCACCCCCGACCACTTCAAGAGGTGCGCCGTCAGGGCGAACGCGAGAACCACTGCCATCGCGATGAGCGCGACCGCGCTCACGGTCTGGAGCCTGCGGCGCTTGAGGGGCTTCTCGATGAAGAGGTAGGTCGCGGCCGCGAGGAGGACGCTCGCTACGAGCGCGCCGATCAGCATGAGGCCCGATGGCGCTGGATGCTCGATCCTCAGGAAGGACAGCACCACCCAGTGCCACAGGTACAGCGGGAAGCTGATCAGGCCGATGAAGACGATCGGTCGCGTACCGAGCAGGCGCCGGTCCACGAGCGTTCCCGCGCCGAACCAGATGATGGCCGCCGTGGCGAGCACCGGGACGAGCGCCTGCCAGCCGGGGAACTGCGCCTTGTCGATGAGCAGCGCGCCCACGGGGATGCTGAGCAGGGCGACGATCGCGACGACCCCGCCGCCGCGCGTTGTCCTGGACTTGACCCCCGAGGCGTGGAGGCTTGCAAGGATCCCGCCGACCCCGAGCTCCCAGCCTCGCGACAACGGTGAGTAGTAGGCATTCGTGGGGTCGACCGGGGTCAGGTAGAGGCCGAAGCAGAATGACGCAACGACGAGTGCGCCGAAGATCCAGGGGAAGTAGCGCCCGCGGGTGATCTTCCCCACAAGGAGGATCAGGAGGGGCCAGACGATGTAGAACTGCTCCTCGATCGCGAGCGACCAGAGGTGCATGAGAGGCTTCAGCTCGGCGGCCTGGTCGAAGTAGCCGGCCTCGGCGGCCAGCAGGAAGTTGCTGACGAAGGCGGCACCCCCCGCGATGTACTTCGTCAGATTCTCATAGTCGGCGGGGAACAGCCGGAACCAGCCGTAGATCGCGCACGCGACGAGCACAACGATGAGCGCGGGGAAGATGCGCTTGATGCGGCGCTGGTAGAAGTCGAGGATGACGCGAGGGACGGCGGTCCCCCGCGCGCGCCGGTCGAGCAGGATGCCCGTGATCAGATACCCAGAGATGACGAAGAACACGTCGACGCCGACGAATCCGGCCGGAACGTACGACGGGAACGCGTGGTAGAGCAGCACGAGGCCGATCGCGAGCGCCCGCAGGCCGTCGATGTCCGCGCGGTAGGTGGTCAGCTTGCTATGACCGACCGCGGTGCTCGCGGGCGCTGAGTCGAGAACCGCCACTAATGGCCCATTCCGAGGCCGCCGTCGACGGGGATCACCGCGCCGGAGATGTAGCCCGCGTCGTCGCCCGCGAGCCACGTGATGACCTTCGCGACCTCGGTCGGGCTCGCGTAGCGGCCGGCGGGGATCTGCTTCAGGTACGCCGCCTGCTGCTCCGGCGGCAGTTCGGCGGTCATATCCGTCTCGATGAATCCGGGTGCGACGACGTTCGCCGTGATCCCGCGCGAGCCGAGCTCGCGGGTCACCGACCGGGCGAGCCCGATGAGGCCGCTCTTCGACGCCGAGTAGTTGACCTGCCCGGCCGAGCCGAGCAGGCCCACGACGCTCGAGACCAGGATGATCCGCCCGAACCGCGCTTTGAGCATCCCCTTCGACGCTCGCTTGACGACGCGGAAGGAGCCGTTCAGGTTGGTGTCGATGACGTCGGTGAAGTCCTCCTCCGACATGCGCAGCAGCAGGAGGTCGCGCGTGATCCCGGCGTTCGCCACGACGACCTCGACCGGGCCGAGCTTCGCCTCGACCTCGGTGAACGCGGCATCGATGGAGGCGGCATCCGTGACGTCCGCGATGACCGTGAGGCTGCCCTCGGGCCCGCTGCCCGACCGTGCGGTGACCGCGACCCGGTGCCCTTCGGCAACGAATTCCTCGGCAATCGCATAGCCGATGCCTCGGTTTCCGCCGGTGATGAGAACGGTCCTGGGGGTAGTCATGCGCACCAGCCTATAGTCGGGCCGCAGCGGACGTAGGCTGGAGCAAATGAACGAGCCGCAGTCGATCACCTCCCTCCCGGAGTCTCCAGATGACGGGCGCCATCGCCGCATGATCCAGTACGGCATCGCGATGGGAATCCGGCTCGTCTGCGTCATCGTCTGCTTCTTCGTGCAGGGCTGGTGGCTCGTCGTCCCGCTCGCCGGGGCGCTGCTGCTCCCCTACGTCGCCGTGGTCCTCGCGAACGTCGGCACGAGCAAGACCGGCAGCGTCGTGCGGCCCGGCGGGCTCGTCAGGGCGTCGCGCCGACAGCAGGGCGAGATCGACGGATGATCGGAGCAGAGGGCCCCGCCACCGAGCGCTGCTCGCGGGCGGGGTGCACGGCAGCGGCGGTCTGGGCGGTGCACTGGCGCAACCCGCGGATCCACAGTGAGGACCGCGTGAAGACCTGGCTCGCCTGCGACGAGCACGTCGAGTACCTGCGCGACTACCTCGCGACCCGAGACTTCCCGGTCGCCGTCACCGCGGTGGGCGTCACCGTGGAGAGGGTCGCCGGATGAAGGGCTGGAACTTCACGCTCTCCCGGCGCTGGCTCGGGTACCTCGCGCTCGTGGTGGTGTTCGCCGTGGCGTGCGCCGGGCTCGCGGCCTGGCAGTTGGCCCGGCGCGACGAGGCCCGGGCCGAGATCGCCCGGGTCGAGGCGAACTGGGAGTCGGACCCGAAGCCGATAGCGGAAGTGCTTCCCGAGCTCGACGGATTCGACGCCGACGACAAGTGGGTGCGCGTGACCCTCACCGGCCGGTACCTCACCGACGAGGAGCTCCTCGCCCGAGGACGGCCGCTCGACGGCAACCCCGGATTCGAGCAGCTCGTGCCGTTCCAGCTC
The DNA here is from genome assembly GCA_025463515.1 of Rhodoglobus sp. GTDB lineage: Bacteria > Actinomycetota > Actinomycetes > Actinomycetales > Microbacteriaceae > Rhodoglobus. The sequence goes on from JAODAQ010000024.1 coordinate 18,124, forward strand.
GAGGACGGCACGCTGTTCGTGGTCGACCGCGGCTGGCTGGCGACCGGCAACTCGCAGGACCTCCCGGATACCGATCCGGCACCGCCCGAGGGCACGGTCACGGTCGTCGTGCGCCTGAAGGCCGGCGAGCCGACGGTCGCGGGGCGCTCCGCCCCCGAGGGGCAGATCGCCACGATCAACCTCCCCACGATCGCGAAGCTCGTGGATGCGCCGATGTACACCGGCGCGTACGGGCTGCTCGACACCGAGAGCCCCGCGGCCGACCGGCCCAAGGCGTTCCCCAAGCCCGTGGCCGACGAGGGGCCGCACCTCTCCTACGCGTTCCAATGGGTGGTCTTCGGCATCATGGCGTTCGTCGGGCTCGGCTGGGCGATCCGCCAGGAGTACCGCATCCGCAACGCCGACGACCCCGAGGAGCGCGTACGGGCAGAGGCGCGCCGCCGGAAGGCGGAGGCCAAGCCCAAGACGGACGCCCAGATCGAGGACGAGCTCTTGGACGCCTAGTGGTGTCGCGGCATCAGGCCAGCGAGATCAGGTCCGCGTAGTCCTTGTTCCAGTGGTCCTCGACGCCGTCCGGCAGGATGAGTACCCGCTCGGGGTTGAGCGCCTCCACGGCGCCCTCGTCGTGGCTCACGAGCACCACGGCACCCGTGTAGCTCGCGAGCGCACCGAGGATCTCCTCGCGGCTCGCGGGGTCGAGGTTGTTGGTGGGCTCGTCGAGCAGCAGCACGTTCGCTCCACTCACGACGATCATCGCGAGCGCCAGGCGGGTCTTCTCGCCGCCGGAGAGCACGCCCGCGGGCTTCGTCGCGTCATCCCCGGTGAACAGGAACGAGCCGAGAACGCGGCGCGCCTCCGTCTCGGTGATGTTCGGCGATGACGACACCATGTTCTGCAGCACCGAGCGTTTCACGTCGATGGTCTCGTGCTCCTGGGCGTAGTAGCCGATGCGCAGGCCGTGGCCGGCCTCGATCACTCCCGTGTCGGGCTTGTCGGTACCGGACAGGATGCGCAGCAGCGTGGTCTTGCCAGCGCCGTTGAGCCCGAGGATGACGACCTTCGAGCCGCGATCGATCGCGAGGTCGACGGCGGTGAAGATCTCGAGCGAGCCGTAGCTCTTCGAGAGGTTGTGGCCCAGCAGCGGCGTGCGGCCGCAGGGGGCCGGATCCGGGAATCGCAGTTTGGCGACGCGGTCGACCGTGCGCACCTCGTCGAGCCCGGAGAGCATGCGCTCTGCCCGCGCGACCATCTGGTGAGCGGCGGCGGCCTTGCTCGCCTTGGCGCCGAACCGGGCGGCCTGCAGCTGGAGGGAGGTCGCCTTCTTCTCGACGTTGACGCGCTCCTTCTTGCGGCGCTCCTCGTCGGCCTCGCGCTGCTTGAGGTAGTTCTTCCACCCCATGTTGTAGATGTCGATGCTCTGGCGGTTGGCGTCGAGGTAGAAGACCTTGTTGACGGTCTCCCCCACGAGCTGCACGTCGTGGGAGATCACGATGAACCCGCCGGAGTAGTTCTTGAGGAACTCGCGCAACCAGACCACCGAGTCGGCGTCGAGGTGGTTGGTGGGCTCGTCGAGGATCATGATCTCCGCGTCGGAGAACAGGATGCGCGCGAGCTCGATGCGGCGCCGCTGGCCGCCCGAGAGCGTCTTGAGCTGCTGGTCGAGGATGCGGTCGGGCAGGCTCAGGTTGCTCGCGATCGACGCGGCCTCCGCCTCGGCCGCGTACCCGCCGAGCGCCTCGAACCGGTCGGTGAGCGACCCGTACTTCTTCATCGCCGCCTCGCTCACGGCGGGGTCGTCGCTGCCCATCTCGCCGCTCGCCTTGGACATGCCGAGCACGAGGTCACCGAGGCCGCGGGCGTTGAGGATGCGCGTGCGCGCGAGCTCCTCAGGGTCGCCGGAGCGCGGGTCCTGTGGCAGGTAGCCGATCTGGCCACCGCGCTCGATCGTGCCGGCGGTCTGCGGCTGCTCGCCCGCGAGCACCTTTGTCAGGGTGGTCTTCCCAGCGCCGTTCCGGCCGACGAGACCGATCTTGTCACCGCGGTCGACGCGGAATGAGACCTCGTCCATCAGGAGGCGTGCGCCGACGCGCAGCTCGAGATCGTGCACAGAAAGCACAGTGAAGGTCCAAGTCTTTGGGCGCGTTCATACAACGCAATGAAAGGGGGTCAGCCAGATAGTCTACTTTGTGCGCCGCGGCACCCCGCCCGATTCGCCGGACCTGGAGACTTTCCCATGAGCACCCTGACCCTTGCCCTTGGCCGACCGACCATCGCAGATCGCGTCTTCAGCCGGAGCCTCGTTGTGGATGCGGTGCTCGTCGTCGCGGGTGCAGCCCTGACCGCGGTCGCCGCCCAGATCTCGATCCCCCTCCAGCCGGTACCGATCACCGGCCAGACCCTCGCGGTCCTCCTCGTCGGCGTCACGCTCGGCGCAACCCGCGGCGCGCTGTCCCTCGCCCTCTACGCCGTCCTCGGCCTGGTCGGCCTTCCGGTCTTCGCCCCCGACGACGACGGCAGCCACCTCACCGGGTCTGCCGCGTTCGGCTCGGCGAGCTTCGGCTACGTCATCGGGTTCATCTTCGCGGCGGCGCTCACGGGCTGGCTCGCCCAGCGCCAGTGGGACCGCAAGTTCCTGCGCGCACTCGGCGCCTTCTTCGCCGGCTCCGTGGTCCCGTTCGTGTTCGGGCTGGTGTGGCTCGCCGTCTGGCTCGGAAACGCGGGCTTCCCGAACGACCTCAATTCGGTGCTCGTCTCGGGCTTCTACCCGTTCATCATCGGCGGCGTCATCAAGGCCGCGCTGGGCGCCGGAATCATCACGCTCGCCTGGTTCGGCGCGCGCAAGGCCGACGAGCGCAAGCAGAACCGCGGGATCGACGAGGCGTAGGAGTAGATTCTCCCTGAGCCGCCCCGCAGGGGTGCGTGCCGCTTCGGCGGCTCGACGGGTGGCAGATCGGGGATTGGTCGATGTCGACTGAGGGCATGTCCATGGTGGGGCCGGCGCATGACCGCACTCGACGGCCGGGCGGGATGTGGGTCGCCATCGTCGGCCTCGTACTCCTGGGCGCAGTCATCGCCGTCGTCCTCACGGTGACCAGGGGCGGGGCCACCTCAGACAACCCCTTCACGGGCGCCTCGCTCTACGTCTACCCCGACTCGTCTGCCGCGAAAGCCGCGAAGCTCGCGAACGGAACCGAGGACTCCGCGGCGTTCGGCCGGCTCGCCCGCGTTCCGACGGCGATCTGGCTGCTGCCCGAGGCGCACCCGACCGGCGAGATCACCGAGTTCGTGGCGAAGATAGAGGCCGATGCCGCCGTGACATCGCAGCTGCCGGTGTTCGTGGTCTACGGCATCCCCAGCCGCGACTGCGACAGCTACTCGGCGGGCGGGGCGGGCGACCAGGACTACCCGCTGTGGATCTCCGCGATCGCGGCCGGGATCGGTGCCGCTCCCTCGGTCGTGATCCTCGAGCCCGACGCGCTCGCGCTGGCGCCCTCCTGCGGGACGGAGGGCGCCACCGAGGCCTTCCTCAAGGACGCTGTCTCGCGCCTCTCCGCAAACCCGGCGACCACGATCTACCTCGACGGCGGGCACTCGAGCTGGCTCGAGCCCGCGCAGATGGCCGCCCTGCTGAAAGCCGCGGGAGTCAGCGAGGTCCGCGGCTTCGCGACGAACGTCTCCAACTTCAACACGACCCAGGACGAGCGCGACTACGCGACGGCCGTGAGCGAGCTGCTCGGCGAGGCCCACTTCGTGATCGACACCTCGCGAAACGGGATGGGTTCCTCCGGCGAATGGTGCAATCCTCCGGGCCGGACCGTGGGAGCCGCCCCTACTGGGGTTGACGACGGCAGCGCCCAGGACGCTAGCCTGTGGATAAAGAATCCGGGCGAGAGCGACGGAGAGTGCAACGGCGGCCCGCCTGCGGGCCAGTGGTGGCCCTCGCAGGCGCTCGAGCTCGCACGCGGCGGGGTGTAACCGGGTTCAGCAATGATTCGGGGGAATCGAATGACCAACGACGTCCCAGGAGCCGTTCCGCGCGTCGCCGTCGTGATCGAGGACGACGCCGACATCCGGCACCTCCTCGAGACGGTGCTCACCCAGGGCGGGTTCCAGGTGATCACCGCGGGCAACGGCCTCGACGGCATCGAGGCGGTGCGCCGCTACGAGCCGCTCGTCACGACGCTCGATGTCAACATGCCCGGCATGGACGGCTTCGAGACGGCACGCCGCATCCGGGACTTCAGCGACACCTACCTCATCATGCTCACCGCCCTCGGCGAGGAGATCGACGCGATGCAGGGCCTCGATGCCGGCGCCGACGACTACATCCTCAAGCCCTTCCGCCCGCGCGAACTGCGCGCCCGCGTCGAGGCCATGCTGCGCCGCCCGCGCGCGATGGCCACGGATGCCCCGGCCGTCGTGTCGGCGCCGGCCGCCGCAGCGCCGGTGACGGTGACCGCGCCCGAGCCCGTGCACCCCGCCGTGGTGGAGGCCGCCGCCGTCCCACAGCCGGTCGAGCAGCATCTGCCCGCAGCCTTCCAGCCGCGCCCGGTCGCGCCGCAGGCCGCGCCGACTCCCCCGCCCATCCAGCAGGTCGCCCTCGCTGACGAGGACGGCTGGCTCGAGCACAACGGACTGTGGGTGAATCCGCAGACCAGGGTCGTGCAGCAGGACGGCGTCGAGCTCGAGCTGACCAGGAGCGAGTTCGACCTCCTCGCGGGGCTCATGCGCACCACGCGCCGGGTGCGCACCAAGGCCGACCTGGTGCTCCTTCTCCGCGGCGAGAGCTACGTGACCTCCCACTTCGTCAGCGACGCCGACAAGCGAGCGATCGAGGTGCACCTCGCCAACCTGCGCAAGAAGCTGGGTGAGAATCCGTCTGCGCCCCGCTGGATCGAGACCGTGCGCGGTGTCGGCTACCGCCTCACGGCCGCCGATCCGACCTGATCGGTCTTGAGCAAACCCTGAGCCAAAGCTGCGCGAACGCCGCCCTCGGTCCTGATCTTGGTGCCGAACACTGGTTGTAGTTGAAAGAACCGCACCGCAGATCAGAACGGACCAGCGACATGACCACTCTCGACAACGGGTACGTCTCCCACGAGAGCCTCCCGGTCAACCCGGACGAGTATCTCGACTCGGTGGGCATCCAGGCGCGCTTCCGGCCCACCATCGGCTGCGTCATCCCCGCCTACAACGAGGCCGACTCGATCGCCTCCGTGCTCGAGTCGCTGCTGGCGCAGACCCGCCTGCCCGACGTGATCCACGTGATCGTCAACAACTCGACGGATGACACGGTCGCCATCGCGAGCGCCTTCGCCGGGCCGCACACGGTCGAGATCGATGGCGAGGAGCAGTTCACCGAGATCTACGTGCACGACATCGGCAAGAACCCGGACGAGAAGGTCGGCGCGCTCAACTACGGCTACTCCCTGGTCGAGGGCTGCGACTACCTCCTCGGGGTCGACGGCGACACGACCGCCGCCCCCAACGCGGTCGAGGCGCTCGAGGCGGAGATCGCGTCCGACACCCGGATCGGCGGCATCTCCGCGATCTACAGCATCGACGACCGGCCGTTCACCGGCGTCATGGCGCCGTTCCTCATCGCCGGGCAGCGCGCACAGTTCGCCGCCTTCAACATGCAGAACATGCTCCGCGGCCGCAACATGGCGGTGCTCGGCGGCCAGTTCTCCATCTTCTCGATGAAGGCACTGCTGCAGGTCATGGTCGACAACCACCAGCAGACCCCCTGGGTCAAGGACTCCGAGGTCGAGGACTCGCTGCTCTCGCTCCAGATCAAGAGCGCCGGCTACCTCACGAAGATCAGCGCCCAGGCACGTGCGGACGTGGGCGGTATGACGACCCTCCGCGGCCTCGACGGCCAGCAGGTGAAGTGGAACTTCGGTGCGATCGAGCTCATGTGGCCCGGCCAGCGCGGGGACACCAAGGGCCAGCCCTTCCACCCCAACCTCCGCCTGCGCTGGTTCGAGAACTTCTCCATGCTCGTCAACGGCTTCACCCGCGTGATGTTCATCGTGCTGCTCGTCGCCTCGCTGTCGATCAGCGCCTTCGTCTTCAGCCCGATCTGGCTCGTCCCGCCCGTGGTCGCGATCCTGCTCAACCTTCGCATCGCGATCTCGATGAAGAACCGCAACTGGAAGGACTTCGTGTTCGCGCTTGCCGTGGTTCCTGCCGAGGTCTACATGCTCGTGCGCCTCGGCCACTTCTTCCGGGCCTGGAGCAAGTTCCTCAGCCGAAAGCAGACCGACAACTGGGCGGAGCAGGCGAAGGCCGAGCGCGGCTCCGGCAACGCCTATCTGACCCCGGTCATCATCGCCGGGCTCGTGATCATCGGGCTGGTCGTCCTGTGGTTCCAGCTCTCTGTGGTCGTGCAGTCGTCGATCCTCTGGGTCGGATGGCCCATCCTCGGCGTGATCACCGCCCTGCAGACCGTCTCCATGTTCCTCAGCCTCGCGCGCCGCCACCGCGGCTACCGCGTCTAGCCGAAAGCCGACCCATGGCACACCGCCTCCCCCGCCGCCTCGCCGGCGCCGCCCTCGCCGCAATCGTGGCGCTCACCCTCTCCGCCTGCGGCACGCCGCCGTGGGAGGAGGCCTCGACCTCGGCCCCCACCGCATCACCGCGGCCCACGAACACGGAGATCACGACCGTCGTCAACGAGCTCGCGACCGGCTCGACGAAGCACGAGCTCACCGCCGGCAGCATCGGCCTCGCGGTCGACTACTACTCGACGCTCTCCATGGACCAGTGGACCGCAGACGCGAGCAAGCCGCTCAGCATCTCGATGGTCGCGAGCATCACCGGGGACGAGGGCCAGGCCGTGTACCTGTCCACCATGACGCTGCTCGTCTCCGTCTACGGGCCCGACGGGAAGCTGACGGGCCCGCCGGAGCTGGCCGACCGCGCCACTGTGAACCCCGGCTATCTCGTGAAGACGCCGTACAGCTACAGCCAGACCTTCAACCTGCCGACGATCGATCCGGATGCCACGTACGTACAGCTCTCGCTCACGTACGAGCTCCTGCTGCAGTCGACGCCGACGTCCGCCCAGTACGCCAAGCAGACCGCCTCGGACACACTGACGATCGCCATTGCACAGCCCTAGACGGGTTGAGTGGCGCGCTCCGGCGCGCGTATCGAAACCGAGATTTCGATACGGCCGCGGGCGGCCTACTCAATCGACTAGATACTGAAGCCGAGCGCCCGCATCATGTCGCGGCCGTCGTCGGTGATCTTGTCCGGGCCCCACGGCGGCATCCACACCCAGTTGATACGGAAGGCCTCGACGACTCCGTCGAGCGCCTGAGCGGTCTGCTCTTCGATGACGTCGGTGAGGGGGCATCCGGCCGAGGTCAGCGTCATGCTGATGATGAGCGCGCTGTTGTCCGGATCCCAGCTGAGGTCGTAGATCAGACCGAGATCGACGATGTTGACGCCGAGCTCGGGGTCCATGACGTCCTTGAGGGCCTCCTCGACCTGGTCGAAGAGCGCGGGAGCTAGTGCCGTTGCCATGCGTCTACGCTACGACTTCACTCGCGTCGGCAACAGGGGTGAACCTGTCGTAGCCCTCGTTCTCGAGGCGCTCGGCGAGCTCGGGGCCGCCCTCCTCGGCGACTCGGCCGTCGACGAACACGTGCACGAAGTCCGGCTTGATGTACCGCAGGATGCGCGTGTAGTGGGTGATGAGCAGCACACCGAGGTCATTCGCCTCATGGGCGCGGTTGACGCCCTCGGAGACGATCTTGAGCGCGTCGACGTCGAGGCCGGAGTCGGTCTCGTCGAGGATCGCGAACTTCGGCTTGAGCAGCTCGAGCTGCAGGATCTCGTGGCGCTTCTTCTCGCCGCCCGAGAAGCCCTCGTTGACGTTGCGCTCACCGAAGGCCTTGTCCATGCGGAGGGCCTTCATCGCCTCGTTGACCTCTTTGATCCACGGGCGAAGCGCGGGGGCCTCGCCGTCGAGAGCGGTCTTCGCGGTGCGGAGGAAGTCGGTCATGCGCACGCCCGGGATCTCCACGGGGTACTGCATGGCGAGGAAGAGGCCGGCGCGGGCGCGCTCGTCCACGGTCATGGTGAGTACCTCGACGCCGTCGAGCAGCACCGATCCGCTCTCGACGTGGTACTTCGGGTGACCCGCGATCGAGTACGCGAGGGTCGACTTGCCGGAGCCGTTGGGGCCCATCACAGCGTGGATCTCGCCCTGCGCGATGCGGAGGTCGACGCCCTTGAGGATCTGCTTGGTGCCCTGCTCGGTCTCCACGCTGACGTGGAGGTCCTTGATTTCAAGTACTGACATGGTTCTATTCCTGGTCTGTTAGACAGTCAAAGTCTGGGTCGGGTCGACGTACACGACGCCGTCATCGTCGACGGTCACGGTGAACACCGGGACCGGCTCGTAGGCGGGAAGGCTCAGCGGCTTGCCGGTGTCGAGCGCGAACAGGGAGCCGTGCGCCCAGCACTCGATCGCGTCGTCCTCGACGAATCCCTCGGCGAGGGAGATGTCACCGTGCGTGCAGGTGTCGCCGATGGCGTGCACCTTGCCCGCGGAATCCTTGACGATGGCGATCGCGATGCCCTCGAGCACCACGCGGTACGCCTTGTTCTCCTCGAGCTCGTCGACGGTGCCGATGCGTTCCGCGGTCATGCTGCGCTCCCTGTTGAGAGTTCCGCCTCGATCGCGGCGTGAAGGTGGGTCTCGAGCTCGGTGTTGCCGATCTTCTGCACGATCTCGGAGAGGAACCCGATCACGACGAGACGGCGCGCCTCGGCCTCGGTGATGCCGCGCGCCTGCAGGTAGAACAGCTGCTCGTCGTCGAAGCGGCCGGTCGCGCTCGCGTGGCCGGCGCCGAGGATGTCGCCGGTCTCGATCTCGAGGTTCGGGATGGAGTCGGCGCGGGTGCCCTCGCTCAGCACGAGATTGCGGTTCTGCTCGTAGCTGTCGGTGCCGGCGGCCTTGGGGCCGATCAGGACGTCGCCGACCCACACGGTGTGCGCGCCCTCGCCCTGCAGCGCGCCCTTGTAGTTGACGCGCCCCTTGGTGTTCTCGGCCTTGTGGTGCAGGTAAACGCGCTGCTCGAAGTGCTGCCCGGCATCCGCGAAGTACAGCCCGAAGAGGTCGCCGTCGGCGCCCTCGCCCGAGAGGTGCACTGACGGGTTGAGCCGCACGACCGAGCCGCCCAGGGTCACCACGATGTGCTTCAGGCGGGCGTTGCGGCCGACCTGGGCGAAGTGGCTCGCGAGCTGGGTGGCGGAGTCCGACCACTCCTGCACGGACACGACGGTGAGGTCAGCGCCGTCCTCCACGATGATCTCGACGTTCTCCGCGAGCTGCGCGTCGCCGCTGGATCGGAGGATCACCGTGCCGCGGCTGTTCGGCCGTGCGGTGATGATGGTGTGCGCCGCGCGGGCAGCGGTGCCGAGGCCGGAGCGGGAGAGGACGAGGTCCACGTGCTCCTTGGAGGTGAGGGTGATCGACAGCGCGCGCTCGAAGCCGCTCCAGGCGTTGGCCGAGCCGCGATCCTCGGGCGTGCCAGCACTGCCGATGCGGGCATCCGTGCGGTCGATCCAGTCGACGGATGCCCCGACCGCCTCAGTCACGAGGTACGCGTAGGGCGAGCCGTCGAGGGTGCCGTCGAGAAGGGGCTTGACGCGGGCGATGGGCGTCAGCTTCCAGTCGCCCTCGATGCCCTTGACCTCGGGGAAGTCGTCGTGCTCGAAGGAGGTGAACCGCGCGTCGCGGGTCTGGACAGGGACGTAGCCGGGCTCATTCGAGTCCCAGCCGCCGTCGCTGTGGGCCTTGGCCCCGTGCTGTTCGGGTGAAATTACCGACATTCCTAGCCGACGCTGCCTTCCATGCTCA
>JAODAQ010000036.1 GCA_025463515.1 Rhodoglobus sp.
CCCGACGACGAGCGCGAGTCGCGCTCGCTCCACGGCCTGACCCGCACGCTCATCGCGAACCAGATCATCGGTGTCACCGATGGTTACACCAAGGGCCTCGAGGTCGTCGGTACCGGTTACCGCGTTGCGGCCAAGGGCAACTCGGTCGAGTTCGCGCTCGGCTACTCGCACTCCATCACGGTTGACCCGCCCGCGGGTATCAGCTTCACGGTGGAGGGCAACAACAAGCTGACCGTCAGCGGCATCGACAAGCAGGCCGTCGGCGAGGTTGCGGCCAACATCCGCAAGCTGCGCAAGCCTGAGCCGTACAAGGGCAAGGGCGTGCGTTACGCCGGCGAAGTAGTCCGCCGCAAGGCCGGAAAGAGTGGTAAGTGATCATGGCTCTCGGAACCAGAGGTAAGAGCAAGTCGGCTGCAAAGAGCCGCAGGCACGCCCGCCTTCGCAAGAAGGTCATCGGCACCGAGGCGCGTCCGCGCCTCGTCGTCACCCGTTCGGCCCGCCACGTCTTCGTGCAGGTCGTGGATGACTCGAAGGGCCACACCCTCGCGAGCGCATCGACCCTCGAGGCCGACCTGCGCACGTTCGACGGTGACAAGACCGCCAAGGCCCGCAAGGTCGGCGAGCTCGTCGCCGAGCGCGCGAAGAAGGCCGGCATCGAGGCAGTCGTATTCGACCGCGGCGGCAGCCGCTACGCGGGTCGCGTGGCAGCAATCGCCGACGGAGCGCGAGAGGGCGGACTGAGCCTGTGAGCGACGCAACTACTAACAAGGAGCAGGACGTGGCTGTAGAGCCCACAACCGAAGCTGTGGCACCCACCGAGGCCGTCGTCGACGCCCCGGCGACCGACCTCAGCAACGAGCCCCGCGAAGCCCGCCGTGGCGGCCGCGAGCGCAACCCCAACCGTGACCGTGGCAACAGCCGCGACGCGGAGAAGAGCCAGTTCCTGGAGCGCGTCGTGACGATCAACCGCGTGTCGAAGGTCGTGAAGGGCGGTCGTCGCTTCAGCTTCACCGCGCTCGTGGTCGTCGGCGACGGCAACGGCCTGGTCGGCGTTGGCTACGGCAAGGCCCGCGAGGTCCCCACCGCGATCTCCAAGGGTGTCGAGGAGGCGAAGAAGAACTTCTTCCGCGTCCCCCGCGTCGCCCAGACGATCCCGCACCCCGTGCAGGGCGAGGCCGCTGCCGGCGTCGTGCTGCTGCGCCCGGCCTCGGCCGGTACCGGTGTTATCGCGGGCGGCCCGGTTCGCGCCGTACTCGAGTGCGCGGGCATCCATGACGTCCTGAGCAAGTCGCTCGGCTCGTCGAACACGATCAACATCGTGCACGCGACGGTTGCTGCCCTCAAGCAGCTCGAGGAGCCCCGTGCGGTCGCCGCACGCCGCGGCCTCTCGGTCGAGCACGTCGTCCCGGCACGCCTGCTGCGCGCCGAGGCTGAAGCTAAGGCAGGTGTCTGATGGCTGCGCGCCTGAAGGTGACCCAGATCAAGTCCAAAATCAGTGAGAAGCAGAACATGCGCGACACCCTGCGGAGCCTCGGGCTCCACCGCATCGGTGACGTGACTGTTCGCGAGGACAACAAGCAGAACCGTGGCTACGTGCGCACGGTCGCTCACCTCGTCAAGGTCGAGGAGATTGACTAATGGCTGACGAAACAGCTCCCAAGAAGGCGCCGGCCAAGGCCGCTGCCGACAAGCCCGCCGCCAAGGCTCCCGCGAAGGCCGCAGCAGACAAGGCTCCGGCCAAGGCTGCTGCTCCCAAGGCTGCCGCCGCGGAGAAGGCCACCGCGAAGGCCGCTGCCCCCAAGGCTGCTGCTGCCGCGAAGTCCGACGACACCGCTGCTGCCAAGGCGCCCGCCGCCAAGGCCGCTCCGGCGAAGAAGGCCCCCAAGGACGACGCTCCGGGGCGCCCGCAGGTCCTCAAGGTCCACCACCTCCGCCCCGCGGCCGGTGCCAAGAAGGACAAGACCCGCGTCGGACGCGGTGAGGGCTCCAAGGGCAAGACCGCAGGCCGTGGTACCAAGGGCACCAAGGCCCGCTACTCGGTCCGCCCGGGCTTCGAGGGTGGAAACCTGAACTTCGTCATGCGCCAGCCGAAGCTGCGCGGGTTCAAGAACCCGTTCCGCGTCGAGTACCAGGTCGTGAACCTGGACAAGCTGGCCGAGCTCTACCCCAAGGGCGGCGACGTCACGACCCTCGATCTCGTCGCCAAGGGCGCCGTTCGCAAGAACGAGAAGGTCAAGGTTCTTGGGCAGGGTGATATTGCGGTTAAGCTGAACGTTGCAGTCGACAAGGTCTCTGGCTCCGCTGAGCAGAAGATCGTCGCGGCTGGCGGTTCGGTCAAGTAAGTAACCCGCGAGTATCTAGTTACTCGGCGGGTTTCGAGCGGGGCTGGTCACCAGCCCCGCTCGATTGCATTTACCAAAGACAATCGGAGGCCTTGTGTTTAGAGCTGTCGCGCGGATCTTCCGCACGCCTGACCTTCGCAGGAAGATCGGGTTCACACTCGGCATCGTTGCGCTGTTCCGCCTGGGGTCGTTCATCCCCGCACCGTTCGTCGACTTCGGCAACGTGCAGGAGTGCCTCGCGAGCAACGCCGGCACCTCGGGCCTCTACGACCTCGTCAACCTGTTCAGCGGCGGTGCGCTGCTCCAGCTGTCGATCTTCGCGCTCGGCATCATGCCGTACATCACCGCGTCGATCATCGTGCAGCTGCTGCGCGTGGTCATCCCGCACTTCGAGACCCTCTACAAGGAGGGCCCGGCCGGCCAGTCCCGCCTGACGCAGTACACCCGCTACCTCACGATCGCGCTCGGCGTCCTCCAGTCGACCACGCTCATCACGGTTGCCCGCAGCGGCGCGCTCTTCCCGTCCAACTCCGGCGCGGCAGCGTGCAGCCAGCTCATCACGGACGACTCGTGGTACGCGATCATGCTCATGGTCATCACGATGACCGCCGGCACCGGCCTCATCATGTGGATGGGCGAGCTCATCACCGAGCGCGGCATCGGCAACGGCATGTCGCTGCTCATCTTCACGTCGATCTCGGCGCGCTTCCCCGGCTCGCTCTGGAGCATCCAGGAGGCGAAGGGCATCGAGGTGTTCATCGCGGTGATCCTGATCGGCGTGCTGATCGTCGGCGCCGTCGTCTTCGTCGAGCAATCGCAGCGGCGCATCCCTGTGCAGTACGCGAAACGGATGGTCGGCAGGCGCACCTACGGGGGCAACAACACGTACATCCCGATCAAGGTGAACATGGCCGGCGTCGTGCCCGTCATCTTCGCGTCGTCGCTGCTGTACCTGCCCGCGCTCATCGCGCAGTTCAACCAGCCCGCCACGGGCGAGGCTCCGGCAGGGTGGGTCACCTGGATCCAGACCTACCTGACCAAGGGCGACCACCCGCTGTACATGCTCATGTACTTCCTGCTCATCGTCGGCTTCACCTACTTCTACGTCGCGATCACCTTCAACCCCGAAGAGGTCGCCGACAACATGAAGAAGTACGGCGGCTTCATCCCGGGCATCCGGGCCGGCCGCCCGACGGCGGAGTACTTGGACTACGTGCTGACCCGCGTGACCCTTCCGGGCTCGCTGTACCTCGGCCTGATCGCGCTCATACCGCTTGTCGCCCTCGTGCTCGTGGGGGCGAACACGAACTTCCCGTTCGGCGGCGCGAGCATCCTGATCATCGTCGGCGTCGGCCTCGAGACCGTCAAGCAGATCGACTCCCAGCTGCAGCAGCGTCACTACGAGGGCCTGCTCCGTTGACCCGGCTGCTCATTGTCGGCCCGCCGGGGGCCGGCAAAGGGACGCAATCCGCCCGGATCACCGAGGACTACCGGATTCCCGCGATCGCGACGGGCGACATCTTCCGCGCGAACATCAAGAACCAGACGGAGCTCGGCAACCAGGTCAAGGCCATCATCGACGCGGGCGACTTCGTGCCCGACTCGCTGACCAACGACCTGGTGGCAAGCCGCCTCAAGGAGGAGGACGCCCGCGGCGGATTCCTCCTCGACGGGTACCCGCGCACGCTCGACCAGCTGCACTTCCTCGATGAGGTCCTCGCGGCCGAGGGGGCCAGCCTCGACGCTGTCATCCAGCTCGTCGTCGACCCTGACGAGGTTGTCTCCCGCCTTCTCAAGAGGGCGCACCAGGAGGGCCGTACGGATGACACGGAGGAGACGATCCGTCACCGCCAGTCGCTGTACCAGCGCGAGACCGCCCCGCTGATCGAGGTCTACGGCGCGCGCGGCCTCGTCCTCGAGATCGACGCGCTCGGCGAGGTCGACGACGTGAACGCCCGCATCGCCGAGGGCCTCGCATCGCGCGGCATCGTCACACCGGACGCCGCAACCCGCTGATCGTGGCCCGCGGCAGAGCGAAGATCTACAAGACGCCCGCCGAACTGCGCCTCATGGTGCGGCCGGGGGTCGTCACGGCGGCCTCGCTGGCGGCCGTGCGCGCGGCCATCCGTGCGGGCATCACGACGCTCGAGCTCGACGCGATCGCCGAGCGCACCATCCGCGGGGCCGGGGGCGTGCCCAACTTCATGAAGGAGCCGGGCTACCGCCACACGCTGTGCGTGTCGGTGAACGACGAGATCGTCCACGGCGTGCCGGGTGCCCGCGTGCTGCAGCCGGGCGACATCGTCTCGGTCGACAGCGGCGCCGAGGTGGACGGCTGGAACGGCGACGCGGCGATCACCGTCGTGGTCCCGGATCCCGCGCGGCCCGAGCTCGTCGCGGCGCGACAGGAGCTCGCCGACGCGACCGAGCACGCGCTGTGGGCGGGCATTGCCGAACTCGCCCGCGCCAAGCGCCTCAACCAGGTGGGCGGCGCCATCGAGGACGCGATCGACGCCCGCGGCACCTTCGGCATCATCGAGGACTACGTGGGCCACGGCATCGGCCGCTCGATGCACGAGGAGCCGCCGGTGTTCAACTTCCACGTGCGCCCGGCGGGCCCGGACGTGCGGCCCGGCCTGGTCGTCGCGATCGAGCCGATGGTCACGCGCGGCGGCGTCGACAGCCATGTGCTCGCCGACGACTGGACGGTCGCGACGGACGACGGCACGGATGCCGCGCACTGGGAGCACTCGGTGGCGGTGCACTCCGGCGGCCTCTGGGTGCTCACGTCCGACGACGGCGGCGCGGCGGGGCTCGCGCCGTTCGGAGTGGTGCCCGTCCCGATCGCCTGATCGCCGCTGGTTCGCCGGCGGCGTATACATCATGGTTGGCGAAACGCCCGGGAATGACCTAAGCTTGATCTTTGGTGTTTCTGGCCGACTTTTGCCGTGCCCGAACATCTATCCCCGCAGATCAGCGAATCAATACTTTTAGCGACGAAGAGGCAATGGCCAAAAAAGACGGTGTCATCGAGATCGAGGGAGCAGTAGTCGAAGCTCTGCCCAACGCAATGTTCCGCGTTGAGCTGACCAACGGCCACAGGGTGCTCGCTCACATCTCGGGCAAGATGCGACAGAACTACATCAGGATCCTCCCGGAGGACCGTGTGGTCGTCGAGTTGAGCCCTTACGACCTGACCCGTGGCCGTATCACCTATCGCTACAAGTAACGATCGCTGAGAAGTAACGTCCCGCGGCATTCCGTGGCGACGAAGACAGCGAGTGCAAGGAAACAACAATGAAGGTCAACCCGAGCGTCAAGCCCATCTGCGACCACTGCCGCGTCATCCGCCGCAATGGAAACGTCATGGTGATCTGCAAGAGCAACCCTCGCCACAAGCAGCGCCAGGGCTAATAACTGAACAACTAGAACAGCACCAAGAACCACGGATCTCGACTTCGCTCGATCACCGTGGGGACACCGAGGGTTGGAGGCCTTCGCACCGGTGCTGTCCATTACCTCCACATGACTCCATAGGAGAGCCACAATGGCACGTCTAGCCGGCGTCGACATCCCGCGCGACAAGCGCGTGGAGGTCGCACTGACCTACATCTACGGTGTTGGCCGTACGAGGGCACTCAAGACCCTCGCCGACACCGCGATCAGCGGTGAGATCCGCGTCAAGGATCTGACCGATGACCAGCTCATCGCACTGCGCGACTACATCGAGGTGAACTTCAAGGTAGAGGGTGACCTCCGCCGCGAGGTTGCCGCTGACATCCGCCGCAAGGTCGAGATCGGCAGCTACCAGGGTATTCGCCACCGTCGCGGCCTGCCCGTGCACGGGCAGCGCACCAAGACCAACGCTCGTACCCGCAAGGGCCCGAAGCGCACTGTTGCCGGTAAGAAGAAGGCGGGACGCAAGTAATGGCTGCACCGAAGGCCGCTGCGCGCAAGCCGCGCCGCAAGGAGAAGAAGAACATCGCGCTGGGCCAGGCCCACATCAAGTCGACGTTCAACAACACGATCGTGTCGATCACCGACCCGAGCGGAGCCGTCATCAGCTGGGCCTCGTCCGGTGCCGTCGGCTTCAAGGGCTCGCGCAAGTCGACGCCCTTCGCCGCCCAGCTCGCAGCGGAGTCCGCTGCCCGCCAGGCGCAGGAGCACGGCATGAAGAAGGTCGACGTCTTCGTCAAGGGACCGGGCTCCGGCCGCGAGACCGCGATCCGCTCCCTCCAGGCCGCTGGCCTCGAGGTCGGCAGCATCAACGACGTGACGCCCCAGGCGCACAACGGATGCCGCCCGCCCAAGCGCAGAAGGGTCTAAGGCGACGCAGTCGCAGACCCCTCTGCGGGTCGAGTAGCGAGCGCCCGCGTGCGTATCGAGACACCTTGTTGCCAGAACGAAGGTTTCGATACGCCGCAGGCGGCTACTCAACCAGCACAGCTTTTCCCATTCATAACTCAACAGACCGACGGGCCAGCCACTCGTCGCACTCAGGTGTCAAATAGCGGACACCTCGCCGAAAGGAAACACCAGTGCTCATCGCACAGCGCCCCACTCTTGCCGAAGAGAACATCTCCGAGTTCCGCTCGCGCTTCGTCATCGAGCCGCTCGAACCCGGTTTCGGTTACACCCTCGGAAACTCCCTCCGCCGCACCCTGCTCTCCTCGATCCCCGGAGCTGCTGTCACGAGCATCCGTATCGACGGCGTGCTGCACGAGTTCAGCACCGTCCCCGGTGTCAAGGAGGACGTCACCGAGGTCATCCTGAACATCAAGAACCTGGTTGTCTCGAGCGAGCACGACGAGCCCATCACCGCCTACCTGCGCAAGCAGGGCGCCGGCGAGGTCACGGCAGCCGACATCTCGGCTCCCGCGGGCGTGGAGATCCACAACCCGGAGCTCGTCATCGCGACGCTCAACGACAAGGCCAAGTTCGAGCTGGAGCTCACCATCGAGCGCGGCCGCGGCTACGTCTCGGCCACCCAGAACCGCAGCGAGTTCAGCGAGGCGGGCCAGATCCCGATCGACTCGATCTACTCGCCCGTGCTCAAGGTGACCTACCGCGTCGAGGCGACTCGTGCCGGTGAGCGCACCGACTTCGACCGCCTGGTCGTCGACGTCGAGACCAAGTCCGCGATCACCCCGCGCGACGCAGTCGCTTCCGCCGGTCGCACGCTGACCGAGCTGTTCGGCCTGGCGCGCGAGCTCAACAACGCCGCAGAGGGCATCGAGATCGGCCCCGCGCCGGTCGACGCCGTGCTGTCCAGCGAGCTGAGCATGCCGATCGAGGACCTCGACCTGAGCGTGCGCAGCTACAACTGCCTCAAGCGCGAGGGCATCAACACGGTCAGCGAGCTTGTCGCGCTGAGCGAGACGCAGCTCATGAACATCCGCAACTTCGGACAGAAGTCGGTGGACGAGGTCAAGGACAAGCTCGTCGAGATGGGCCTCTCCCTCAAGGACAGCGTTCCCGGATTCGACGGCGCCCACTTCTACGGTGGCTACGACGACGACGAAGCCAACGCGTAAGCGCCGCACCCACTTTTTGATACTGGAGATCTAGAACAATGCCTACACCTACCAAGGGACCCCGCCTCGGCGGAGGGCCGGCCCACGAGCGCCTCATGCTCGCGAACCTGGCCGCAGCCCTGTTCACGCACAAGAGCATCAAGACGACCGAGACGAAGGCCAAGCGCCTGCGTCCCGTCGCCGAGCGCCTGATCACGTTCGCGAAGAAGGGCGACCTGCACAACCGTCGTCGTGCACTCGCGATCATCGGCGACAAGAGCGTCATCCACGAGCTCTTCACCGAGATCGCGCCGCTCGTCGAACTGCGTGAGGGCGGCTACACCCGCATCACGAAGCTCGGCTTCCGCAAGGGCGACAACGCGTCGATGGTCCAGATCGAGCTCGTCCTCGAGCCCGTGAACCCGAAGCCGAAGTCGGCCAAGAAGACCGCTGCTGCCACTGCCAAGGACGAGAAGCCCGCCGCTGCCGCTCCGGTCGAGGAGGCGCCGGTCGAGGAGACCGCCGCCGAGGTCGAAGAGGCCGCCGCCGAGTCGACCGACGCTGTCGAGGCCGAGACCGTCGAGGGCGAAGCCGCCGACGCCGAGGTCGAGGCCGCCGACGAGGCCGAGTCCAAGTAGTCGTACCCGTCAGAAGGGCCCCGCTTTCGAGCGGGGCCCTTCTGCGTTAAGGCGGCCCGAGGATGCCACGCCCGCCGTCGAGACTGCAGAAAGTGCTCGCGGATGGCCGCTGGAGAGCACTTTTTGCACACTCGCCGCGGGGCGGGGGCGGGGGCGAGGCGGGGGCGAGGCGACGGCGGGGCGGTACCCACCACTACACGGGGCGGTTCGCCAGCCCGTAGTCGTTGTCGTCGAGCAGCGGCGGGATCTCCGAGAGCCGCTGCAGGGCATCCGCGAGAGCATCGCAGTAGATGCGCCCGCCCGTGGGTCCGGGATGCACCTGGTCGTCGGCGAGGACGTCGATCTGGGGCTGGATCGCGGAGTACCAGTTTGAGAGCTCGACGTCCCGCTTGCTCCGGGCGAAGTCGTCGAGGATCGAGTTCACGTCGGGCCCCCACTCCCTCGGCACCTGCACGTTGACGACGATCATCTGCGTGCCGCGCGGGAGCATCGCATGCACATCCTCGAGATTCTCCTCGTCGATCCAGCCGTTGGTGCCGAGCCCGAGCACCAGGATCGGCCGCATAGCGCCGGCGGCCACCGCGGCGCTCACGATGTCGTCCGCCTCGAACATCTGGCGCGAGACCACGGCGTCGATGGCGATCCCGGGGAAGGCCTCCTCGAGCTCGGGCGCGGCGGCGAGCATCACGGAGTCGCCGATCGCGTAGATCTGGTCGCCCGTCGGCAGGGGCTGCGCGCGGCGCGGGGCGGCGGCGAACCCGGGCAGGGCGAGCAGCTCCTGCCCCGCCTGGATCGACGCCTGCGCCTCGCCGCGGTCCGGCGCGCTGGCGACGGCCACTCCCGTGAGCCCGACGGTGGCGAGCAGCGCGGCAACAGCAAGAGCAGAGACGGCCCGGATGACGACGCGCCCCCGAACCACGAGAGATACACTGCCGCGCACCCCCCGCCGCCGCAGCGGGGTCTCGACGAACCGGTAGGACAGGGCCGACGCCCCCACGGTCACCACGAGGGCCGCCGCGGGCGCTACCCACGACGCCGCGTCCTGCGGGATCGCCGCTACGAGCAGTACGAGCACGGGCCAGTGCCAGAGGTACAGGCCGTACGACCGCTCGCCGATCCAGCGCAGCGGCTGCACGTCGAGCGCGCGGCCGAGCCACGACCCGGCGGCGGTGGCCCCGGCGATCGCGAGGGCGCTCAAGACGGCGACGAGGGCGAGGCCGCCGTGGGTGGCGAGCCGGTCCCCCTCAGGAAGAAGCACTGCGACGGCGACGACACCCGCGGTCGCGAGCGCGCCGGCGACCGGGAGTGCGACGCGCACGGGGCGGGGGAGGGGAGCCGCGGCATCCGTGAACCGCCCTTCGAGCAGGAAGGCGAGGGCGGCGCCGAGCGCGAGTCCGAAGCTGTGCGTGTCGGTGCCGTAGTAGACCCGGGTGGCGTCGGGGCCGGCGAGGAGCGCCATGGCGACCGCCGAGCCGATCGCGAGCACGAGCGCGATGCCCGAGCGGACGAACCTGTTGCGCACGAGCAGCAGCAGGAGGAGGGCGAGCGGCCACAGCAGGTAGAACTGCTCCTCGACGGCCAGCGACCACAGGTTGCGGAACAGCTCGGGCGTCGTCGTGTCGAAGTAGCTCTGACCCTGCACGATCGCGAGCCAGTTGCTGCTGAAGGTCGCGGCGCCGAGCACCTGGGAGCCGAGCCCGACCAGGACGTCACCGCCGACGAACAGGGCCGCACTCGAGCACATGGCCACGACGAGCACGAGGGCCGGCAGCAGCCGCCGCGCGCGCCGGGCCCAGAAGCCCCCGAGGGAGATGCGGCCGGCCGTGGCGCGCTCCCGGACGAGCAGGCCGGTGATGAGGAATCCGGAGATCACGAAGAAGACGTCGACGCCGACGTAACCGCCCTTGAGGGTGTCGGGCAGGAAGTGGAAGGCGATGACGGCGAGTACGGCGATGGCCCGGAGTCCATCGAGCCCGGGCAGTCTGGAAGAGGTGCGCAGCGGTGCAGAAGTCATAGGTGGGTACCGCCAACCAGCCTACCCGCCGTAGTTTGGGGTCATGGCTAGTGAAGCGACGACGATCACGGTGGGTGCGCGCGAGGTGCGCATCTCCAGCCCCTCACGTGTGCTGTGGCCCGAGCCCGGCATCACGAAGCTCCAGCTCGCCGAGTACATCGTGGCCGTGGGCGATGCCTTCGTGCGCGCGAACGGCGACCGTCCGGTCTCCCTGCAGCGCTTCCCCGAGGGCATCGACGGCGAGCAGTTCTTCTCCAAGAACCCGCCGAAGGGCGCCCCCGACTACGTGCGCAGCGTGCCCGTGGTCTACCCGAGTGCCCGGTCGCACCCCCAACTCGTCATCGACGAGCCCGCGGTCGCGGTGTGGGCCGTGCAGATGAACACGATCACGTTCCACCCGTGGCCCTCGCGCGCCGAGAACAGCGACAACCCCGACCAGCTGCGCATCGACCTCGACCCCCAGCCCGGAACAGACATCACGGATGCCGTGGCCGCCGCCCTCGAACTGCGCACGGTGCTCACCGAGGCGGGGCTCACGTCGTTCGTCAAGACCTCGGGCAACCGGGGACTCCACGTCTTCGCGCCGATCGAGCCGACCCGCGAGTTCCTCGATGTGCGGCACGCCGTGATCGCCGCCGCGCGCGAGCTCGAGCGGCGCATGCCGGAGGCGGTCACGACCGCGTGGTGGAAGGAGGAGCGCGGCGAGAAGATCTTCGCCGACTTCAACCAGGCCAACCGCGACCGCACCATGGCGGGCGCCTACAGCCCCCGGCCGCTGCCGCACGCGCCGGTCTCCACGCCGGTCGAGTGGGACGAGCTGCCGGGGCTGGACCCGCGCGAGTTCACGATCCTCACCGTCCCGAAGCGCCTCGCGACGGTCGGAGACCCCTGGGAGCACTTCGGCGACAAGCCGGGAACGATCGACGCACTGCTCGGCTGGTGGGAGCGCGACCTGGCCAACGGCCTGGGCGAGCTGCCGTTCCCGCCCGACTACCCGAAGATGCCTGGCGAGCCGCCGCGCGTTCAGCCGTCACGCGCGAAGAAGGACTGACCCCAGGTCGTACTTCACGGGCACCTCGAGCTGCTCGAACGTGCACGACTCGGCCGAGCGGTCGGGCCGCCAGCGCTCGAACTGGACGGTGTGCCGGAATCGGGCGCCCTCCATCTGGTCGTAGCGGACCTCGACCACGCGCTCGGGCCGCAGGAGCACGAACGACGTGTCCCGGTTCGAGGAGAAGCGGTTGCGGTCGGTCGCACCGGTGACGGCTTCTCCACTTCCATCGCGGACCACGAGCGGCTCGAGCTCGTCGATGAGGCTGAGGCGGCGGGCATCCGAGAACGCGGAGATACCGCCCACGCTGCGCAGCTCGCCGTCGGCGTCGTACAGGCCGACGAGCAAGGACCCGACGCCGTTGCCCGACTTGTGGATGCGGTAGCCGGTCACGACCACGTCGGCAGTGCGGGCGTGCTTGGACTTGAACATCGCGCGCTTGTTGGGCGCGTACGCGGCAGCCAGGGGCTTGGACACCACGCCGTCGAGGCCCGCGCCCTCGAACTCGGCGAGCCAGCGGCGGGCCACGGCGACGTCGCGGGTGGTCCTGGTGATGTGCAGCGGCGCCTCGAGCTCGCCCGCGAGCAGTTCGAGCGCCGCGCGTCGGGCCTCGAAGGGCTCGTCCAACAGCGAGCGGCCGTCGAGGTAGAGGAGGTCGAACGCGACGAAGCTCGCGGGCGTCTCCTCGGAGAGCTTCGCGATGCGGCTCGCGGCGGGGTGGATGCGCTGCGAGAGCGCCTCCCAGTCGAGCCGCTCGTCTCCCTCCGCGCCGCGACGGAGCACGATCTCGCCATCGAGCACGCAGCTCACCCCGAGCTGCCGCTGGAGCTCGGCGACGAGCTCCGGGAAGTAGCGCGTGAGGGGCTTCGAGCCGCGGCTGTCGAGCTCGACGTCGTCGCCGTCCACGTACGCGATCGCGCGGAAGCCGTCCCACTTGGGCTCGTAGCTGAGGCCCGCCGCATCCGGCACGTCGGGCACCGCCTTCGCGAGCATCGGGGCTACGGGGAATCCTGCGGGGAGGTCCATCACTCGATCATGCCCGCAAACCCGCGGGTTGAGTAGGGCGCTCTGGCGCACGTATCGAAACCAGGTTTCGACACGGCCGTGGGCGACCTGCTCAACCCGCCCGTAAACTCTCAGGGTGTCGAACGAGCCGCTCACCCGTCTGCGCCTCGACATCGCCTACGACGGCACCGACTTCGCCGGCTGGGCCAAGCAGCCGACGCTGCGCACGGTGCAGGGCGAGCTCGAGGCCGCACTCGCCACAGTGCTGCGCAAGGACCCGCCCACCCTCACGGTCGCGGGCCGCACCGACGCGGGGGTGCACGCGACAGGGCAGGTGGCCCACGTCGACCTCACCGCGGCGCAGCTCGAGCTGCTCGCGAAGCCGCACGGCCGCGGCGCCAAGCCCATGGAGCCGACGCGCGCGCTCAAGAAGCGGCTCAACGGCATCGCCGGGCTGCGAAGCGACGTGCACGTGCACGACGTCACGATCGCCGAAGAGGGGTTCGACGCACGGTTCTCGCCCCTCTTCCGCCGCTACGAGTACCGGGTCGCGGATGCCGCGGCCACCCGCAACCCGCTGCTGCGCCGTCACACGGTCTGGTACCCCGCAACGCTCGACGTCGACGCCATGACGGAGTCGGCGGACGAGCTGCTGGGGCTCCACGACTGGGCCGCGTACTGCCGTCCGCGCGAAGGGGCGACGACCATCCGCGAGCTGCAGGAGTTCGCGTGGCGCCGGGACGAGACCGGCGTCCTGATCGCGACGCTGAAGGCCGATGCGTTCTGCCACAGCATGGTGCGGGCGCTCGTCGGCGCGTCCGTCTCGGTCGGCGAGCACAAGCTCGACGGGGAGCGGCTGCTGGGCATCCGGGCCGAGGCGCAGCGCACGAGCGAGTTCAAGGTCATGCCGGCGCACGGCCTCACGCTCGTCGAAGTCGGATACCCGGAGGATGTCGCCGCGCGGGCCGCCCAAACCCGTGCACGGCGCGACGCGAGCTAGACGGGACGCCGACAAACCCCTAAGCTAGACCCTTGGTGCCACGCACCCGATCATGAGCCCTCCATCGCAGGGTTCCGCGACATCGTCACGGAACGCTTCACCGGAGCGGGATTCACGAGCCACTCATCCGATCACAAGAAAGCAGTACTACTGTGACGCGTACATTTTCGCCCAAGCCCGATGACGTCCAGCGCGACTGGGTAATCATCGACGCGACCGACATCGTTCTCGGCCGCCTCGCCAGCCACGCAGCCACGCTGCTGCGCGGCAAGCACAAGCCCACCTTCGCCCCCCACATGGACATGGGCGACTTCGTCATCATCGTCAACGCGGAGAAGGTGGCCCTAACCGGCGCCAAGCTCGCGCAGAAGAAGGCGTACCGCCACTCCGGCTACCCGGGCGGCCTCTCGGCCACCACCTACGCCGAGATGCTCGAGAAGCACCCGACGCGCGCCGTCGAGAAGGCGATCCGCGGGATGCTGCCGAAGAACTCGATCGGCCGCGCCCAGCTCACCAAGCTCAAGGTCTACGCAGGCGCCGAGCACCCCCACGCTGCCCAGCAGCCCAAGCCGTACACCCTCTCCCAGGTCGCTCAGTAGAGCCCCCCAGAACTAAGGACTGACTACTAATGGCCAAGATCGAAGACTCCGTCGAGACCGACGAGACCACGCCCGAGACCTACTCGACCGAGACCCCCACGAGCTACTCCACCGAGTCGACTCCTGAGGCGGCCCCGAAGACCCCCCGCGCCGTGCTGAACGTCCCCGGCGCTGCCGTGGGCCGTCGCAAGCAGGCCATCGCCCGCGTGCGCATCAAGCCCGGTGCCGGCACCATCACGGTCAACGGCCGTGAGCTCGCCGACTACTTCCCCAACAAGCTGCACCAGCAGCTGATCAACGACCCGTTCAAGGTGCTCGACCTGGTCGGCAGCTACGACGTCATCGCGAAGATCACGGGCGGTGGCCCCTCCGGCCAGGCCGGTGCGCTGCGCCTCGGCATCGCGCGCTCGCTCAACCAGATCGACGAGGAGAACAACCGCGCCGCCCTGAAGAAGGCGGGCTTCCTGAGCCGTGACGCTCGCGTCAAGGAGCGCAAGAAGGCCGGTCTCAAGAAGGCGCGCAAGGCTCCCCAGTTCTCGAAGCGCTGATCCGCGCCGAGTAAAGAGCAGCAGCAATGCCACGGCTCTTCGGCACAGACGGCGTACGGGGGCTCGCCAATGGCGAGCTCACCGTCGACCTCGCACTCAGCCTTGCCCAGGCGGCAGCAGTCGTCCTGGGCAAGGGCCGGGTGGCCGACGGTCGTCGCGCCTCGGGCCGTCGCCCGATCGCTGTCATCGGCCGCGACCCGCGCATCTCCGGTGAGTTCCTCGGCGCCGCGGTCGCGGCGGGGCTGGCCAGCTCCGGCGTTGACGTGTACGACGCGGGCGTCATCCCGACCCCCGGCCTCGCGTTCCTCGTGGGCGATTTCAAAGCCGACCTCGGCGTGATGATCTCGGCCTCGCACAATCCGGCGCCCGACAACGGCATCAAGTTCTTCGCCTCCGGCGGCACGAAGCTCCCCGACGAGGTCGAGGACCGGATCGAAGCGGCCATCGCCGAGCCGAGCCTCGCCCCGAAGGGCGGCGACGTCGGCCGCATCCGCCGGTTCTCGGACGCCGAGGACCGCTACATCGTGCACCTGCTCTCGACGCTGCCGAACCGCCTCGACGGCCTGCACGTCGTGCTCGACTGCGCGCACGGTGCCGCCGCCGGGGTCTCGCCCCAGGTCTTCACGGATGCCGGCGCCAAAGTCACAGTCATCGGCGCCGACCCCGACGGCATCAACATCAACGACGGCGTGGGGTCCACCCACCTCGAGCCGCTCCAGGCCGCAGTCATCGCCCACGGAGCGGACATCGGCATCGCGCACGACGGCGACGCCGACCGCTGCCTCGCGGTCGACGCGCAGGGCAACGTCATCGACGGCGACCAGATCATGGCCATCCTCGCGGTCTCGATGGCGGAGCGCGGCGTCCTCGCCGACCGCACCCTCGTCGCGACGGTCATGAGCAACCTCGGCCTCAAGCGCGCGATGGCCGCCCACGACATCTCCGTGATCGACACGGCGGTCGGCGACCGCTACGTGCTCGAGGCTCTCGGCGAGCACAGCCTGTCCCTCGGCGGCGAGCAGTCCGGCCACGTGATCATGACCAAGTTCGCGACCACCGGCGACGGCATCCTCACCGGCCTGCACCTCGTGGCGGAGATGGCCCGCACCGGCAGGACGATCGCCGACCTCGCCTCGGTGATGACCGTGTACCCGCAGGTGCTGGTCAACGTGCGCGGGGTCGACCACCACTCGCTGCGCTCCGACGCCGTCATCGCCCAGGCCGTGACCGCGGCCGAGGAGGGCCTCGGCGACACCGGCCGGGTGCTCCTGCGCCCCTCGGGCACCGAGCCCATGGTCCGCGTGATGGTCGAGGCCGAGCACCAGGACGAGGCCGACCGCATCGCCCACTCGCTCGCCGACACCGTGCGCGAGCGACTCGGCGCCTGACGCGCACCGCTACCCGCCGGAACTGAGCAATGATTGCTCAGGTGACCACGACTGCCCGCTGCGATCCTGAAGGCGACGAAAGGGTGCGACAGTGACGATCTACGACCAGATCGGCGGCCAGCCGGTGATCAAGACGGCGACGACCGTCTTCTACGGCCGTGTGACGGGCGACGACGCCCTGACCCAGTGGTTCGGCGGGGTCGACATCTCGCGCCTGCGCGCCCACCAGCGCGCCTTCCTCGCTGCGGCGCTCGACGGCCCCCAGCTCTTCACGGGGCTCGACCTCGGCGAGGCGCACTCCGCGATGGCCATCACCGACGACGCCTTCACGCGCGTCGTCGCGCACCTCGTCACGACGCTCCAAGACCTCGGGGTCGCGGACGCGATCCTCACCGAGGTGGAGCTGCGCCTCGAGATCCTGCGCGCCCAGATCGTGACGGCCTAGCGCCCGCTCAGCTCGCTGCGGCCCCGGATGCCCAGCTTGGCGTAGCTCGACTGCAGGTGGTTGTCCACCGTGCGCGGCGAGAGGAACAGCTTCTCGGCGATCTCGATGCTGCTGAGGCCCTGCGCCGCCAGCCCGCTCACCTCGCGCTCGCGCTTGGTGAGCTGCTGCGCGGTGTCGAGGAACTGCAGGAGCGGGGTCGCCGCTCCTTCGCAGAGCGTCGCAAGGGCGTCTGCGCGATTCTGGAGGGCCGCGGCATCCCGGCCCCGCTCGGCCTTGCGGGCGACGCCGGCCGCCGACGCCATGGCCTCGGCGGCGAACAGCAGCTGCCCGAGCGCCTCCCAGCGCTCGGAGATCGTGACGAGCGCCTCCACGGTCGGCTCGGCCTCGGCCCGCACGTGTGCGGACTGCAGGTCGATGAGCGGCGACTCGCCCTCGTTGCCGAGGACCACGAGTGCGGGCATCGCGAGGGCGGCTCCGCCGAGGCGCGCAGCGCCGTGCAGGAGGGATGACGCGAGCACGCGGTGACCGCGGCGCGCGACAGCCTCCGCCCGCTCGATGATGATCGGGATCGCGGACTGGTCGCCCTGCACCGCGGCAACCCACTGCACGGCGAGTGTGGCCACAGAGCTGTTCTCCACGTAGCCGGGCGCCATGGCGCCTGTCACCTCGGTGGCCTCGGCCGTGCGGCCCTGCCAGGCGAGCGCGAGGGCCAGCCAGGCCATGCCCTGGTCGCGGTAGGAGATCGGTCCACGGGCCTGGGCGCCGCTGACCACGTCGCGGAACCAGCGCGCGGCAGTATCGAGCTTGCCGAGCGCGAGCGCGCAGCGGCCGAGCAGCAGCTCGTCGTAGCGCACGGCGAGCTCGTCGTCGTGCTCCATGCCGTCGTGCAGCGAGGCGAGCGCCAGGGTGCGGCACTCCTCGACGTAGCCCGACTGGATGAGCGTCGTGGAGAGCACCATCTGCGCGCGCCGCACCGCGAACACCGGCAGCGGGTCGTTCGTGGCGTAGGCGACGGCCTCCCGCGCAGCAGCGATCGACGCCTCGGCGCGGCCGAGCGCGGCCAGTGGCAGGGCGGTCGACATCGCGAGGATGGCGGTGCGCGCGATCTCGGAGTCGTGCTGCGGCCGCGCGGTGAGCAGCTGCTCGGCCGCGAGCTCGGCCTCCTCGAGGTTCAGTAGGAGCACGGCGCGCGAGAGGGCGAGCGAGCTGGCGAGGGAGGGGTGCTCCGACTCCACCTGGTCGAGCAGGTCGATTCCCTTGCGGTTGCCGAGCAGCTCGCCCGCGTAGGTGCTCGCGCGGGCGGTGGCGATCAGGCCGGTGAGGCGCTCGGCGGTCGGATCCTGCACATCCGCCGCCGCGGCCCGCTCGAGCAGCTCGAGGGCTACCGAGTTGCGGCCCATGGTCCACTGCGCCTCGCCCTGGAGGAAGAGCATCTCTGCCGCGGGCGCCCCCGCGAGGAGGGCGGCGGCCGCGAGCCTGGCCACGGCCTGGTGGTCCTGTGCGAGGAGGGCGAGGTGGGCGGCGCGCGCGAGCAGGCCGGGGTCGCTGGGCTCGCCCGCGTCCAGGCGCCAGACCGCGACGCGCAGCTCGTCCTCCTGCGACATCGGCCGGGCGGCGAGGATGTCGGCCTGGTCGAGCAGGTTGTCGACGATCGTGAGGCGCGAGAGGGATGCGCGGACCGCCGCCACGTACTGCGGGTGGCCGAGCGACACGAGCAGCCTGTCGCCGACGACCTCGACGAGGCCGGACTTCTCGAGGGCAATGACGCGCTTGCGGGCATCCTCGAATCTCAGGTCCGACAGCGCGAGCGGCTGGCACACCGCGAGGCGCTCGACGATCGACCGGTCGACGGGGTCGAGGTGCTGCATGCGCGACCGGATGAGGTCGTGGAGCGCGGGGGTGCCGATCGGCTCGCCCACGAGCTGCCAGACGCCCTCCGCCTCGACGAGCTGGTTCTCCTCGAGGGCGCCCAGCACGAGCTCGCGCAGGAAGAGCGGGTTTCCGCCGGACATCGCGTGCAGGTCGGCGGCGGTCCGGTGGGCGATCCGGCCATGGAGTACCTGGCCGAGCACCGCCTCGTAGCCCGCGACATCGAGGGGCGGGACATCCACGCGCAGGGCGGTGCTGCTCGTCCACATGGAGAGGATCGCGTCGGGCAGCGGGTCGCCGTTGCGCACGGTCGCAATCAGCCGGGCAGCACCGGCGGCGAGCAACTGGGTGACGACCGCGAGCGAGAGCGAGTCGAGCAGCGAGAGGTCGTCGATCACGATCACGACGCGGCGGCCGGCGGCGCGGGTCTCGACAGCCCGGCGCACCTGCTCGAACAGCACGACGGAGTCGCGCGAGGCGGCCTGCAGGTCGATGGGCTCGCGCGCGAACGCCGGGGCGAGCGCGCCGAGCGGGATCGCCGACATGGTCTCGCTCGCAACGATCGGGATCGGCAGCCAGCCGTCAGCCTCGAGGATGGCGGCGGCCTCGGCGGCGAGCCGGGTCTTGCCGACACCGGAGGGGCCGCACAGGATCACGACGGATGCCGCGGGGGACCGCAGCGTCGCAGTGATGCGGTCGAGCTGCGCACCTCTGCCGACCAGCGGCCACGCGGACTGGAGCTCGCTCATCGCCGCCTCTCGAAGACGCGGGGCGTCGGATGGCCCCGGATGTGAGAAAGCTTACCGTTTTGCGGGACTGAGTAATGGGCACTGAGTAGTTGAGTAGTCGCTGCCCATCCGGGATGGCCCGTGCTCGCCGATTCTGTAATCACGCCGAAAAACGGCACAACTTACTGACTCGAAGGACATCTCATGAACAGCACGTGCAAGCTTGCCAGCGTCGGCGCAGTGGCCCTTGGGCTCACCGCATTCGGACTCGTCGGAGCGACAGCGGCCAACGCCGCCGGAGTCGCACCGGTGGGCGCCGACGACTACTACTCGATCGCCCAGGGCGGCACCGTCACCGTGGCGGCCCCCGGCATCCTTGCGAACGACACCGACCCGGAGGGCGACGCGCTTCATGTCGGCAACTCGTTCGGGTACAACGGCGCCGACTTCGTCCAGGTGAACTTGGACGGCTCTTTCCAGTTCACGCCGAGCCCCAACTTCTACGGGGAGGCGAGCTTCGCCTACTACCCCGCCGACGACCTGAGCCTCGGAGCGCAGGTCACCGTGCACATCACCGTGACCCCGACCGTCCCGAACGCCCCCGTCGTGCTCGTCGCCGCCGACGACCTCTACTCCACGATGCAGGACACCGCTCTCACGGTGCCGGCGTCCGCTGGGCTTCTCGCCAACGATTCGGGCCCCGGGTTCCTCTACGCCGCGAACGGGCCGGCGGTGCAGTCGGGCCAGATCGTCATCAACCAGGACGGCAGCTTCACGTACACGCCGCCGGCGGGCTTCAGCGGGTCGACGACGTTCGGCTACCGCACCACGGACGGCCTCACCTTCAGCAACGACGCCATGGTGACGATCACCGTGACGTCCTCCGTGGTGGTTCCGCCCGCGCCGCTGGTAGCGGGCGACGACATGTACGCCGCAACGAAGGACACGGTGCTCACGGTTCCGGCGGCCTCCGGGCTGCTCGTCAACGACACGATGCCCGCCACCGTCTACGACGTCACCGGCGGGGGATCGACCCAGGTCGCGGCTGACGGCAGCTTCGTCTACACGCCGCCGGCCGGATTCGTGGGCACGAAGACCTTCCAGTACCGCACCACGGACGGCGCGCAATTCAGCAACTTCGCAACGATCACCATCGTCGTGAGCGGCGCCGCCGTGCCGCCGGTCGGCGTCCCGCCGACCGCGAACCCGGATCAGTACGCCACCGCTCAAGACACGGCGCTCATGATCGACGCGGCCAGCGGCCTGCTCGCGAACGACTCGTTCCCCGCGGGTGCCGTGATCGACATCGACGACGTCTCCGGCGAGATCGTCGCCCAGCTCGACGGCAGCTTCGTCTACACCCCTGTCGCGGGGTTCTCGGGCTCCAAGGAGTTCAACTACCGCATGTCCGACGGCACGGCCCTGAGTGCGTGGGCGCACGTGACCATCACGGTCGCTCCCGCAGCGGGCCTCCCCGGTGGCGGGCTCGTTCCGACCGTCCCGACGATCCCGGGCGGCACCACGTCCACCACCGATCTCCCCACCCTCGCCTACACCGGCGGCACGGACGACGTCTCGACCTGGCTCTCGGCACCCGCGGCGGCCCTCATCGGCATCGGGGGCCTCGGCCTCTGGTACTCGCGCCGCCGCGCACAGCTCTCCTAATCGCACCACCTACCCACACCCAACAGAAAGAAGCACGAAATGAACCTCCTCAAGTCGATCAAAGACATGGGCGCCATGATGAACG
This sequence comes from Rhodoglobus sp., assembly GCA_025463515.1. Classification (GTDB taxonomy): domain Bacteria; phylum Actinomycetota; class Actinomycetes; order Actinomycetales; family Microbacteriaceae; genus Rhodoglobus. Next base: position 20,891 of record JAODAQ010000036.1, read on the forward strand.
CGGCACCCGACCTCATCGAGTCCGCCAACCGCCTCGCAGAGAACGCGAAGGTGCAGCAGGCCCAGGCCATGGCACCCGCCGCGGTCGTCGAGCCCTCCGCCGAGGCGCTCGCACCGATCGCCGGCGTCGACCTCGCGGTCTACGCCCGGGTCTCCAAGGGCATCGCCGCCTACGGCTACGACGCCGCCAAGCTGCCGGTCGTGGCGTCCGCCTACGGCGTCTCCGCTGCCAACTGGGCCATCGCCCAGACCGGCTGGGCCGCGCGCATCCAGAACGACGCGGCTGTCGGCGCGAAGTTCAATCAGCTCTACGCGGGCGCCTGATCATGGGCTTCCTCGACAGCTACTTCAAGCTCACGTCGATGGCTGACGAGATGAGCGAGAAGTCCGACGTGGGCGCGAGCATGGCCACCATGCAGTCCAAGCTCGACTCGCTCAACGCGACAATGGCACCGCCCGTCGTGGCCGACCCGGCCACGCGGCAGGATGCCACGGCCACCGTGACCGCCTCGCGCCCCAGCGGCGCGCAGGTGAACGGCGCGATGGTTACCGAGTTGGAGCTCCTCGTCATGCTGCAGGGCGGCATCCCGGTGCCGGTGAAGCAGACGACGCTGGTCCCGCCGGCAGATCTCGGCCGCATCCACGTCGGGGCCCGCCTCGCCGTGACGCTCGACCCGGCCGTGCCCGCCACGCTCGTCATCGACTGGACGCGCGCGGCCTGACAACCGCGAAGGCCGGCCACCCCGAGAGGGGTGACCGGCCTTCCGTTATTCTGGGGCCGTGATCCTGAGAATCCTGACGAGAGTCGCGGCGGGGGTCGCCCTCGGCGGCGTCATCGGCAACATCGTGACCGGCGACTGGATCTACTCGATCGTCTGGAGCGTCGCCCTCTGCGCCGTCATCCTCCTCGGGCTCCTCTCCGGACTTCGCGGCGCGCGCACGCTGAATGTCGGCTACGCGCTGGCCAGGGTCGAGACCGTGCAGCGGGCGGGAGAGGGCACTGCAGCCGCTCAGCCGATCGTGGCGCGGCTGACCGTCGCTCCCGCGGCGACCGCCCCCTACGCCACGACCCTCCGCGCTGACCTCCCCGTCGACCAACTGCGCGCCCTCACTCCCGGTGCGATCATCGTCGTGTCGCGCCCGTCGCCGGTGAAGCCGGATGTCGCGCTCGAACCGCACCCGCCGGCGGAGTGGGCCGCCCGCGCCGCCGCAGCCCGGCTCGACCCGTCGCTGATCCCGCCCGCGTCGCAGGTGGGTGATCGCATCAAGCCGATCAGCCGCGGGCCCGCCTTCCGCGCGGTCTCGATCGTGATCATCGCGGTCGTCGCTGCGGCAACGCTCGTCCCCGCGTACGGCAGCATCGCGCGGAACGTCGAGAACGTCGCCGCGGGGGACTGGAACGGCAACAACCTCGTCACCGGCCGGTACCAGCAGCTCGCGGTCGACGAGCTCGTCGCGGTCGCGGGCACCACGATGTGCACCGACGTGAGCTTCTACGACAGCTACGTGATCGCCGAGTGCCTCACCCGGCCCGGCGCCGACACCACCGACGAGTACCAGTGGCGGTACGGACGAGCGTTCCGGGAGGGGCCTGCGCTCATCCAGTCCACCGAGCTGGAGGACGAGCTCTTCGACGTCTCGGGGCTCGACTTCGCCCAGGTCGCGGTCTCCGTGAAGGCCGGGATCGCGGCATCCGGCCTCACCCTCACCTCCGGGCCCTACGCGTGGGTGGCCCGCGACTTCGATGGCGGCGGGCCGGTCATCCATGTCAGTTTCGGCGACGACTACCGGGACGCGAGCCTCGACTACTCGTTCGACGGCGAGGAGCTCTCCCGGAGCGGGAGCGCGTTCGAGTAGGAACTAGGTAATGCCACCCGGGCAGTTGAGCAATCACTGCCCATCCGCTGTGCTGCGCGCCGCGGGAATCTGTAACCGGCGAGAAACGCCGAACACTTCCCAGCAAAGGACACAGCATGAACCTCATCAAGACCAGCATCGCCGGCCTCGCCATCGCGGCCGCCGTCTCCCTGCCCCTCGTGGGCACGACCGCCGCCTTCGCGGGCGACGCCACCTTCCCGCCCACCGCCGTCACGGACAACTACTCGACGATGCAGGACACCCAGCTCGTCGTCGACGCGGCCTCCGGCCTGCTGGCCAATGACAGCAGCGGCGGCAACTCCGGCCTCGCGGTCAACGGCGTCACCGCCGGCGTCGGCGGAAACGCGGTCGCCTCGCTCGACGGAAGCTTCGTCTTCACGCCGGATGCCGGGTTCGTGGGCACCGTGCACCTCATCTACAGCGACGTCGCGGGCGGAATGTCCAGCAACTTCGCCGACATCTTCATCGTCGTGACCGCCGCCCCCACGCCGCTGCCGGTCGCCTACGCGGACAGCTACTCCACCCCGCAGGACACCCCGCTCGTCGTCGACATCGCGTCCGGCCTCCTCGCCAACGACACGGACGTCTGGCAGATGTTCACCCAGGACAACTCCGTGGGCCTAATGGCGATGAACGCCGACGGCGACTTCACCTTCACGCCCCCGGCAGGCTTCGTGGGCACGGTCACCTTCAACTACAGCGCCAAGGACTTCAACTTCCACGTGAGCAACAGCGCCGTCGTGACCATCGAGGTCACGCCTGCCGTAATCTCCGTCATCCCGAGCAACCCGATCCCCGGCAACCCGGGCAACCCCGGCAGCTCCGACGACGGCACTGACGGCCAGCTCGAGACCCTGGCGTACACGGGAACCGACGACGTCACCGTGTGGCTCGTCGCCCCGGCTCTCGCGCTGCTCGCCATCGGCGGCATCGGCATCTGGTTCGCGCGCCGCCGCGCGGTTCAGCAGTAGTCCACCACCACCACCACCGCTGGGCCCCGTCCGACCGGACGGGGCCCTTACCCCTGGGAAGGAGCGCCCCGTGAACCGCGTCGAAGCCCACTGCATCGTGCTGACGTCGCGCCTCGCGGCGCAGTTCGCCGGCGGCTCGGCGCTCGAGCTCGAGCTCGCGGTGACGCTGCCCCGGGGCTTCGGGATGCCCGTCGCCCACGCCTCGGTCGTGCCGCGCGCCGACCGCGCGCGGGTGCGGCCCGGGTCAGCCCTCGCCGTGACCCTCGACCCCGAGCGGCCGGACACCCTCGCGATCGACTGGACGCGCGCCGCCTGAGCCGCGCGCCGCCTGAGCCGCGCCCCGGTTGCGCGGCGCCCCGGTTGCGCTACAGCTTTCCCGCCGCGCGCCACGAATTCCTGTAGCGCAACGCAAAACGTGTAGCGCGAGCGCCCCCCGACCGTGGGGGCGGGCTGACCCGCGCCGCGACCGCGGGGCGGACTGACCCGGATGCCGCGGCTCAGGTCTTGCGCAGCAGCACGCTCGAGACGGCGTGATCGGCGCCCTTGCGCAGCACGAGGTCGGCGCGGGGACGCGTCGGGACGATGTTCTGCACCAGGTTCGGCTCGTTGATCGCCTGCCAGATGCCGCGGGCGCGGGCACGGGCCTCGTCCTCGGTCAGGGACGCGAACCGGTGGAAGTAGGACTGCGGGTTGGTGAACGCCCCGCGCTGCAGCCGCAGGAAGCGCTCCTCGTACCAGCGCGCGATGTCGGCGGTGCGGGCATCCACGTAGATGGAGAAGTCGAACAGGTCGCTCACGGCGAGGCTGCGGCCCGGGGCCGCGGGCTGGAGGACGTTGAGCCCCTCCACGATGAGAACGTCGGGCGCGTTCACCACGATCTCGGCGTCGGGCACGATGTCGTACGCGAGGTGCGAGTAGAAGGGAGCGCGCACTTCGCGGGCGCCGCTCTTCACCTTGCTGACGAAGCGCAGCAGCGCGCGGCGGTCGTACGACTCGGGGAAGCCCTTGCGCTCCATGAGCCCGCGGCGCTCGAGCTCCGCGTTCGGGAACAGGAACCCGTCCGTCGTCACCAGCTCGACCCGGGGGGTGCCCTCCCAGCGCCCGAGGAGCTCGCGCAGCAGCCGCGCGACCGTCGACTTGCCCACCGCTACCGAGCCCGCCACACCGATCACGAACGGCGTGTGCGGCGAGCGCTCGCCGAGGAACGAGGATGTCGCGGCGTGCAGGTTCCGCGCGCCCTCCGCGTACAGCGACAGCAGCCGGCTGAGCGGGAGGTACACCGCAGCGACCTCGCCGAGGTCGAGCTCGTCGCCGAGGCCGCGCAGCTCGATGACCTCGGTAGCGGTCAGCGGAGCGGTGACGGTGGGGGCCAGCGCCGCCCAATCGGCCCGGTCCAACTCGATGAACGGGGACTCGTGACCGTGGGTCGAGGCGGGGTCGGACATTCCCCCCAGCCTACTGGCACTAAAATCGGGGGCATGTGTGGAATCGTGGGCTACGTCGGTGACAATAAGAGCCTCGAGGTGCTCCTCGGGGGCCTCAAGCGCCTCGAGTACCGGGGTTACGACTCCGCGGGAGTCGCCGTCATCGGCGAGGACGGGACGATGGACACCCGCAAGCGCGCGGGCAAGCTCCAGGTGCTCCTCGACGACCTCGAGACGCGCCCGATCGCCAATGGCGCCACGGGCATCGGCCACACCCGCTGGGCCACGCACGGCGGTCCGACCGACCGCAATGCGCACCCGCACCTCGGCGCGGACGGCAAGCTCGCCCTCATCCACAACGGGATCATCGAGAACTTCTCCGAGCTCAAGCAGGAGCTGCTCGACAGCGGCGCGACCTTCTCGAGCGAGACCGACACCGAGGTCGCCGCGATCCTGGTCGGCCGCGAGTACGAGCAGACCCACGACCTCACCGAGTCGCTCCGCCGCGTGGTAGCGCGCCTCGAGGGCGCCTTCACCCTCCTCGTGATGCACGCCGACCAGCCCGGCATCGTCGTCGGCGCCCGCCGCAACTCCCCGCTCGTGATCGGCCTGGGCGACGGCGAGAACTTCCTCGGCTCCGACGTCGCCGCGTTCGTCGAGTTCACCCGGCGCGCGGTCGCGATCGGCCAGGACCAGATCGTCACGATCCGGCCCGACTCGGTCGTCGTCACCGATTTCGAGGGCGCCCCGGTCGAGACCGAGGAGTTCGAGATCGCCTGGGATGCCTCGGCCTCCGAGAAGGGCGGCTGGTCGAGCTTCATGGCCAAGGAGATCAGCGAGGAGCCCGAAGCCGTCGCCAACACGATCCTCGGCCGCGTCCACGACGGGCTGGTAGACCTCAAGGAGCTCGAGCCGCTGGGCGATCTCAAGGACATCGACCGCATCGTCATCATCGCGTGCGGCACCGCCGCCTACGCGGGAATGCTCGGCAAGTACGCGATCGAGCAGTGGTCGCGCATCCCCGTGGACGTCGAGCTCAGCCACGAGTTCCGCTACCGCAACCCGATCCTCACCGAGCGCACGCTCGTGATCTCGATCAGCCAGTCGGGCGAGACCATGGACACGCTCATGGCCGTCAAGTACGCGGTCGATCACAAGGCCAAGGTGCTCTCCGTCTGCAACACGCAGGGCGCCACGATTCCGCGCGAGTCGCACGCCGTCGTCTACACCCACGCGGGCCCGGAGGTCGCGGTCGCGTCGACCAAGGCGTTCCTCGCCCAGGTCACCGCCCTTTACCTGATCGGCCTCGAGCTCGGCAAGCTGCGCGGCACGCTCGCCGACGACGAGATCCGTGAGAACGTCCGCGAGCTGCAGGCCGTGCCGGAGAAGATCGCCGAGATCCTCTCCGTCTCGCAGGCCGAGATCGCCCAGCTCGCGCACTGGATGACCGACACCCAGTCCGTGCTGTTCCTCGGCCGCAATGTCGGCTACCCGGTCGCCCTCGAGGGCGCGCTCAAGCTGAAGGAGCTCGCCTACATCCACGCCGAGGGCTTCGCGGCCGGCGAGCTCAAGCACGGCCCGATTGCGCTCATCGAGCCCGGACAGGTCGTGTTCGTCGTCGTCCCGAGCCCGCGCGACCCCAACTCGCTGCACCCCAAGGTCGTCTCGAACATCCAGGAGATCCGCGCGCGCGGCGCCCGGGTCATCGCGATCGCCGAGAAGGGGGATGCCGCGGTGCTCCCCTTCGCGGACGAGGTCATCCCGATCCCGCTCGCCGGCTCGCTCTTCGAGCCCTTCCTGGCGGTCGTGCCCCTGCACATCTTCGGCATGGAGCTCTCCTCCGCCAAGGGCCTCGACGTCGACCAGCCGCGCAACCTCGCCAAGTCCGTCACGGTGGAGTAGGGCTCGTGAGGAGCGCGCCGTGATCGTCGGCATCGGCGTCGACGTGGTCGATATCGCTCGGTTCGAGCGCGGCCTGATCCGTACGCCGGCGCTCAAGCAGAGGCTGTTCGCCGAGAGCGAACAGGTTCGGGACGGCGCACCCATGCCGCTGCGCTCGCTCGCCGGCAGGTTCGCGGCGAAGGAGGCGCTCATCAAGGCGCTCGGCGACTCGACCGGCGTCACCTGGCACGACATGCGCGTCGTCTCCGACGCGCTGGGCAACCCGGGCTTCGAGCTGTACGCGTCCACCAAGTCGATCGCCGACGCCAGGGGCATCACCGCAATCCACCTCTCCATGAGCCACGACGCCGGGTTCGCGATCGCGTACGTCGTGGCGGAGGCGCCGTGAGGGAGGCGTTCGTCGACCTCGGGGCCGTCGCCCGCAACGTCGCGGCGATGCGCGCAGTCGTGGGCGATGTGACGACCATGGCCGTGGTGAAGGCGAACGCCTACGGCCACGGCGCCGTCCCGGTCGCGCGCGCGGCGCTCGAGGGCGGGGCAGACTGGCTGGGAGTGGTCGACCTCGACGAGGCGCTCGAGCTGAGGGCGGCGGGCATGTCCGCTCCCGTGTTCGCGTGGCTGCACGACCCCGCCGCCGACTTCGACGCGGCCGTCGAGCACGGGATCGACATCGGGGTGAGCTACCTCGACCAGCTCGACCGGGCTGCCGCGGCATCCGGGCGCCCTGCTGTGCATATGAAGGTCGACACCGGGCTCGGCCGCAACGGCATCGCGCCCGGCGACTGGGCCGCGGTGTTCGACGCCGCGGCGGAGCACGAGCGAGCGGGGCGCGTGCTGATCCGCGGGCTGTGGACCCACCTTGCGGGCGCTGACGACTCCGCGCAGCTCGCGCAGTTCGGCGAGGCCCGCGCGGCGGCTGCTGCGGCGGGCCTCGAGCCAGAACTGTTCCACGTGGGGGCCACCGGGGCGGCCCTGCGCCAGCCCGAGTCGCGCTTCGACCTCGTTCGGCTCGGCATCGGCATCTACGGCGTCTCGCCGTTCGACGACACGGATGCCGCCGGCCTCTCCCTCACGCCGGCGATGACGCTCACCGCCACGGTCGTCTCCGCGAAGCGGGTCGCGGCGGGCACCGGAGTCTCGTACGCCCACGACTACGTGACCCCCCGCGAGACCACGCTCGCGCTCGTGCCCCTCGGCTATGCCGACGGGATCCCGCGCCACGCCTCGTCCCGCGGCCCGGTGTCGATCAACGGCACCACCTACCGCATCGCCGGCCGCGTCGCCATGGACCAGTTCGTCGTGGACGTGGGCGACGACCCCGTGGCGGTGGGCGACCGCGCCGTACTGTTCGGCGACCCGGCGACCGGTGTGCCCTCCGTCGACGACTGGGCCGCCGCCGCCGACACCATCAACTACGAGATCGTCACCCGGATCGGCAACCGCGTGAAGCGGGTCTACCTGTGATCGTGGAGAGCCCTGAGGCCATGGCGGAGTTCGGAGCGGCACTCGCGCGCGAGCTGCGCGCCGGCGACCTCGTGCTGCTCAACGGCGAGCTGGGCGCGGGCAAGACCACGCTCACCCGCGGCATCGGCGAGGCCCTCGGCGTGCGCGGCGCGGTCACGAGCCCGACGTTCGTCCTCGCGCGCACGCACCCGCGGGCCTCGACAGGCTCGACCACCGGGGCGCCTCTAGTGCACGTGGACGCCTACCGCCTCGGCAGCGCGATGGAGCTCGACGACCTCGACATCGACTACGCGGGCTCGATCGTGGTCGTGGAGTGGGGCAAGGGCCTCACCGACGGCATCACCGAGGACTGGCTCGAGATCGACATCGACCGCCCGCACGGCGGCGACCCGGACGCCGAGGTCGAGCCCCGCACCGTCACGCTCACGGCGCACGGAGCCCGGTGGAAGGAGTGGGTCGATGCTGCTCGCGATTGACACCTCGGCAGGCACGAGCGTCGCCGTCGTCGACCGTGAGGCGGGCATCCTCGCCGAGCACTCCTCCGACGACACCCGCCGTCACGCCGAGGTCATCGGCGAGCTCATCGCGGCCTGCCTCGCCGACTCGGGCATCGAGATCGCCGACCTCTCGGGCGTCGTCTCGGGCATGGGCCCAGGGCCGTTCACCGGCCTGCGCGTGGGCATCGCGGCCGCCCGCGCCTTCGCGTTCGGCGCGGGCAAGCTCGTGGTCCCGATCGCCAGCCACGACGCGATCGCGTTCGGCGAGCCCGGGCTGTTCGTGGTCGCGACGGACGCGCGCCGCAGCGAGCTCTACTGGTCCGCCTACGGGCCTCCGGATGCCGCGGGCCTGCCCACCCGTACGGCCGGCCCCTCCCTGGTGAAGGCCGTGGACCTCGAGTCCGCCGTGCCCGCCGGCCACCGCGTCATCCGGGCCAGCACCGTCTCTGCCGCCTCCCTCGGGCTCCTCGCCGAGGCGCTCTACGCGAACGGACGGCCCTTCGCCGCCGACGAGCCGCTCTACCTCCGCTCGCCCGACGTGACGCTGTCGGCCGGCCCGAAGCGGGTGACCTCGTGAGCGGGTCGAGTAGCGCCCTCTGGGGCGCGTATCGAGACGGGTTTCGATACGGCGCTGGCGCGCCTACTCAACCCACCCGGGCGGTGACCACGTGACCTGGCAACTGCGCGCCGCGACACCCGACGACCTTGACGCGATCATGGCGATCGAGACATCCGTCTTCCCGGAGGACGCGTGGTCGTCCGCCAGCATGCTCGCTGAGCTGCACGACCGCAACGGCTACTACCTCGTCGCGTTCCCGCCCGGAGACCCCGCCCGGATCGACGCCTACGCGGGCCTGCGTGCTCCCCGCCGCCAGCCGCAGGCCGACATCCAGACCATCGCGGTCGTCGAGGATGCCCGCCGCCAGGGCCTCGGCCGCGTGCTCATGCTGCGCCTCATCGACGAGGCGCGCGAGCGCGGCGCGACGGAGCTGTTCCTGGAGGTGCGCGCCGACAACCCCGGCGCGCAGACCCTGTACGCGTCCCTCGGGTTCGAGCAGATCGCAGTCCGGCCGAAGTACTACGGGGGAGTCGTCGACGCCGTGATCATGCGCCTGACCATCCCCGCGCCCCGGACGGGAATCGCATGAGCGAGCCGCTGGCCCTGCCCGCAGACGGGCCTCTGGTCCTGGGCATCGAGACGAGCTGCGACGAGACCGGCATCGGGATCGTGCGCGGCACCACCCTGCTCGCCAACGTGATCGCGTCGTCGATGGAGGAGCACGCCCGCTACGGCGGCGTCGTGCCCGAGGTCGCGGCGCGCGCCCACCTGGAGGCGCTCGTCCCGGCGCTCACGGAGGCGCTCGTCGAGGCCGGTGTCACGCTCGAGGAGCTCGACGCGATCGCGGTCACGAGCGGACCGGGCCTCTCGGGCGCGCTCATGGTCGGCGTGGGTGCGGCGAAGGCGCTCGCCCTCTCGCTGGGCAAGCCGCTCTACGCCGTGAACCACCTCGTCGGCCACGTCGGCGCCGACCTCATGGACCACGAGCCGCTCGACTACCCGACCATCGCCCTGCTCGTCTCCGGGGGGCACACGTCCCTCCTGCACGTGCGCGACCTCGTCTCCGATGTCGAGCTGCTGGGCGAGACCATCGACGACGCGGCGGGCGAGGCCTTCGACAAGGTCGCCCGACTCCTCGGCCTGCCCTACCCCGGAGGCCCCGAGATCGACCGCGCGGCGGTCGGGGGCGACCCGAGGGCCATCCGGTTCCCCCGCGGCCTGAGCCAGCAGAAGGACATGGAGAAGCACCGCTACGACTTCTCGTTCTCCGGGCTCAAGACCGCGGTCGCGCGCTGGGTGGAGCGGGAGCGCGACGAGGGCCGCGAGGTGGCGATCGCGGATGTCGCCGCGAGCTTCCGGGAGGCCGTGGTCGACGTGCTCCTGACCAAGGCCGTTGCCGCGTGCGTGGATCTGGGCGTGCCACGGCTGCTCCTCGGCGGAGGGGTCGTCGCCAACGCCCGGGTGCGCGAGCTCGCGGCCGAGCGCTGCGCGGCCGCGGGCATCCTGCTGCGCATCCCGCCGCTCTCGCTGTGCACCGACAACGGCGCGATGATCGCGGCGCTCGGCTCGCAGCTCATCATGGCCGGGCACGCCCCGTCGGGCCTCGACTTCGGGGCGGACTCCACGCTGCCCGTCACCGCCATACAGCAGTTCTGACGCCGTTCGTAACCCCCGCGCGGTCCCGTTGACATCACGATGGGCTGCTGGAACGATGACAGGGCGCGACTAGCGCCAGTGAACTGAAGGAGTTCTCATGACTGACCAGGTACCTCCCGTCCCCGCCCCCGAGGGCAACCCCGTGGCACCGGCTGCTCCTGCTGCCGCGCAGCCCGCCTACGCCGCCGCTGCTCCCGCAGCGGGCACGTGGAACGTGCTCGCCATCGTCTCGCTCGTGATCGCGATCGTCGGCTTCTCCTGGATCAGCCTCGGCGCCGTGATCACCGGTCACATCGCGCTCAGCCAGCTCAAGCAGAACCCGCAGCAGCAGGGCCGCGGCCTCGCTCTCGCGGGCACGATCATCGGCTACGTCGGTATCGTGGCGACGGTCATCTGGGTCATCGCCATCATCGGCTTCGGCCTCCTCGCCGCGTCGACCGGCTACACCACGTACTAGGCACTGCCAGAAGAAGGGGCCCGCAGCGCTGCTGCGGGCCCCTTCTTGCTAGGGTCGGACCATGACTGCTGAACTCCCCGCTCCCGCGACGGCGCCCGCTCCCGGCGCCCCCTGGAACGTGCTCGCGATCGTCTCGCTCATCACCTCGCTCGTCGGCTTCAGCCTCGCCGGCATCATCACCGGCCACCTCAGCCTCGGCCAGCTCAAGACCTCGGGCGAGCAGGGCCACGGCCTGGCCCTGGCGGGCGTCATCATCGGCTATGCGAGCATCGCGCTCGCCGTCATCATCGGCGTGATCTTCGTCGCGGCCGCCGTGCTGTTCCCCCTGCTCTTCGTCGGCCTCAGCGGCCCGGACTTCCGGCGGTGACCACCGCGCCCGTCGTGAGGCGTACCAGCACCCTCTCGGTCGTCGCGCTCGTGGCGGCGTTCGTCGTCTCCGTCGCCGGTGTCGTGCTGGGCATCCTCGCCCTCGTGCAGATTCGGCGCACCGGGGAAGCGGGCCGGGGCCTCGCGATCGCGGCGATCGTGATCGGTGTTCTCGTCACGGCGTTCTTCATCTTCTCGTTCGCCCTGCCGTACCTCCTCAACGCGATGGCGGCTTTTCAGGAAGGCTAAAGTTTCCTCATGGCTGAGAACAACGACATCCCCGCGATCCCGCTCCCGCCGTCCGCCGGCGGTGTGCCGCCCGTCGAGCCCACCCCGGCGACGCCGCCCGCCCCGCCAGCGCCGCCCGCCCAGCCGACACCGCCGTCCGTCCCCGGAGCACCCGAGCCGCTCCCGCCCGTGACCGCACCCCGCCCGGACCCCTACGCCGCGCCCGGCGCCGCCCCGGACCCCTACGCCCAGCCGCAGGCGGGCTACTCCGCGCCGCCCGCCTACGCTCCCGGCCAGGCCTACGCCTATGCCCCCGTTGCTGCGGGCCCGGCCCAGGGCCTGAGCATCACCTCGATGATCCTGGGCATCGCCTCCTTGGTGCTGGCCCTCGCCTCGCTCGGCTTCCTGCCGGCGGTCGGGGCGGTCATCACGGGCCACCTCGCCCAGCGCCGCCAGCCGTACGCGCGGCCGTTCTGGCTCGCCGGTCTCATCACCGGCTACATCGGGCTCGGCATCTCGGTCATCTGGGGATTGATCCTGATCGGCGCGTTCATCGTCGGTATCGCGACCAGCCCGTACGGCTACTAGGCCCCGGCCACCCGCTCCACCAGAAGGGCCCTGCGACGGTCGCCGATCCTCGTGAGGATCAGCGTCCCGCTCTCGGGGCCCTTCGGCGCGAGTGCGGTGCGGAACACCGCGGGGTCGATGTCGACGCCGCGCTTCTTGATCTCGACGGTGCCGATCTGCCGCGCCGCGAGGGCCCGCTTGATCGCCTTCTTGTCGAGCGGCAGCTCTTCCACCACGCGGAAGCACGCCGCGAACGGCGTCGTGACCGCGGCGTCCGCCGTGACGTAGGCGATGCTCGGCTCGAGCATGCGGCCGCCGAGCGTCCGAGCGAGGTCGCCGATCAGGCGGGCCCGGATGACCGCGCCGTCGGGCTCGTAGACGTACTCCCCGAGGGTGCCGGAAGGGGCGTCCTCGCTGTCTTCCGCGGCGACCATCTCGGCCGAGCCATGCTCTCCGACGACGAGCGCCGCCCTGCGCACCCCGGGCCGCGCGAGTGCGCCGAACCAGACCCCCAGCTCGACGACCTCCCGGTCGACCGACACCCACTGGGCCTCGGCGGCGTCGGGGATGAGGTCGCGGTCGATGCCCGGCCCGAGCTTCACGCCGGTCGGCAGGCGCGCCGCGAGGCCGAAGGCGAAATCGAGCGAGGGCGACCAGTCGGCCGGGTTCTTGAGGCGCTTGGCGCCGTCGCGGCGGGCGGGGTCGAGGTAGACGCCGTCGACCCCGGAGAGGTCGAAGGCCTCGGCATCCGCGTGCTCGACGCGGGCGTTCGACCACGACGCGAGGTTGTACGCGGCGACTGCGGCGGTCACCTCGTCGCGCTCCACCGCCGTGACCTCGAGGTCGAGCGCGGCGATGGCGAGGGCATCCGCGCCGATCCCGCACCCCAGATCGGCGATCCAGCCCAGGCCCGCGCGCTGGAACCGGCCCGCGTGCTGCGCGGCCACGCTCAGCCGGGTCGCCTGTTCGAGGCCCGCCTCGGTGAAGAGCATGGATGCCGCGAACGGCCCGAACTTCGCGACGGCCTTCGCCCGCAGCCGGGCCTGGCTCATGACAGCGGCCACGAGCGCAGGGGAGTGGCCGGCCTTGCGCAAGTCGGCGACGCTGCGCACGACGTCGGCCGACGACTCCCACGCGGGCAGCGAGTCGAGCAGGGTCAGCCCGCCGGGCGAGAGCAGCTCTCGGAGTTCGGCCTGGTCCATGGGACAACCGTAATCGTTGGCACTCACATTGAACGAGTGCCAGCGAGGCTCTATAGTTGATCTGGCACTCTCACAAGGAGTGTGCCAACCCATAGATTTAGCTTTAGAAAGAGGTCAACCGTGTCGGTGTCCATCAAGCCGCTCGAGGATCGAATTGTCATCAAGCAGGTCGAGGCCGAGACGACCACTGCGTCGGGTCTCGTCATCCCCGACACTGCCAAGGAGAAGCCCCAGGAGGGCGAGGTCGTGGCTGTAGGCCCCGGTCGCATCGACGACAACGGCAACCGCATCCCGCTCGACATCGCTGTCGGTGACAAGGTCATCTACTCCAAGTACGGCGGCACCGAGGTGAAGTACGGCGGCGAGGACCTTCTGGTGCTCTCCGCCCGCGACGTCCTCGCGGTGGTCGTGCGCTAACTACTTACTGCCAAAGGCCCCGGTGATTTCGGTCACCGGGGCTTTTGCCGTTAAGCGCGCCCCTAGGCTGACTGAAGTGACTACGCCAGCCCACGACAGGCCCTCGGGCTCCGGCATCGCCTTCGCTGCGGTCGCGTACGTGCTCTGGGGCTTCCTCCCGGTGCTGTTCTTCGCGCTGCGGGAGTCGAGCGCGGTCGAGATCGTCGCCTGGCGCATCGTGCTGTCGCTCGTGTTCTGCGCGCTGCTCATCACGGTCACGCGCAGCTGGCCCAAGCTCGTGGCCATCCTCCGCGATCGCAGGACGATGCTCGCCCTCTCCCTCGCGGCCGTGTTCATCCTCGTCAACTGGTCGGTGTACGTCTTCGCGAGCGTGAGCGGGCACGTCGTCGAGGCGTCACTGGGATACTTCACCAACCCGATCGTCACGGTGCTGCTCGGCGTGATCGTGCTGCGGGAGCGCCTGCGGCCCCTGCAGTGGACCGCCCTCGCCGTGAGCGCTATCGCGGTGCTGGTCATCGCGATCGGGTACGGCTCCTTCCCGTGGATCGCCCTCACCCTCGCCTTCAGCTTCGGCTTCTACGGTCTCGTGAAGAAGCGAGTGGGCCCCACCGCCGACGCGGTGAGCGGGCTCACCATCGAGACCGCTGTCCTCGTGCCGGCGGCGGCGGTCGTGCTCGTCGTCATCGCGGCGACCTCCGGGCTCTCCTTCGGCCAGCTCGGCACCGGCCACGCGCTGCTCACCCTCTCGCTCGGGGTCGCGACCGCGGTGCCGCTCATCCTGTTCGCGGCCGCCGCTCGCCGCCTCCCGCTCATCTACATCGGGCTCGCCCAGTACATCGCCCCGATCCTGCAGCTCATCGTCGGAGTCGTCGTGCTGCACGAGGCGATGCCCCCGGAGCGCTGGGTGGGGTTCGGCGTGGTCTGGCTCGCGCTGATCATCCTCACTGTCGACATGCTCCGGCACGCGAACCGGCAGCGGGGCGCCGCGCTGCCGGAGGCGACGGGCGCGCCATAGTCCCGCGTCCAGCGGCCCGCGGGTAGCCTGTGCTGCGTGCGTCTGCCCGTCCTTGCTGCCCTCGCGACGGTGGCCCTCCTCGCCGGATGCACGACCGCGACTCCCGCGCCGCACCCGAGCACCCCGGTGTCGGCGGCCCCGAAGCCCGGTGACGGCGTCCTGCGGGTCGGCACCCTGTTCCCGACGAGCGGAGCGGCCTCGTACCTCGGCCCCGCCCTCGCCGCGGGCGCGGCCCTCGCGGTCGCCGACCTCAACGCGGCGGGCGGCGTCGGCGGCCACCCCGTCGAGCTCGTCGCGCGCGACTCGGGGGATGCCGCGACGACGACGCTCGAGACGTCCTTCGCCGACCTCGTCGCGCAGGGTGTGGATGTCGTGATCGGCCCGGCCTCCTCGCTGCTGGCCGCGCGGCTGATCCCGCTGGCCGCTGAGGCGGGCATCCCGGTCATCTCGCCTGCCGCCACCTTCCCCGACCTCACGACCGCCGACGACGACGGGTACTTCTTCCGCACGATCGCCGCGTACGGCCACCAGGGCCTCGCGCTCGGGCAGGTGCTCTCGGAGAAGGGGCCCGCGAAGGTCGCGCTCCTCTATATCGACGACGAGTTCGGCCGCTCGCTCGCCCCGACGCTCACGGACGGGCTCGACGAGCACGGCAGCACCCTCGTGCTCTCGCAGGCCATCCCGCCCGGGACCACCGACCTGTCGATCACCATCGACCAGCTCAAGCAGGCGGCGCCGGATGCCGTCGTCCTCGGCTCCACGTACGCCTCCGTCGACGAGACCAAGGCGCTCATCACCGCGGTGATCGGCGCGGGCTACGGCGGGGCGAAGCTGTGGCTGACCACGCAGAACACCGGGGACTACTCGCAGGCGCTGCCGATCGGCACGCTCGCGGGAGTGAACGGCGTCATCGAGGGCTACCCGGCCGACGACGGGCTCATCGCCCGGCTCAAGACCGTCGACGCGTCGCTCGGGGCCTTCCACTACGCACCCGAGTCCTACGACGCGGTGGTCCTCGCGGGGCTCGCGGCCGAGCAGTCGGGCGACGACGGCGCCGCGATCGCGGGGTCCCTCACGGACGTCTCGGTCGGCGGCCTCAAGTGCGGGAGCTTCGCCGAATGCCTCCCGGCGCTCCAGGCAGGGGACAACGTGGATTACGATGGAGTGTCCGGACCGCTGAATTTCACCCCTGAGGGTGACGTCTCGCCCGCGTACTACGGCCTCTACGCCTACGACGGCGAGAACAGGTTCGTGTTCGGACGAGGAGTGCTCGCCGGCTGATCCGGGTGCCTCGAACTCAGGAGGAGACCATGACGTCCCGAACCGTCTTCCCGGGTGCCGCTGCCGCGGTCGCCCTACTGCTCGTACTCACGGGCTGCACGCCCGAGGCACCGGAGCCCACAGTCGCCCCGGTCGATCGCGCGCCGCTGGACCTCTCGGTCGGCACCCTGCTGCCCGCGACCGGCACCCTGGCCGCCTTCGGTCCCTCGGCCGTGGCCGCTGCCGAGCTCGCGGCAGGCGACATCAACAACGCCGACGCGGGCATCACCGTCACGATCACGAGCGCGGACTCCGGTGACGCCACGACCGACACCTCGATCGCCTCGACCACCACGCTGCTCGACGGCGGCGCCTCCGTCATCGTCGGGGCGCTCTCCGACAACGTCTCGCGCAAGGTGCTCGACCAGATCGTCTCGGCCGGCGCCGTCGAGATCTCCCCGGGCAACACCTCCACCGACTTCACGCGCGCCGCCGACCACGACCTCTACTGGCGCACGGCGCCCTCGTGCGTGCTCGAGGGCGACGCGATGGGCAAGCAGATCGCCGCGGACGGCGTGACGACGCTCGGTGTCGTCTACGAGTCCGGATTCTGCGAGCCGGGGCTGCCCGAGGCACTCTCCGCCGCGTTCGAGCGGGCCGGCGGAACAATCACGGCCTCGGTTCCCTACACGGCGGGAGCCGCCGACCTGAGCGCGCAGGTCACCACCGCCATCGCGGACAAGCCCGAGGCAGTCGTCGTGGTCGGGAGCAAGGGCGCACAGGCATCCGTGCCCTCGCTCGCCGCCGCCAAGTACGACGGCTCGCACCTCTACTTCGTGGGCCTCGGGATCGGCAACCACAGCGCGGACATCCCGGCGGGCACGATCACGGGCTCGATCGCGAGCATGCCGGGCCTCGACATCTCCAAGCTCGGCGACTTCACGGACCGCCTGCTCGACATCAACCCCGCCCTCACCGACTTCAGCTACGCGGCCGAGTCGTACGACGCCGTCGTGCTCGCGGCGCTCGCGGCGCTCGCCGCCAACTCGACGAAGGGCGCCGACATCGCCTCGAGCCTGCGAGAGGTCTCCGGGGGCGAGGGCAAGGGCACGAAGGCCACCGATTTCGCGTCGGCGGCCAAGGTGATCCTCGCCGGCGGCGTGGTGGACTACGACGGGATCTCGGGCGAGATCACCTTCGACGCGAAGGGCGACCCGCAGGGGGCCGTGATCGGGATGTACCGCTACGGCAAGGACAATGCTTTCGAGCGCATCAATTGATGCAAGGTAACGATCTCGCCCATGTTACGTGGCTGTAACACGTACGTATTGTGAAAGACGCGGGCTCCCCGTAACTTGACAGGACAGCTTTGCGTCGCACTGCTGAATCCTCTACACATTCAATTGCAAGGAGCAACATGAGCGTATTCGTGAAGGCCACAGCCTCGCGCTCGCGGTCTCTCAAGTCGATCCTCGGTGGCATTGCCATCGTGGGCGCGAGCGCACTCGTCCTGAGTGGCTGCGCAGCACCGGCCGAGCCCGAGACCAGCGCGGGCCCCCGCGAACCCCTGACCCTCAAGATCGGCACGATCCTCCCGCAGTCGGGAACCCTGGCGTTCCTCGGCCCGCCCGAGGAGGCCGGTGTTGCGCTCGCAGTCAAGGACGTCAACGACGCCGACCTGGGTATCACCATCGATGTCGAGTACCGCGACTCCGGTGACACCACGACTGACACCGCCACCGTCTCCGTGACCGACCTCCTGTCGCTCGGTGTCTCGGCGATCGTCGGAGCTGCATCCTCGGGTGTCTCCAAGACGGTCATCGACCAGATCACCGGCGCTGGCGTCGTGGAGTTCTCCCCGGCGAACACCTCGATCGACTTCACCGACTACGCGGATGACGGCCTCTACTGGCGCACCGCCCCGTCGGACGTCCTCCAGGGCGAGGTCCTCGGCAACCTGGTTGCTGACGACGGCGTCGAGGCGCTCGGCATCATCGAGCTCAACGACTCCTACGGCACCGGCCTCTCGGCCAAGCTGAAGGAGACGTACGAGGCCGCCGGTGGCAAGGTTGTCGCCGAGTCGCTGTTCAACACGGGTGACACCGTCTTCACCACGCAGATCTCGGAGGTGCTGGCGGCGAACCCCGACGCCATCGCTCTCGTGACCTTCGACGAGGCGAAGATCATCGTCCCCGCGCTCCGTGGCGCCGGCTACGCCGGCCCGCTGTACTTCGTCGACGGAAACCTCGCTGACTACAGCGCGGACTTCGCCGCCGGTGCGCTCACGGACAGCAAGGGCACCCTCCCGGGCCTCGACGTCGGCACCCTCGGTGACTTCACCGACCGCCTGCTCGAGATCAACCCCGACCTGACCGACTACAGCTACGCCGCCGAGTCGTACGACGCAGTGATCCTCCTCGCCCTCGCGGCGCTGGCGGCCAACTCCGTCGACGGCAAGGACATCGCGTCCAAGCTGCAGGAAGTCTCCGGCGGTTCCGGCGATGGCAAGAAGGCGACCGACTTCGCGTCGGCCGCTCAGATCATCCTCGATGGTGGAGTCGTCGACTACGACGGCTACTCCGGCCCGGTCACGTTCGACGAGAACGGCGACCCGACCGAGGCCACGATCGGCATCTACCAGTACGGTGCAGACAACAAGTACACCCGCATCAACTAGTCACTAGCTGACGCGACGAAGGGCCCCGGCTTCGGCCGGGGCCCTTTTGCGTGCGCGGCCACTCTGCCTTGCCACCGGGTCGAGACTGCAGAAAGTGCGCGTCCCGCCCCCCTAGGCAGCACCTTTTGCGCCCTGGATCGATTCAACCGGTCGGCGGATGCGCACGCCGCACGGGGTGCGCACCTCGGTCGCGACACCTCGACGCAGCGGCAGCGGGCGGCAGCGGGCGGCAGCGCGGCTGGTGGGCGCGACGGGAGCGCTCCCAGAGGCCGCAGGACGGCCCGGGACACGCGAAGGGCCCCGGATGCAGCATCCGGGGCCCAGGGCGTTACAGCGGCTCTCAGTCCTCGCCGAGAGTGCCCAAGTACAGCGAGATGACCTTGGGGTCGTTCAACAGCTCGCGCCCTGTGCCCGTGTAGGCGTCGTGGCCCTGGTCGAGCACGTAGCCGCGGTCGCAGATCTGCAGGCAGCGGCGGGCGTTCTGCTCGACCATGATCGTCGTGACGCCGGCCTTGTTGATCTCCTTGACCCGCAGGAACGCCTCGTCCTGGCGGACCGGGGAGAGCCCCGCGGAGGGCTCGTCGAGCAGCAGGACGTGCGGGCCCATCATGAGCGCGCGGCTCATGGCGACCATCTGGCGCTCACCGCCGGAGAGCGAGCCGGCCCGCTGGCCGTACCGCTTCTGCAGCTCGGGGAAGATCTCGCTCACGAACTCGAGGCGCTCCTTGATGCCCTTCGGCTTCTGGAACAGCCCCATCTCGAGGTTCTCGCGGATCGTGAGGGTCGGGAACACGTTGTTCGTCTGCGGCACGAAGCCGACGCCCTTGGAGACGAGCTTGTTCGCCTTGAGGCCCGTGATGTCCTCGCCCTGCAGCATCACCGAGCCCTCGCGCACCTTGACGAGGCCGAAGATCGCCTTGAGCAGCGTCGACTTGCCGGCGCCGTTCGGGCCGATGATGCCGATGAGCTCGCCCTGGTTGGCGACGAGCGAGCAGTCGTTGAGGATGTTGACACCGGGCAGGTACCCGGCGGTGATCCCCTTGACGTGGACGACCGGGGTGGCGGCACTCGAGGGGGCCGCCGCGGTCTCAGGACTTGTCGTCGGCATCGAGCAGCTCCTTGATCGCGTTCACGTTTTCCTTCTCCTGGTCCGGGTCCTCACCGAGGTCCTGGTCGTGGTGGCTGCCCAGGTAGGCGTCGATCACGGCCGGATTCGACATGACGGCGTCGGGCGGACCCTCGGCGACGATCTTGCCCTCCGCCATGACGATCACCCAGTCCGCGATGTGGCGGACCATCTGCATGTCGTGCTCGACGAAGAGCACGGTCATCCCCTGGGTCTTCAGATCGAGGATGTGGTCGAGCAGCGACTGGGTCAGGGCCGGGTTGACACCGGCCATGGGCTCGTCGAGCATCACCAGGGTCGGGTCGCTCATGAGCGCGCGGGCCATTTCGAGGAGCTTCCGCTGCCCGCCGGAGAGGCTGGCGGCGTAGTCCTCGGCCTTGGTGTCGAGTTTGAAGCGCGCGAGGAGCTCCATGGCCTTCGCCTCGATCTCCTCCTCCTGCTTGCGCCACAGCCAGGGCAGCAGGGCGACGAACATGTTCTCGCCCTTCTGGCCCTTGGCGCCGAGCTTCATGTTGTCGAGCACCGTCAGCAGCGACAGCGCCTTGGTGAGTTGGAAGGTGCGCACCTGGCCGAGACGGGCGACGCGGAACGAGGGGATGCCCGCGAGCGACTTGCCCATGAACGTCCACTTGCCCGTGTCCGGCTTGTCGAAGCCGGTGAGCAGGTTGAAGAACGTGGTCTTGCCGGCCCCGTTCGGCCCGATGAGCGCCGTGATGGCATTGCGCGGGATCTCCACGTGGTCGACGTCGACCGCCGTGAGGCCGCCGAACGTGCGCGTCACGTGGTCCGCGACGATGATCGGATCCTTCTTCGGCACCCCCGGGACGATCTCGCCGACGTGCATGTCGACGCTCTTGACCGGGGAGCCCTTCGTGGGTTTGACGTCACTTGACAAAAGCCAGCTCCTTCTTGTTCCCGAAGATGCCCTGTGGCCTGAATATGACCAATAACATCAGGACTATTCCGACGAGGATGAAGCGCGTCTGGCCGGCCTGGACGCTCGACATCCCGATGAGGTCGAACCAGCCCGCGGCCTGCGCTCGGGCCACGAAGCCCGAGACCGCCGACAGTAGGACCCAGAAGATGATCGAGCCGACGACCGGCCCGAGGATCGTCGCGGCGCCGCCGAGCAGCAGGATCGTGTAGATGAAGAACGTGAGCGTGGTCGCGTAGTTCGCGGGCACGATCGCTCGGGGCAGGATGAAGATCATGCCGGCGATGGTGCCGAACACGCCACCGAGGATGAGCGACTGCATCTTGTAGAAGTAGACGTTCTTGCCGAGGGCGCGCACGGCGTCCTCGTCTTCACGGATGCCCTTGACCACGCGGCCCCAGGGGCTGCGCATGAGCTGCCACGCCAGGAGGCAGGCGATGATCACGATCGTCCACGCGACGATCCGCAGCCACAGGTCGTAGGCGTTCATCGTCCACGGGCCGAAGCCGTAGGTGCCGTCCGGAATCGGGTTCAGGTCGGCGAAGCCGCCCTTGTAGCCGCTAAGGCCGTCGGCCGAGCCGGTCACGGCCTCGAGGGTGTTGGTCGTGAAGATGAGCCTCAGGATCTCCGCCGCCGCGATCGTCACGATCGACAGGTAGTCGGCCCGCAGACGCAGGGTGGGGACACCGAGGATGAGCGCGAAGACGATGGACGCCCCGATCCCCACCAGCACAGCTCCCCAGACCGGGAAGTGGAAGGTGAGGGTGGAGATGCCGTAGCCGTAGGCGCCGATCGCCATGAAGCCGGCCTGGCCGAAGTTCACGAGCCCGGTGAAGCCGAAGTGGATAGCGAGGCCGAGAGCCGCGAGGGCGTACGCCGCCGTGGTCGGGCTGATGAGCTCGACCCCGGCGTTCTGAATGATCTGCCAAAAATCAACCATTGGAGGCCCCTAGCCAATTCTCTCTTTGCGGCCCAGGATGCCCTGTGGCCTGACCAACAGCACGAGGATGAGGATCACGAGCGCCCCGACGTACTTCATGTCGGAGGGGATCCAGAGTGTCGAGATCTCGATGAACAGGCCCACCACGATGGAGCCGACCACGGCGCCGAACGCCGTACCGAGACCGCCGAGCGTGACGGCTGCGAAGATCAGCAGCAGGATCTGGAAGCCCATGTCCCACGAGACGCCAGGGCGGTAGAAGGCGAACAGGATGCCGCTGAGCCCGGCCAGTGCGCCGCCGATGACCCAGACGATCCGGATGACCCGGTCGACGTCGATGCCGCTCGCTGCCGCGAGGCTCACGTTGTCGCTCACCGCGCGGGTGGCCTTGCCGAGACGGGTCCGCAGCAGGAAGAACGCGACGCCGATGACCGCGAGGATCGAGATCCCCATGCTCAGCAGGTCGAGCGGGGAGAGGGAGATCGGGCCGAACTTGAGGTCCGCGCCATCCGCGCCAGGGAGCTGTCTCGTCGAGCCGCCGTACAGGTACTGGTACAGGTAGCGGAGGGCGAGCGAGAGGCCGATGCTCACGATCATCATCGGGATGAGGCCGACGCCCTTGCGGCGCAACGGCCGCCAGAGGCCGGCGTCGAGCACGAAGCCGAACGCCCCGCTCAGGACAATCGCGACGATGAGCGCGGCCCACAGCGGCCACGCGAAGTCGACGGCGAAGGTCAGGGTCGCTAGCGCGCCGAAGGTCACCATCTCGGCGTGCGCGAAGTTGTTGAGGCCCGTCGTTCCGAAGATCAGGGAGAGGCCGACAGCCGCGAGCGCCAGAAGCAGGCCGAAACTCAGGCCGGTGAAGATGCGCTGGATGAACTGGTCGAAGAAGCTCGTCGTCTCACGCACGCCGACGCCCAGGAAGTAGTTGCTCAGCGCGGTCTTCGTCGCCCCGAACTCCACCTCGCGGGTGGGCGGGATGACGACGCCGTCCTTGTCCGTGACGATGACGCCCTTGGGGAGGGTGGACTCGTCGAGGGTGATCGTGTACTTGCCGCCCTCGGGCACGCCGACGCTCCACTTGCCGTCGTCGCCCGTCTTCACCTCGCCGGTGAATCCGTTGCCGGAGACCGAGATCAGGACGCCGCCGAGGGGCTCGCCGTCGTTCTTGACGTTGCCCTTGATCTGCCAGTCGGAGTCGTCGTTGATCGAGTCGGCCGAGGCAGACAGACCACCGCCGAGGGTGAGCGCGACGATCAATATCGCGAACAGGGCGACCAGAGGGCGCGTCCAGCGCCTGTCGATCAAACCAGTGACTTCCACGGAACCTCCAAGACGGACCAGCCGGAATCATGCATCCCGCGGGCTCTGGCGCATCGTCGTCGTTGACGATACTGCCGGATTGTGTCCCCCGTGTTTCGAGTGGGACACGATTCCGGTCTGGCTATTATGCGCGTGGAATAGCGCGGGGTCTAACCGGTTAATATTGGGTACCGGTTTCAGCGCGGCATCCGGGCCACTTTCGCTCTAGTACCTAGGGACACACATGGACCAGCCTGACCCGTTCGGATTCATCGGACTCACCTACGACGACGTCATGCTGCTCCCGGGGCACACCGACGTCATCCCCAGCGAGGCCGACACCACCTCGCGGCTGACGCGCCGCATCAGCGTCGCATCTCCTCTGCTCTCCGCGGCGATGGACAGCGTCACCGAGTCGCGCATGGCGATCGCCATGGCCCGCAACGGCGGCCTGGGCATCCTGCACCGCAATCTCTCGATCGAAGACCAGGCAGCGCACGTCGACAAGGTCAAGCGCAGCGAGTCGGGCATGATCACGAACCCGGTGACGACGACGCCGGATGCCACGGTCGCCGAGGTCGACGCCATCTGCGGCCAGTTCCGCGTCTCGGGCCTGCCGGTCGTCGAGGGCGACGGGCGCCTCGTCGGCATCATCACCAACCGGGACATGCGCTTCGTCTCCCCGTTCGAGAAGTCAACGACCCTCGTGCGCGACGTCATGACCTCGAAGGGCCTGATCACGGCGCCCGAGGGCATCGACCCCGACTCCGCGGTCGCGATCTTCGCGCAGCACAAGATCGAGAAGCTCCCTCTTATCGACGCGCAGGGCCGGCTCACCGGGCTCATCACCGTCAAGGACTTCGAGAAGACGGAGAAGTACCCGACCGCCACGAAGGACGACGAGGGCCGCCTGCGCGTGGGTGCGGCGATCGGCTTCTTCGGCGACGCCTGGGAGCGCGCGGGCGCGCTGCGCGACGCGGGCGTCGACGTCATCGTGGTCGACACCGCCAACGGCGACTCGGCCGGCGTGCTCGACATCATCAAGCGCCTCAAGGGCGACAGCGCGTTCGGCGCGATCGACATCATCGGCGGCAACGTCGCAACCCGGTCCGGCGCGCAGGCGCTCGTCGACGCGGGCGCGGACGCCGTGAAGGTCGGCGTCGGCCCCGGCTCGATCTGTACCACGCGCGTCGTGGCGGGGGTCGGGGTTCCGCAGGTGACCGCCGTGTACGAGGCATCCCTCGCTGCTCGCGAGAGCAACATCCCCGTGATCGCCGACGGCGGCCTGCAGTACTCGGGCGACATCGCCAAGGCGCTCGTCGCGGGCGCCGAGACGGTCATGCTCGGCTCGCTCCTCGCGGGCACGGACGAGAGCCCTGGCGACCTCATCTTCGTCAACGGCAAGCAGTTCAAGAGCTACCGCGGCATGGGATCCCTCGGGGCGCTCCAGACCCGCGGCAAGAAGACCTCCTACTCGCGCGACCGCTACTTCCAGGCGGACGTCCCCTCCGACGAGCAGCTCATCGCCGAGGGCATCGAGGGCCAGGTGCCGTACCGGGGCCCGGTCGGCTCGGTCGTGTACCAGCTCCTCGGCGGCCTGCGCCAGTCGATGTTCTACACCGGCGCCCGCACGATCGAGGAACTTCGCCAGAAGGGCAAGTTCGTGCGTATCACGGCGGCCGGGCTCAAGGAGTCGCACCCGCACGACATCCAGATGGTGGTCGCGGCGCCGAACTACCAGCGCTAGCAGAAAGGGGCGGCGTGCAGACGCTGGATGATGTGAGCCGCATCGCCGCGGATCTGCCCGGCAGCGAGGAAAAGCCCTCTGGCGGTGGGCTCGCGTGGTTCGTCCGCAGGAAGCCCTACGCCTGGGAGTCGATGCCGTGGCCGAGCGAACCGGC
>JAODAQ010000058.1 GCA_025463515.1 Rhodoglobus sp.
AAGCAGCTCGGCCTCTACGACTCGTTCGCCGGCATGATCATCCCGATCATCATCGACGCGGCGGGCATCTTCATCATGAAGCAGTTCTTCGAGTCGATCCCGGTGAGCGTGGAGGAGGCCGCCCGGATCGACGGCGCCGGCGTCTTCCGCACCTACTGGTCGATCGTGCTGCCCATGGCGCGACCTGCCCTGATCACGCTGTTCATCCTGAGCTTCCAGGGCTCGTGGAACGAGTTCTCGCACTTCCTCATCTCGCGGCAGAGCGCCTCGCTCGACACGCTGACGACCGGTGTCGCATCCCTCACGTCGGGCCAGCTCGGCAGCGGCAACCAGTACCCCCTGCAGCTCGCCGCGGCGGTGCTCATGTCGATCCCGGTGGCCGTCATCTTCTTCATCTTCCAGAAGCGGATCATGAGCACGAGCGAAGGCGGGGAAAAGGGCTGAGATACTGGTCGGATGACCGACGCAGCTCCCCGCCCCTCACACCGCCTCTACGCGGTGACGATCGGGCTCGCCCTGCTCGTGATCCTCGCCGACCAGGGCAGCAAGTTCTGGGCGGAGGCCAACCTCGAGGTCGGCAAGTCCGTCCCGATCATCGGCGACCTGCTGCGCTTCCAGCTCATCTACAACCCGGGCGCGGCGTTCTCGATCGGCACCGGCTTCACGTGGATCTTCACGATCGTCGCGGCCATCGCCGTCGTCGCGATCGCGGTCTTCGCCTGGCGCGTCACCTCCCGGGCGTGGTCGATCCTCCTCGGCCTCCTCCTCGGCGGTGCGGCCACCCACCTCGGCGACCGGCTGTTCCGCGAGCCGAGCTTCGCCCAGGGCCACGTGGTCGACTTCATCGGCTACGGCAACCTGTTCATCGGCAACGTGGCAGACATCGTGATCGTGGGCTGCGGCGTCGCCGGCGTCATCCTCATGGCCCGCGGCATCCCGTTCCGCGCGAAGCCGGCCGTCGACCTCGTCGAGGCCGAGCCGGCCGAATAGCCCGTGCTGACGACGCTCGCGATCGAGGGGTACCGCTCCCTTCGCCACGTCGTCGTGCCGCTCACCGGCCTGACCGTGATCACGGGGGCGAACGGCACCGGCAAGTCGAGCGTGTACCGCTCGCTGCGGCTTCTCGCCGAGGCATCCCGAAACGGCGCTACCGCCGCGCTCGCCCGGGAGGGCGGCCTGCCCAGCACGCTGTGGGCGGGGCCCGAGAACGGAACGCCGAAGGGGATGCCCACGCAGGGCACCCGGCGGAAGGGCCCCGTGTCCCTGCGCCTGGGCTTCGCCAGCGACGAGTTCAGCTACGCGATCGACCTCGGGCTGCCGGTGCCGAGCGAGAAGACGATGTTCGGCCGCGATCCCGAGATCAAGCTCGAGAGCGTGTGGAGCGGGCCGGTACTGCGCCCGTCGACGCTGCTCACGGAGCGGCACGGCCCTCTGGTGCGGGTCCGCGGCGCGGACGGCGAGTGGAGGCGCCACGAGACCGGCCTGCGCTCCTACGACAGCATGCTCGGCCAGCTCGCCGACCCGCGCACCGCCCCCGAGCTCCTCGCCCTGCGGGAGCAGCTGCGGTCGTGGCGCTTCTTCGACCATTTCCGCACGGATGCCACGGCCCCCGCTCGCGCAGCCCAGGTCGGCACCCGCACGCCGGTCCTCAGTGCGGACGGCGCCGACCTCGCCGCGGCCCTGCAGACCATCCGCGAGCTCGGCCCGCACGGATCGCTCGACGCCGCCGTCGGCCGCGCGTTCCCGGGCAGCGCCGTCGAGATCACCGACCACGACGGGCTGTTCGGCCTCGAGCTGCGCCAGCCGGGCCTGCTGCGCCCGCTCTCCGCAGCCGAGCTATCGGACGGCACCCTGCGCTACCTGCTGTGGGTGGCCGCACTGCTGAGCCCACGGCCGCCCGCGCTGCTCGTGCTCAACGAGCCCGAGACGAGCCTGCATCCGGACCTCATCGAGCCACTAGCCGGACTCATCGCGAGCGCCGCCGCCACGTCGCAGGTGATCGTGGTCTCGCACGCGCCGCGCCTGATCGCCGCGCTCGACGGCCTCGGCGCGAGCCGCATCGAGCTGGAGAAGTCGGGCGGGGAGACGCGCGTCGTCGACCAGGGCCCACTCGACGAGCCCCAGTGGAGCTGGCCGAAGCGCTAGCTGCGCCTCCCGCGCCGCGATCCAGCGCCCAGCCGCCCTTCCGCAGGCCCCCGGGGGTCCCCTTTCGGCAACGTATGTCACTAAGGCATACATTGCCCAAACGCAACTCGCCCTCGGCGCCAGGGATCGCTCGCGCGGCTGGGTGGGCGGCGGCGCGCCAGGCGTCGCGCAGGGTGGCCAGCGGATGCCGGGGGGGCGAGCCAGTGGGCCCGGTTGGCAGCCGCGGTGTGCCGCCGGGACGGGACCGAGCGCGCCGACGGTCGCGTGCTCCTAGCTCCCAAGCACAGGGCGCAGCGCCTCGATCTGCGCGCGCAGGAAGCCCTGCGCGACCTCCGTCTTGCCGAACAGCGCGTCGAACCCGTGGAACGCGCCGTCGACGATCGTGACCTCGCACGGCACGCCGGCCTCGCGCAGGCGCCGGGCGTACTCGAGGTCCTCGTCGTGGAACAGGTCGTTCGTGCCGACGCCGATCCACGTGGGCGGGAGTCCCGTGAGGTCGTTGCGCCGGGCCGGGGCCGCGTACTCGGGCGTGGTCGGCCCGCCGGGCTCGGTGCCGAGGTACGCGCCCCAGCCGAAATGGTTCTGCTGGGGGATCCAGAGGCGGAGGTAGGTCTGGTCCACACTCGTCCGCAGCGTCGTGCGGTCGTCGAGCATCGGGTAGACGAGCAGCTGGAACACCGGCGCGATCCGGGCCTCGTCGTGCACGCGCAGCACGAGCCCCGCGGCGAGGCCAGCGCCCGCGCTCGCGCCGCCGATCGCGATGCGGGCGGTGTCGATTCCGAGCGCCTTGGCGTTCTCGACCGCCCACTCGAGCGCGGTGCGCACATCGTCGAGCGGGGCGGGGAACGGGTGCGTCGGCGCGAGCCGGTAGCTCGGTGCGATCACGGCGATGCCCAGTTGGCGGGCGAACTCGATCGAGGTGCGGTCGTCCTGCTCGGGGGCACCCTGGATGAAACCGCCGCCGTGGATCCAGAACAGCACCGGCGCCGGCGCTGACGCCGTCGACGGCCGGTAGACGCGCACCCGCTGGCCGCCCGGCACGTCGACGTTCTCGATCGTCATGCCCTCCGGCGCACGCATCCCTGGAATCTTCACGTGCTGCATCAGGCGCACGCTCCACGCGCGAGACTTCAGGCGGGGGATGAACCGCCCGCGGGCGAGATCGGGGTGGAAGCCGGGCATCGTGTCCTCCTTGACAGTGCGATGCCGAAACACTACCGGACGATCCTGTCCGGATTGCCCGCTAGTCCCGCGACCGCACCTCGATCTGCGACAGGCGCGGCGCGACCGTCTCGGCGAACCTCTCGATGTAGCCGACCGGGTCGGGGTGCGGCAGGCCGAACTGCATGTGCTCAACGCCCTCTGCCGCGAAGCCCTCGGCGAGGCGGAGGAACCCGTCGGGGTCTCCCACCGGGTCCATGCGGCTGCCCTGCACGGTCTTCTCGATGCTGTCGTAGTCGCGCCCGAGCCGGTCGCAGTGCTCGCGAAGGATGGCGAGCTTGTGCGCGGCGGTCTCGGGGTCGGGCACGATGAGGTTCGTGGCATCCGCGTACTGGGCCACCATGCGCAGCGTCTTGCGCTCGCCGGAGCCGCCGATCACGATCGGCGGGTGCGGGCGCTGGATCGTGCGCGGCTGGCTGATCGTCTCGGCGAGCTGGTAGTGCTCTCCCTCGAACGGGCCCTCGTCGTCGCTCCACATCTGCAGTGCGATCTGCAGTGCCTCCTCGAGCCGCTCGAAGCGCTCGGAGATGGGCGGGTAGGGCACGCCGAGCGCGAGGTGCTCCCGCTCGTACCAGGCGGCGCCGATCCCCAGGAAGGCGCGGCCTCCCGAGAGCACGTCGAGCGTCGTGACGATCTTGGCGAGCAGCGCCGGATGCCGGTAGGTGACGCCGGTCACGATCGTGCCGAGCTTCATCCGCTCGGTGACGCCGGCGAGGAACCCGAGCGTCGTGTACGCCTCGAGCATGGGGTCGTGCGCGGTCTGGAAGTGCTCCATCTGGAAGTAGTGGTCCATGACCGAGAACCAGCTCGCGCCCGACTGCTCGGCAGTCTGGGCGGAGGTCCGCAGGAGGCCGGCGAGGCTCTCGGGCTCGCCGGGCATGGTGAAGTCGAGGAAGTGGAATCCGAAGCGCATGATTCCGACGTTACGCCTTTCAGAAGGCGACGATGACCACCCCGTAGACGACCGTGGCGGCCCCGATTCCGAGCACGAGATTGGCCAGCACGCTGAGCGCCGCGACCTTCGCCTTGCCCGCCAAGACCAGCTGGATCGTCTCGACACCAAACGTGCTGAACGTCGTGAGACCGCCGCAGAATCCGGTGAGCAGGACGAGCCGGATGTCGCCGCTCACGCTCCCGAGCTGCGCGAGTGCCAGCACCCCGCCCCCGATCGCCGAACCCACCACGTTGACCAGGAGCACGGCCCCCACCGGACGCGCGGCGAACGCCCGCGTGACGAGGAACCGCAGCACGGCCCCGAGGGCGCCGGCCGCGAGGGTGACGAGGAGGGCGGTCATTCGTCGGCATCCGGTGCGACGGGGGCCGAACGGCCCAGCGAGAGCCCGAGCCAGGCCGCGCCCAGGCCGAGCACGAGGGTCAGGCCGAGGTAGCCGAGCGCGGTCATCCACTCGCCCGATGCCGTGAGGGAGACGAGGGACACGGCGAAGGCCGAGAACGTCGTGAACGAGCCGAGCAGGCCCGCCCCGAGGCCCGCCTTGAGCCACGAGGGCGCGGTAGCCCAGAGGCGGGCGACGAGGGCGCCGAGCAGGAACGCTCCGACGGAGTTGATCACGAGCGTCGAGAGCGGGAACGACGTGTCGGAGTGCGGAACCGCCGCGTCGATCGCGAGCCGCAGGCCCGTGCCGACGACACCGCCCACGAGAACGGCGGCGAGCTCACGGCCGAGGGTCACTCGCCGGTCGTCTTCTTCGGCGCGGGCTTCTTGGCGGCGGGCTTGGCCGGAGCAGCCTTGGCCGCGACCTCAGGCTTCGCGGCCTCGGGCTTGGGCCGCACGAGGGTCGCGGTGCCGGCGCTCTTGGTCGCGGCACCGGCCTTGGCCGGGGGCATGGGGCGGCGCGCGACCGGACGGCGGGGCTCGCCGCGCCGGGCGTCGCCGGGCAGCGGCCGGCTGCGGCGGCCGTAGATGAGGGTCGACGAGTCGAGCAGCCACGGCACG
>JAODAQ010000049.1 GCA_025463515.1 Rhodoglobus sp.
CGAGCAGCTCATCGCCGAGGGCATCGAGGGGCAGGTTCCCTACCGTGGTCCGCTGGCGAGCGTCGCCTACCAGCTCGCCGGCGGCCTGCGCCAGTCGATGTTCTACACGGGTGCCCGCACTATTCCCGAACTCAAGGAGAAGGGGCGTTTCGTGCGCATCACGGCCGCGGGCCTCAAGGAGTCGCACCCGCACGACATCCAGATGGTGGTCGAGGCGCCGAACTACCGCGGGTAGGGGCCGCCGCCGGGGTCCTGCGGCACTCCGGCGCGTGAGCGTCAGAGGCTCCCGGCGGACGGGCCACCCCTCAACATCCGAGGGCAGCGCGCGGCTGTGCGCCATCTCGTGCCGTCGCGGATCGCGGCCACTGCGTTCCCGCAGGCTGGACCCACTCGGGTCGAGACGGGAGCGGAACATGAAGGTATTGAGGGCTCGGCTGCTGGCCGAGCGGGGAGCAGCGACGGCGGAGTACGCCGTCGCCACACTGGCGGCCGTGGGGTTCGCCGGCCTGCTGGTCGTCA
The DNA here is from genome assembly GCA_025463515.1 of Rhodoglobus sp. GTDB lineage: Bacteria > Actinomycetota > Actinomycetes > Actinomycetales > Microbacteriaceae > Rhodoglobus. The sequence continues at coordinate 520 of JAODAQ010000049.1, forward strand.
TCCTGCGGTCGGAGGAGGTGCGCGGCATGCTCACCGATGTCGTGCGCCAGGCTCTCACCCTGCCCGGATGAGGTCTGACGAGCGCGGGGGCGTGACCGCGGAGTTCGCGGTCGCGCTCCCCGCTGTCGTGCTCGTCCTCGCGTGCTGCGTGTCGGGCATGGCGGTCGCCGGGCAGCAACTGCGCCTGCTGGATGCCGCGGCCTTGGCCGCGCGCACCCTCGGGCGGGGCGGCGATCCGGGCGCCGTGGTCGAGCGCCTCGTGCCCGGCGCGGAGGTGTCACCGACCGCGGACGGCGAGCTCGCCTGCGTCACCCTCACCACCACCGCGGCGGGCCCGCCGATCACGCTCTCCGCCCGGTCGTGCGCTCTGGACGCCGGTCGGTGAGGGGGGAGCGCGGCGCGGGCACGGTCGCCGCCCTCGGGCTCGGACTGGCCATCGTCGCGGTGTTCCTGCTCGCCGTTCCCCTTTACGTGGCGCTCGCGGCAAGGCACGCGGTGACGGGGGCTGCGGATGCCGCGGCGCTCGCCGCGGCGGATGCGGCGAGCGGGCTCGTGCCGGGGCATCCGTGCGATCTTGCGGCTCGCGTCGCCGCCGCGAACGGGGCTTCCGTGGAGGATTGCGCCGTCGACGGACTGGTCGCGACGGTGACCGTCGGGCGCACGGTGCTGGGTTTGGCCGTCAGCGAACGGGCGTCCGCCGGCCCGGCGGGTTCCGCCCCCGATTAGGCAGAGGCGCGGTTCTGGTGTGTATGGTGTCGCTGACGGAGGTCAACCCTGCTCCGTACCTTTACTTAGGAGTGCTGTGCCCGTGAAGCTCGTCATCGTCGAGTCGCCGACCAAGGCAAAGACGATCTCCCAGTACCTGGGCGAGGGCTACGACGTGCAGTCGTCGGTCGGCCACATCCGCGACCTCATCGAGCCGAAGAACCTGCCGCCCGAGCTCAAGAAGGGGTCGCTCGGCAAGTTCTCCGTCGACGTCGAGAACGGCTTCGAGCCCTACTACGTCGTGTCCGACGCGAAGAAGAAGACGGTCGCCGACCTGAAGCGGGCACTGAAGAACGCCGACGAGCTCTTCCTCGCAACTGATGAGGACCGCGAGGGCGAGGCCATCGCGTGGCACCTGCTCCAGGAGCTGAAGCCGAAGGTTCCGGTCAAGCGCATGGTGTTCCACGAGATCACCAAAGACGCGATCCAGCACGCCATCGAGAACCCGCGCGAGCTCGACACGGCGCTCGTCGACGCACAGGAGACCCGGCGCATCCTCGACCGCCTCTACGGCTACGAGGTCTCGCCGGTGCTGTGGCGCAAGGTCGGCCCCGGTCTCTCGGCCGGCCGCGTCCAGTCGGCGGCGACCCGCCTCGTCGTCGACCGCGAGCGCGAGCGCCTCGCCTTCGTCACCGCGGGCTACTGGGACCTGATCGCGCAGTTCACCCCCAAGGGCGAGGCCCAGGACTTCGAGTCGCGCCTCGTGCGCCTCGACGGCAAGCGCATCGCCGCCGGCCGCGACTTCGACGACCGCGGAAACCTCAAGGGCGACGCGACAGTCGTCGACGAGGCCGCCGCCGAGGCACTGGCCACCGCGCTGCGCGACCCGAGCGTGCCGATCACGGTCACGAGCGTCGAGTCGAAGCCGTACACGCGCCGCCCGGCAGCGCCGTTCACCACCTCGACCCTGCAGCAGGAGGCCGGCCGCAAGCTGCGCTTCTCCGCGCGCCAGACGATGAGTGTCGCCCAGTCTCTGTACGAGAACGGCTACATCACCTATATGCGCACCGACTCGGCCACGCTCTCGCAGCAGGCGATCGACGCGGCGCGCACCCAGGCCCGCAAGCTGTACGGCCCCGAGACCGTGCCGGACGCCCCGCGCGTCTACTCCGGCAAGAGCAAGAACGCCCAGGAGGCGCACGAGGCGATCCGCCCGTCCGGCGACACGTTCCGCACGCCGAGCGAGCTGCAGTCGGTGCTGCGCGGCAATGACTGGAAGCTCTACGACCTGATCTGGAAGCGCACCGTCGCGTCGCAGATGGCGGACGCCAAGGGCTCGACCGCGTCGATCACGATCGGTGCCGGCCCCACGAGCACCGGGTCCATCGCCGAGTTCGTCGCGACCGGAACCATCATCACGTTCCGCGGCTTCATGCACGCCTACGAGGAGTCGCAGGACGAGGAGCGCAACGAGACCGCCGAGGCGAAAGAGGCCAAGCTGCCTCCGCTCACCGAGGGCCAGTCGCTGAACCTCGTCGACGTCGAGGCCAAGGGCCACGAGACATCCGCGCCGCCGCGCTACACCGAGGCGAGCCTCGTCAAGACGCTCGAAGAGCTCGGCATCGGGCGGCCCTCGACCTACGCGTCGATCATCTCCACGATCATCGACCGCGGCTACGTGACCCCGCGCGGTCAGGCGCTCGTGCCCAACTGGATCGCGTTCTCGGTGGTGCGCCTCCTGGAGGAGTACTTCGCCGACCTCGTCGAGTACGGCTTCACGGCCGGCATGGAGGACGACCTCGACCGCATCGCCGGGGGAGAGGCCGACCGTGTCGAGTGGCTCACCGGCTTCTACTTCGGCAGCACCACCCACCGCGGCCTGCGCACCGTCATCGACAACCTCGGCGAGATCGACGCCCGCGAGATCAACTCGATCCGCATCGCCGACGACGTCACGCTGCGCATCGGCAAGTACGGCCCCTACCTCGAGGCGCCGGGCGACGACCCCGAGACCCCGCGCCGCGTCAACATCCCGCAGGACCTGGCACCGGATGAACTGACCGCCGAGAAGGCCCGCGAGCTCATCAACGCCCCGGTCGTCGGCGACCGCGTCATCGGCGTGAACCCGGAGAACGGCAAGGAGATCGTCGCGAAGGACGGTCGCTTCGGCCCCTACGTGACCGAGCTCGAGCCGGAGCCCGAGCCCGTCGAGCCGGAGTACGTCGTCGACAAGAAGACCGGCGAGCTCAAGGAGAAGAAGGTGAAGAAGCCCGTCGCGGTCAAGCCGCGCACGGCATCCATCTTCAAGTCCATGGATCTCGCGACCATCGACCTCGACACCGCGCTCGCGCTGCTCTCGCTGCCCCGCGTGGTGGGAGTCGATCCGGAGAGCGGCACCGAGATCCTCGCGCAGAACGGCCGCTACGGCGCCTACCTCAAGCGCGGAGCGGACACGCGCTCGCTCGTGAGCGAGGACGACATCTTCGCGATCGACCTGGCCGGCGCCCTCGAGCTCTACGCGCAGCCCAAGTACGGCAATCGCGCGGCGTCGAGCGCACTCGCCGAGTTCGCCGAAGACCCGGTGAGCGGCAAGGCGATCAAGATCAAGGACGGCCGCTTCGGCGCGTACGTGACCGACGGTACGACGAACGCGACGATCCCGCGCGGGGAGCAGATCGAGGACATCGACTACGACCGCGCCGTGCAGCTGCTCGCGGACAAGCGCGCCAAGGGACCGGCCAAGCCGAAGGCCAAGGCAGCACCCAAGCGCAAGGCGCCCGCGAAGAAGGCTCCGGCGAAGAAATAATGAGCGGCCTGTTCATCACCCTCGAGGGCGGCGACGGGTCGGGCAAGTCGACGCAGTCCGCGCGCCTCACCGGCTGGCTCACGGATGCCGGGCACGCCGTGCTCGTCACGCGCGAGCCCGGCGGCACCTCGCTCGGGCTCGAGCTGCGAGACATCGTGCTGCACCGCCGCGGCGAGATCGCCCCGCGCGCGGAGGCGCTCCTGTACGCCGCGGACCGCGCCCACCACATCGCGACCGTCGTGCGCCCTGCTCTCGAGCGCGGCGAGATCGTCGTACAGGACCGCTACATCGACTCCTCGGTCGCCTACCAGGGGGCCGGCCGCGTGCTCGACGGCGGCGAGGTGCGCGGGATCTCGATGTGGGCCACCGAGAACCTGCTGCCCGACCTGACGATCCTCCTCGACCTGCACGAGGCCGACGGCCGCGACCGCATGGCCGAGCGCACGAAGTACGACCGGCTCGAGGCCGAGGCCGACGACTTCCACGGGAGAGTGCGGGCCGGATACCTCGCGCTCGCCGCCGCGGAGCCCGGGCGGTTCCTCGTCCTCGACGCGCGCCTGCCGATCGACGACCTCGCGGCTGCGATCCGCGCGCGCGTCGAGTCCCTCCTCGCGGGTTGAGTAGCGCGCTCTGGCGCGCGTATCGAAGCCTGGTTTTGCTCCCCACCGGCACGGCCGTCACACCGCTTCGCGGCGCGCCGGAACCGGCGCGGCGTGGGCCCGCGCCGCGGACGGCCCACTCAACCAGCGTGCAGTCAGCGCCCTGCCTTAGGCTGTGCCCATGGCCGCTGTGTGGGACGAACTGACCGGGCAGGCGGATGCTATTGCGGTCGTCGAGGCAGCGGCGTCCGCCTCGGCTCTCGGGGGCAGCGATAATTCGTCGATGACGCACTCGTGGCTCATCACCGGCCCTCCCGGCTCGGGCCGCTCGAACCTGGCCTACGCGTTCGCGACCGCCCTGCTGAGCCCCGGCAACCCCGAGGGCGACGCCGCCGCCGTCCGCCAGGTCGCCGCCCGCACCCACCCCGACCTCGGCGTGCTCGCGACGGAGCGGGTCATCATCCCCATCGAGGACGTGCGCCAGCTCGTCGCCACGAGCCAGTTCTCGCCGAGCGTGGGCCGCTACCGGGTCATGATCATCGAGGATGCCGACCGCATGGCCGAGCGCACCTCCAACGTGCTCCTCAAGGCGCTGGAAGAGCCGCCGCCGCGCACGGTGTGGATCCTCTGCGCGCCGAGCGAGGCCGACCTGATCCCCACGATCCGCTCGCGCGTGCGCACAGTGCGGCTTCGGGTCCCGGGCATCGAGGAGGTCGCCGAGCTCCTCGAGCGGCGTGACGGGGTCGACTCCGCCATCGCCCTCCGCGCGGCCCGCGAGGCGCAGTCCCACATCGGCATGGCGCACCGGCTCGCCACCAACGCCGAGGCGCGCGAGCGGCGCGAGCGCACGCTCGACATCGCGCTGGGCATCCGGTCGGTCTCTGGCGCGGTTCTGGCCGCGGTAGCCCTGCTCGACCTCGCCAAGGCCGATGCCGAGGCGATCACCGAGGAGAAGGACGCCGAGGAGCGCGACGCCGCTATGCGGTCGCTCGGCATCGAGCCGGGCGGCACGATCCCGCCCGCGCTGCGCAGCCAGCTCAAGGCCCTCGACGAGGACCAGAAGCGCCGCGCGACCCGCAGCCTCCGTGATGGCATCGATCGGATCATGGTCGACCTGCTGTCGCTGTACCGCGACATTCTGCTCATCCAGCTCGGGGTACCGGGGGAGCCGATCAACGTGCGCATCCTCGACCGGCTCGAGGCCGCGGCTTCGGGCTGCACGGCCGTCGAGACTCTCGCGACCATGGATGCGATCGCCACTGCTCGCGAGCGCATCGAGAGCAACGTCGCGCCGGCCCTCGCCCTCGAGGCCATGCTCATCACCGCCATCCGCACTGGGAGGACCCCATGAAGCACCGCCCGATCGTCGCCATCGCCCTTGCGGCCGCCGTGCTGCTGCCGCTCAGCGGGTGTGTGTCGTGGTTCCTCCCGCCGACCTCCGGGTCGAGCTCGACATCGACGCCGACGGGCGAGGACGTCGCTGCCGACCTCAAGCCGTTCTACGACCAGGTACTGACCTGGAAGGACTGCCAGGGCGGCATGCAGTGCACCACTGCGAAGGCGCCGCTCGACTGGGCGGACCCGGGCGCCGGCCAGATCGAGCTCGCTCTGATCCGCCAGCCCGCCGAGGGCGGCCCCCGCCTCGGCTCGCTGCTCGTGAACCCCGGTGGCCCGGGCGGCTCCGGCTACGACTTCATCCGGGACAGCGTGGACTACGCGACGGATGCCCGCCTCCAGTCCAGCTTCGACATCGTCGGCTTCGACCCCCGCGGCGTCAACCGCTCCACCCCGGTGAAGTGCTACGAGAACCCCGCAGAGCTCGACGCCTACCTCTACGACATCTACCCCGGCACCCCGGGCAGCGACGAGTGGCTGGCCGCCGCGAACCAGACGATGAAGGCGTTCGGCGCCCGCTGCCTCGAGCTCACGGGCCCGCTGCTCGGCGACGTCGACACCCCGAGCGCGGCGCGCGACCTCGACATGCTGCGCGCAGCTCTCGGCGACGCGAAGCTGAACTACCTCGGCTACTCCTACGGCACGCTCCTCGGCCAGGTCTACGCGGACCTGTTCCCCGACAAGACCGGCCGGCTCGTGCTCGACGGCGCGGTCGACCCGGCCGCGAGCGACTTCGACGGCACCGCCACCCAGGCCAAGGGCTTCGAGAGTGCGCTGCGCGCCTTCCTCGCGGATTGCTCGAGCCAGGACGACTGCCCGTTCTCCGGGTCGGTCGACGACTCCATGCTCGAGATCCGCGCGCTGCTCGACAGCCTCGACGCGAGCCCGCTGTCGAACCCCGACGACGGCCGGAAACTCGGCAGCAGCGCGATGTTCACGGCGATCATCCTGCCGCTCTACAACGCCGACAACTGGATGTACCTCCGGCAGCTGTTCGCCGGGGTCAAGCAGGGCGATGCGAGCTACGCGTTCCAGCTCGCGGACAGCTACAACGGCCGCAACCCCGACGGCACGTACGCCGACAACCAGACCGAGGCGTTCATCTCCATCAACTGCCTCGACGCGCACGGCGACGGCAATGTCGAGCAGATGCGAACCGAGGCCGCCGAGCTCAAGGCGATCGCGCCCGTGTTCGGCCCGCAGATGTCGTGGGGCGGCACCGGATGCCCGAACTGGCCCGTCCCGCCGAAGCGCGACCGCGTGCCGATCGTGGCCTCCGGCTCTGCTGACATCCTCGTGATCGGCACGACCAATGACCCCGCGACCCCCTACACCTGGGCGCAGACCGTTGCCGCGACGCTCGAGCACGGGCACCTCATCACGTTCACGGGCGAGGGCCACACCGCGTACAACAAGTCGAACGCGTGCGTGAACGACGCCGTTGACGACTTCTTCGTGAACGGAACGGTTCCGTCGAAGGACCCGAACTGCTGATCCGGCACAATATTGCAGTCTGTGCAAGAATGGTGATGTGACAACCGCCGACCTTGCCGAGCCCGGACTTCGCGAGCGCAAGCGGCTCGCGACCCGGCGCGCGATCCAGGTTGCGGTGCTCGAACTCCTCGCCGAGCGCGGGGTGGACGGGGTCACGGTCGACGAGATCAGCCGGATGGCCGACGTCTCGCCGCGCACCTTCTTCAACTACTTCGCGTCGAAGGAAGAGGCGATGCTCGGGGATTCACCGGAGCTGCCCGACCAGCACGTCATCGACGCGTTCCTCGCCGGTACGGGAACCGTGCTCGACGACCTCGCCACGGTGCTCAAGTACTCCGGCGACAAGACGACCGCCGACGCCGAGATGCTGCAGCTGCGGCACACCCTGCTCAAGCAGTTCCCGCAGCTGTTCGCGATGCGGATGGCGAGCATGCGCGCGTTCGAGGAGAGTGTGGGCGAAGTGGTCGGCCAGCGACTCGCTCGGGATGAGCCGGAGCTCGCCGCCGACCCCGAGCGCCTCAGCAGTAAAGCGCGCCTGATCACCCTCGTCGCCTTCGCGACCATGCGCCACGCGTGGACGTGCTGGGCGCACGGCGAATCCCCGTCGCTGCTCACCGACCAGCTCACCGAGTCGTTCGCCGAACTCAAGGCGCTGTTTTCGTCAGACCCCGCCTGAACTTCGGCTAAGCTTTCTTGCTGTGCCTCGGGAAACCGGGTACGCCGCCCTAGCTCAGTCGGTAGAGCATCTCACTCGTAATGAGAAGGTCAAGAGTTCGATTCTCTTGGGCGGCTCGTATTCCTGGCGTGGTCTTCGCACGCGTAAATCGTCGTGTTCGTCCCGATCCTGTCCCCCTTTGTGCGGACACCGCCTCGAAAACGTGCCCCCAGTGTGCGGGTGAACTCGATGGTTTGTACCCTCATCGCCTTGCCGGGTACCCGGCGCACCCCTACGTTTGGTCGCGGAGACACAACTGCACGGGGGTACTGATGAAGCGGATCGCGTTCCTCGCGACGCTCTTCACGGCCGTCCTCGTGATCGTCCTCCCCTTCGTCGGTGGGGGCGGGCCGGGACTGACGTCCCAGGCGGTGGCCGATTCGGGTTCGGCCACCCCGCTGCTCGCCTCCATGACGGCGCAGGTGACCGCGCCGGTGGTCGAGGCGCCTCGGGTGGCGCTGGCGACCACCGTGCGCGTCACTGACGAGTTTGCGGCCGCACAGGCCGAGGTCTCCGCGGCGGCACTCACCCAGGACTGGGAGCACATCGCTCAGAAGCCGGTGCCCAAGCCCGTTCCGGTAGTGCTGGACGACGGCTCGCTCAATCCCGATCGCCGATCGCAGCTCGCCGACCAGGGCCTCAGCTGCCCCGGTGACGCCGGCGGCGGAGTCGGAGGCGCCCCGAGCGCGTACTCGGCCCAGGGCGTCGCGGGCACGACCTCGGACGACCTGGCGTCGTTCGCCTACACGTACAACGCGATGCGGATCGAGAACTGCCTCGAGCCGATCCCGTACGGAAACTTCTACTACGACTCGTGCATGGAGGCCCGCCTGTTCTGGATGGCGGAATCCCCGAGCCCCGATCCGGCGGATGCCTGGGGCCACATGGGCTCCGTGCGCAGCGACGGCGTGCCGAGCGTCGGCTGCGACGGCAACCTCGCGGGCGGCTCGGGCAACACGGGCGCCACGGTCGCGAGCAAGTGGTGGTACTCGCTCGACCACCGCGCCTCGCTGTACCGGCCCGGCGACGACATCTCCGGCGCGTGCATCGCCTTCGCGATGACCCACGGCGGCATTGACGAGCCCTACGACTTCACGCGCGCCGCTGCCCGCTGGACGTGGTGCTAGCTCCCCCCACCAGGGCCGCCGCCCCGAGTATCATTGCCGGGTGACGGAATCGAACGACCAGCCGACCGAGGTGTTCAGCCGTCGCGCGGCGCGTGAGGGGTCGTCCAAGACCCCGTCGTCGGGCGGCCTGAGGGCGCTCATCGCGAAGCACCCGACCGCCTGGCTGTTCTCGACCATCGGCGTCGTCTTCCTCCTGCTCGCGACCGGCGCCCTGTTCGCCGGGATCGCCTCGGGCTCCGGCAAGGCCGACGCCGTCCCGCTCCCCACCGAGAGCGCGCCGCCGCCCCGGCCGCAGCCGAGCGCCGTTCCCGCCGGGACGCACCTGCGCACCTGCTCGATCGCGAGTGCGGCATCCCAGCCCAATCTGGGCACGCTCGCCGCCTCGGTGCTCAACGCCAGCACTGGGGAGGTGCTGTACGACCGCGGTGGGTCGACCGCCGCGACCCCCGCGAACGTGACGCAGCTGCTCACCGCTGCGAGCGCGATCAAGATTCTCGGCGCGGGCACGCAGCTCTCCACGAGGGTGGTGCTCGGCTCCTCGCCGGGCACGATCGTCCTGGTGGGCGGTGGCGACCCCACGCTCGCGACCACGCCCGACAGCTTCTACGAGGGCGCGCCGCTCATCTCCGACCTCGCGACCCAGGCCAAGGCCGCTTACAACGCCAGGTATCCGGGCCAGCCCATCACGCAGATCGTGCTCGACACCTCGCTGTGGAACGCCTCTGACAACTGGGACGCATCCTGGGCCTCGTCCGAGCGCGCGAACGGCTACATGTCGTTCATCACCCCGCTCATGGTCGACGGCGACCGGGACGACCCCACCGACAGTGAGAGCGCCCGCGGGGACGACCCGGTGATGCGCGCCGCCCAGGCCTTCGCCAGCGCGGCGGGCCTCAGCGGTGTCACGTTCTCCACCGGCACGGCGATCGGGGCGACCACCATCGCCGAGGTGAAGTCACAGCCGATCAGCACGCTGGTCGGCCAGATGCTCACGACCGGAGACAACACGCTCGCCGAGATGCTCGCCCGAGTGATGTCGAAGCGGGCGCAGTTCGACGGCTCCTCGGCGTCGATCGCCCAGATGATCCCGGCGACGATCAAAGACCTCGGGCTGGATACCACGGGCCTCGTGATCGCGGACGGCTCGGGCGAGAGCGCGAACAACCTGGTGCCGCCGAAGCTCATCGCCCAGCTCCTCGTGAAGGTCAAGGCCAATGAGGCCGACCTCGGCGCGATCTACTCCGGGATGGCCGTGGCGGGAGAGTCCGGCAACCTCTACGACCGCTTCTCGGGCGACAACGCGGCCGCGAGCGGCAAGGTCGTGGGGGTGACCGGCTGGATCACGAACGAGCGCTCCCTCGCGGGCATCATCAACGCCGCGGACGGCACGCCGCTCGCCTTCGCGTTCTACGGGCTCGGCGACGTCATCTCGACGGACACGAAGGACGCTCTCGACACCCTGGCCACCGCCGCCTTCACGTGCGGCAACAACCTCTCCAACAACTGATCGGAGGAGCCCCGTGACGTCCGCGCTGTTCATCATCGACGTGCAGAACGACTTCACCGAGGGCGGCGCTCTCGGCGTCGACGGCGGGAACGCCGTGGCGGCGGGCGTTGCGCGGCTGCTGGCGGGGCATCCGGACCGCTATGACTACGTGTTCGCCTCGCGCGACTGGCACGACGCGGACAACGACAACGGCGGGCACTTCGCGGATGCGCCGGACTTCGTCGACTCGTGGCCCCCGCACTGCGTGGCCGGCACGACCGGGGCCGAGTACCACCCCGCGCTGGATGCCTCGGTGATCGACGTGCACGTGCGCAAGGGGCAGGGCAGGCCGGCGTACTCGATCTTCGAGGGAACGACGGACGGCGGCGAGACGGTGCCCGCCGCCCTCGACCGGCTCGGGATCACCGAGGTCGACGTTGCCGGGATCGCGACCGACTACTGCGTGCTCGCGTCGGCCCTCGACGCGCTCGAGTCGGGCAGGAGCGTGCGAGTGCTCACCGACCTCGTGGCGGGTGTCGCCTCCGAGACGAGCGCGGCCGCCCTCGAGCGCCTCGACGCGGCGGGCGCCCGGATCGTCTAGCCGGCCAGTCGCGCCAGGTAGCTGTCGAGGTGGCGCTGGACGAGGCCGGCGGTGGTCTGGCCGAGCAGCGACATGACGTTCGCTCCCGTCGTGAGCAGGATCAGCTCGTCCGCGCCGCCAACGATCTGAGCGGCCATCGTACGGGTGGCACGCTCGAAGGGTGCTCTGCGAATCACCGTCTCAGCGGGGAGAATGGTGAGATGCCTCCCGCCGATTCCGACGCCGACCTCGGCGAGTTCGTCGACGTCTCCCCGCCCCGTGCGCGCGGCCCGCTCATCCGGCTGCTTCTCGCCCTGCTCGGGGCCGGGCTGGTGGCCGGGGTCGTCATCGTCATCGGCGGCTCGCTGCTGGGCAGTTGGTCGCAGACCGAGCAGGGATTCTGCCGCGTGACCTGGGCGCCGTGCACCGAGCTCTCCCTTGCGAGCGTGGAGAGCCTCTCCGGTATCGACCTGCCCGAGGGCACCGAGGTCGTGTCGGGCTACGCGCAGGAGCTGGGCACGCTGCACGAGTTCCGCGCCGTGGTGGTGCTTCCGGAGTCGGGCCGGGCAACGATGTCGAACGCGTACCAGGAGGCGGACGAACTGGACTCCGTGCCGAGAGCCGCCCGCGATCTGGCGGAGCCGCGCTACTGGCTGCGCCCGGTGGAGGATGCCGACGGCCACGACGTCGCCGTCACCGGAACTCGGGACGGCCGCACCGTGATCGTGTTCGACGAGCGGCAGGTCCCGGCGGCGCCGTGATCGTCCCCGTCACCGACCTCGCGGACCCGCGCCTCGCCGACTACTCGCACCAGACCGACGTCGCCCTCAAGAAGGCGCGCGGCACCGAGCACGGCATCTACCTGGCCGAGTCGGCGCTCGTGCTCTCACGGGCTCTGCGCGCCGGGCACGTCCCACGCTCGGTGCTTGCGCTCGGCGGCACCGCGGACGAGGCCGTGGCGCTCGTGGGGGAGGACGTGCCGGTGTTCTCCGGGCCGGGCGAGCTGCTCGCCGAGCTCACCGGGTACGAGCTGCACCGCGGTCTGATCGGGTCGATGAACCGGCCGGCCCTGCCGAGCGTGAGTGCGATCATCCGGGATGCCCGCCGCATCGTCATCCTCGAGAACGTCGTCGACCCGACCAACGTCGGCGCGATCTTCCGCTCCGTGGCCGCGATCGGCGCCGACGCCGTGCTCGTCACCCCGCGCTGCTCAGACCCGTTCTACCGGCGCGCGATCCGGGTCTCGATGGGCACGGTGCTGCAGGTGCCGTGGACGCGGCTGGGGGACTGGGATGCCGCGCGCACCGAGCTCGCGGGCTTCCACGTCGCGGCGCTCGCCCTGGCCGACGGGGCGGTGCCGTTGCGGGAGTTCGCCGCGAGCGCCCCGGAGCGGGTGGCGCTCGTCCTCGGCGCGGAGGGGGAGGGGCTCACGCCCGAGGCGCTCGCGTTCGCGGACACGGTCGTGACCATCCCGATGCGGCACGGCATCGACTCGCTCAACGTCGCGGCGACGGCCGCCGTGGCGATGTACGCGCTCGCGGGTTGAGTAGGCCGTCCACGGCCGTATCGAAACCCGGTGGGTTGAGTAGGCCGCCCACGGCCGTATCGAAACCGAGGCCTCGATACGCGCTGGCGCGCTACTCGGCCCGCTAAACGGACCGCACCGAGTTGTTGCGCGCGTCGTGGGTCAGCTCGACGAGCCCGAGCTTCTCGAGCAGCGGAGGCAGGTACATCCCGAAACGGCCGCGGTAGCCCTTGCGCAGGCCGTACCAGCCGCCGACCGGGTTGCTCTCGGAGCGGCCCCACGCCTCGACGGTGCCCTCCGCCGCGGGCTTGCTCTCGTCGGCGGCGCCGAGCTGCACCCAGTCGCCCTGCTCGCGCAGCCACGCGGCGAGGTCCTCGATGGCGCGCACCTGGTACTTGAGCGTGGTCGAGCCGACCTGGCAGACGAGCTCATCGCCGTCGCGGTACATCGTGTAGTTCGAGCTTCCGGGAGCGGTCACGAGCTCCCACGGGTCTTCCTTGGTTCCGGCTTCCATGCGCACAACCTACTCCACGAGCTCCCAGATCCGCGAGGGGCCCGGATGCCGCACCGCTCGTTGTCCCCAGTGCCGTCGCCGTACTCAGGACGCCATGGTGCTCACGTGGCGCGTGGAGCCCAGCGGGATCGCACTGGCCACTCTGACCACGTCGCCCACACGGGCTCCTGAGTTGCGTCCAGTGTCAGACCAGCAGCTGGTGCTTCGCGAGCTGCTTGTAGAGCGGCGTGCTCTTCACGAGCTCCGAGTGGGTGCCGACGCCCACGACGCGGCCGTGGTCGAGAACGACGATCTGGTCGGAGTCGACGACTGTCGAGAGCCGGTGCGCGATCACGATGAGGGTGCGGTTCTCGGCGACGGCGTCGATCGCCTCGCGCAGCATCTGCTCGTTGAGGCCGTCGAGGGACGAGGTCGACTCGTCGAGCAGCAGGATGGGCGGTGCCGCGAGGAGTGTGCGCGCGATCGCGAGGCGCTGGCGCTCGCCGCCGGAGAGCATCACCCCGTCTTCGCCGACCGCCGCGTCGAGCCCCTTCTCGTTGCGCTCGAGCACCTCGGTGAGGTTGACGGCCGCGAGCACGGCGATGCACTGCTCGTCCGTGGCATCCGGCGCGCTCAGGAGGAGGTTCTGACGGATGCTCCCCGCGAGCACGGGCGCGTCCTGTTCCACGTACCCGATCTGGGAGCGCAGGTCGGTGCGGTCGAGCCCGCGGATGTCGATGCCCCCGAGGCGGACCACTCCCGCCGTCGGGTCGTAGAACCGCTCGATGAGGGCGAGGATCGTGCTCTTCCCGGCGCCCGAGGGGCCGACGAGTGCCGTGCGCTTGCCGCGCTCGGCGCTGAAGGAGACGCCGTGGAGGACGGTGAGGTCATGCTCCTCGCGGGTCGAGCTCGCCGAGAGCTCCGCTGCGTCGAACGTCGGTGAGGTGTCGACAGGCTCAATCGGCTTCTCGGCCGGGTACGTGAACACGACGTTCTCGAAGCTGATCGCGGCATCCGTCTCGATGGCGGCGACGGGGTGGATGTCGGCATCGCCGTCGGTCTCACTCGGGAGGTTGATGATCTCCTGGATGCGGCCGAGCGCCCCGAGCGCCTGATTCGTCGAGTTGATCGCGCCGAACGCGCTGCCGAGGGGCGCGATGAGCATGAAGAGGAACAGGATGAACGAGATGAGGCTCGCGATGGTGATCGCTCCACTGGCGACCCTGAAGCCGCCGACGCCGAGGACGACCAACAGGGACACCTGCAGCGCGATACCCGCGACCGGCACGACGAGAGCGGAGATCTTGGCGACCTGGATGCCCATGGTCCAGGCGCCCTCGGCATCCTTCTCGACTGCGGCGATCTCGCGCTCGGTGGCGTTGGAGGCGCGCACGGTCCGGACTGCGCTCAGGCTGCGCTCCACCGCGGACGCCAGATCGCCGACCTTCTCCTGCTGCTTCCGGCTGGCCACCCTGATCCGGCCGGACAGCGCGACGACAGTCACCACGGAGACGCCGATGACGAGCACGGTGAGCCCGAGCAGGACGGGGTCGATGACGAGCATCGCGATGAGCGCGCCAATGAAGACGAGCGCACCGCCGATGGCGTCGATCAGGCCCTGCGTGATGACGGCATAGAGCAGCGTGGTGTCCGAGCCGACGCGGGAGACCAGGTCGCCGGTGCGCCGGGTGTCGAATTCGCGGATCGGCAGGCGCAGCATCCGGCGCACGAGCTGGCGGCGGGCCGAGAGCACGACGCTCGTTCCGGTGCGCTGGAGCAGGTAGTGCTGGAATCCGCTGAGCAGGGCGGACGCCACGACGAGCCCGACGAGCACCCAGACGATGGCGCCGAGCGCCCCGCCTGCCTGCACTGTCGTGATGAGCTGGCTGACCAAGAGGGGCTGGGCGAGCGAGGCGCCGGCCGAGAGGATGCTCAGTCCGATGACCACCCCGAGGATCGTCTTGTGCTCGGCGAGGTAGGGGAGCAACTGACTGAACTTGGCCTTCGGGCCGTCGTCGTTCTTCGGCGAGAACATGCCGCCTCGACGGCGGGTATCGGTGTTGCTCATGGTTCCTAGTCTTTCGTGGCGCGCAGGACTGCGCGTACTACTGGCGGGGTAACGGTCAGCCTCGGCCGTACTTCTTGTGGACCGCCTGCCGCGAGACCCCGAGGGCCATCGCGATGAGCTGCCAGGGCGCGCCGGAGTTGCGGGCGCGTCGAACGGCGACGGCCTCGACGCGGTCGAGCTCACGGTGCAGCTCGGCTATCGCGTTGAGGGCGACGATGGGGTCGTCCGAGCCTGCCGAGGCGGCGAGGGTGTGGATCGAGCCGGTGTCCATGCTGTCAACCGTAGTTGACAGTCGCAGCTATGTCAACTCAGGTTGACAGAATCATCCGTGGTGCAGGCTCCAAGGGCCGCCGCCGTAGCGCATGATGACGTAGGGCTTCCCGTTGGCGGTCAGGATCGGGTCGAGTGCGACGCGGACGGTGCCGGGGTCGGCCTCCTGCTTCCACGCCGAGATCTCGGCCTCGGGCACCTTGACTCGCGCGACCTGGCGCGACTCGAGGGTGACCTGCTGAGACCACTTGGTCTTGCCCTCGCCATCGACGATGCTCACGGTGGTCGTGCCGGGCAGGTGCGAGTGGTTCATGACGACCACCTGCAGCTCGTCGAGCAGTGCGACATCGAGAAGCCTCCACGACTGCCACTTCGGGCGCTCGGGAGTGGCCCGGGCCATCATCTGCTTGAGCGGCCAGACCGCGCCCCACACCTTGCCGCGGAAGGACTCGATCGAGTGCACGTACATGTAGTTGTCGTCGGGGTCGCGGTAGGACACCCAGAAGGGCGTCTGCACCGTGAGCTGCTGAATGCTGGGGAGGGTCTTCAGCTGCTTGCGGATGATCGCGGGCGGCTCGAAGTCGATGTAGATCATGCCCTCCATGTCGACATCGTGGCCCACGATGTCCTTGACCTCGAGGTAGAGCTGGCCGTACGGCGGGACGGTGAAGTCCTTCTTCGCCAGGAGGCTGCCGTCCTTGTTGAAGAGGGACACGTGCGCCGTGGCATCCGTGAGGGTGAGCGGGAAGAACGTGGAGTAGAAGTTCTGCAGATGAGCGCGACTGCGGATGCCCTCGGTGTTCATGAAGTAGTGGGCGAAGGCACGGCGCGGAACGTAGCCGGCGGAGAGGACGCGGTCGTACGCGCCGCGGACGACGCCGTTCTGGGAGAGGGTGCTAAGCACGGACATCGGCAAGGACTCCTTCGGTTGCACCCTCGAAGAAGGTCGCGTGCAGGGCGGTATTCGTGTCGATGCGCTTCTGACCGCCCCAGGTCGTGAAGTAGTACATGGGCGGAAGCGTGTGGTCGCACGCGATGCCGCCGGACTCGAGGTTGCGCGTCATCGAGATCGGGACGAGACCGGCATTGCGGCACAGCCCCAGGATCATTCCGAGCCCGCCGTCCGCGATGAACGAGTCGAGCAGTCCGTTGTCTTCCAGGAGCTTGCGCACGCTCACGAACCGCACGGACCAGGCGGGAACCTCCACCTCGCCGCGGGCGACCTTGTTGCCCATGCGATCGACGAGGAAGTACTCCATCTTCGCGGTGTCGGTGTAGCTGAAAGAGGTGCTCGCGTTGATCAGGGCGAACAGCGTGTCGACCGTGGGGCTCACGATGGCCTTGGGCGCCTGAAGCAGGGTCGTGCGCGTCTTGTTGAAGCGCGAGTCGTTCTGCGGCCCCATCTGGTAGGCGACGCCCGTAATGACGCCCTTCGGCTCCTGGCGGAACTCGATGAAGTCGTCAGAGGAGCCGACGTGCGCCATCAGCTCGCCGCGGTCGACGGAGACGCTGGTCTCGCCGCGGAACTTGGTGGGCACGAGGTGCGCGACCCCGAGCATGTTGCCCTTGGGCGTGATGCCGAGGTCTTTGAGGATGTCGCGAGTGTCGATCTTGCGGACCTGGCCCGGCTTCAGCGTGCCCAGGTCGGCCGTGCGGCCGACAACCTCTCCGTCCTCGGAGAGGAACGAGATCGAGAGGTCGAAGTCAGTCGTGTACTTGCTGCCGAGGAGGGCGTTGTTGATCGTGATCGACGTTCCGTAGCCGAGGTCTCCCAAGATGGGGAAAATACAAGGACGGAAGAACAGCGGGTCGTAGTCCGGTACTGCTTCGGCCATGATGCTCCTTGTGTGGCGGGGACGGAACCGAGACTCCCACGGTACCACCGGGAGTGGACCTCGTGCCCTGTCGCACCCCTCGGCTAGGCTCTGTCGGGTGCCAGATTCAGTCATCACAGCGACCTCGCTCACCAAGAAGTACAAGGACTTCGCCGCCGTCGATGGCATCAGCTTCGAGGTGGCGCCCGGGGAGTCCTTCGGCCTCCTCGGCCCGAACGGCGCCGGCAAGTCCACGACCATGCGCATGGTCGGCGCGGTCTCCACACGCACGAGCGGTGACCTCACCATCTTGGGGCTGGACCCGAACGAGCACGGCCCCGAGATCCGCTCGCAGCTCGGCGTGGTGCCCCAGGCCGACAACCTCGACACCGAGCTGCGCGTGCGCGACAACCTCCTCGTCTACGGCCGCTACTTCGGCCTGCCCCGCGCGGCGATCGCCAAGCGCGCCGACGAGCTCCTCGACTTCGCCCAGCTGACCGAGAAGGCCAAGGCCAAGGTCGACGACTTGAGCGGCGGGATGAAGCGGCGCCTCACCATCGCGCGGGCCCTGATCAACGACCCCCGGATCCTGCTGCTCGACGAGCCCACCACCGGCCTCGACCCGCAGGCGCGGCACATCCTGTGGGACCGCCTGTTCCGGCTCAAGGAACAGGGCACCACCCTCGTGCTCACCACCCACTACATGGACGAGGCCGAGCAGCTCTGCGACCGGCTCGTCGTCGTGGACAAGGGCCAGATCATGGCCGAGGGCTCGCCGGCCGCGCTCATCCGCGAGCACTCCAGCAAGGAGGTGCTCGAGGTGCGCTTCGGCTCCGACAAGAACGAGGGCGCCGCTGCGAAGCTCGTTGGTCTGGGCCGGCTCGAAGTGCTGCCCGACCGCATCCTCGTGTACTCCGAGAACGGCGAGGCCGCTCTGGTCGAGGTCGTCAAGCGCGGGCTCGAGCCGATCACGAGCCTCGTGCGCCGGTCGTCCCTCGAGGACGTGTTCCTGCGCCTTACTGGACGGACGCTGATCGAATGAGCGCCCCTGAGGTCTCGACAGGCTCAACCAGCGTCAAGGTCGGCAAGGCCTGGTATGTCACCGAGCACAAGATCCGCGCCATGCGCGGCTACGCGGGCACACTCGTCGCCACGGCGATCGGCACCCCCTTCCTCTACCTCTTCGCGTTCGGGGTCGGCCTCGCGACTCTCATCACCCAGAACGTCGGGCCGGGCGGCGTGACCTACCTGCAGTTCGTGGCCCCCGCGCTGCTGGCCTCCGCCGCGCTGCTCGTCGCGCAGGAGGAGTACACGTTCGGCATCCTGCTCGGGCTCAAGTGGAACCCGACCTATGTCGCCATGAACTCCGCGCCGATCACCCCGCGCCAGATCGTGGACGGCATCATGCTGTTCGTGCTGATCCGCATGGTGATCACGAGCGTGATCTACTTCGCCGTCATGGTGCTGTTCGGGGCGATCACGTCGGTGTGGGGAGTCCTCGTCATCGTCGCGGGGCTGCTCGCCGGGTTCGCGTTCGCGCCCGTGGCCGCCTACGCCGCCACGATCGAGGAGGACCGGGGGCAGTTCGCGATCCTGCAGCGCACGATCATCCTGCCGCTCACGCTGTTCAGCGGCACCGTGTTCCCGCTCACCCAGCTGCCCGTGTACCTGCAGTGGATCGGCTGGATCTCGCCGCTGTGGCACGCGAGCGAGCTCGGGCGGCAGTTCTCCTACGGGCCCACGGAGCCGATCTGGCTCACGGTCATCCATGTGCTCTACCTGGTCGGGCTCGGCGTTCTGGGTTGGCAGTTGTGCGTGCGCAACGTGGCGCGGAGGTTGAACAAGTGACCATCACCACCACGAAGCCGGGCTCGGGCGGTGTTCGCGCCCTGTATTCGGCAACGCGCGCGCGGTAGTCGGCCGCGGCCTGCTCGCCACCCGCAGCACCAACTGGATCATCGTGCTCACCGGCGTCTTCGAGCCGGTGTTCTACCTGCTGGCGCTCGGCATCGGCCTCGGCGGCTACATCGGGGGCGTGCAGAACGCGCAGGGCGACACCATCCCCTACGCGGCATACATCGCCCCGGCGCTCCTCGCCGTCTCGGCGATGAACGGCGCGATCTACGACTCCACGTGGAACGTCTTCTTCAAGATGCACTTCGGCAAGCTCTACCAGGGCATGCTCGCGACCCGCCTGGGTCCGCTGGATGTCGCGCTCGGCGAGATCTCGCTGGCCCTGCTGCGCGGCGCGGCCTACGGGCTCACCTTCCTCCTCGTGATGCAGGCGCTCGGCCTGAACCTGTCGTGGACTGCCGTGTTCGCCCTCCCCGCGATCCTGCTCATCGCGTTCGGGTTCGCGAGCCTCGGCATGGGCATCACGAGCTACCTCAAGACGTTCCAGCAGATGGACTGGATCCAGTTCATCATGCTGCCGATGTTCCTGTTCTCGGCGACGTTCTACCCGCTGACCGTCTATCCGGCCCCGATCCAGTGGTTCATCCAGGCGCTGCCGCTCTGGCACGGGGTCGAGCTCGTGCGCGGCCTCACGACGGGCGCGATCGGCCCGGCCATGCTCGTGCACCTGCTGTACTTCGTGCTGATGATCGCGATCGGGCTGGTCTTCACGACGCGCAGGTTGCGCGCACTGTTCCTCGACTAGGTGCGGGTTGAGTAGCGCGCTCTGGCGCGCGTATCGAAACCGACATCCGTGACGTGAGGTTTCGATACGGCCGCGGGCGGCCTACTCAACCCGCTACTTGACCGACTTGACCTGGATGACCGCGAGCCCGCCGAGGGCTGCGAACACAGCGGAGGCGATGAAGAGGCCGGTGAACCCGAAGACCCCGCCGCCCAGGAACGCCACGATCGCGGAGCCCAGCAGCGGCGCAACCGCCTGAGGCACGGCGGTGGCGATGTTCATGATGCCGAGGTCCTTGCCGCGGGTGTGCGAGCTCGGCAGCACCTGAGTCGCGAGCGCCTGGTCGACGGCCATGAAGCAGCCGTAGCCGAGGCCGAGAAGTCCGGCGCCGACCATGGCTATCGAGAAGTCCGGCACGAAGGCGAGTAGGAGGGCCGCGAGCCCCTGCAGGTACGCAGCGGCGTAGACGAACGGCTTGCGCTTGCGGATCACGTCGCTGAGCCGGCCGAAGCCGAGAGCCGCGAGGATGAACGTGATGAGGTAGATCACGGTGAGCTGCAGCAGGTCGGCCTGAGCCGTCTCGCGGCGCCCGAGGCCGTCGCTGATGAAGAACAGCAGCAGGGTCGTACCGAGCGCATTGCCGAGGTTGACGAGGATCCTGCTGAGCAGCGTCCATCCGAAGTCGGGGTGCGCAACCGGGTTGATCCAGAAGCCCTTGATGAGAGCGGCGAACGTGAACGGCGCCCGCAGTACCTTCGGCAGGACCTCATCGGGCACGAAGAAGACGAAGGGCAGCACCGCCGCGAGGAGTACGACGGCGATGATCGTGTAGCCGAACAACTGGGAGAGGGGAAGGGACGTGAGCAG
Organism: Rhodoglobus sp.; assembly: GCA_025463515.1. Taxonomy (GTDB): domain Bacteria; phylum Actinomycetota; class Actinomycetes; order Actinomycetales; family Microbacteriaceae; genus Rhodoglobus. Next base: position 21,102 of record JAODAQ010000049.1, read on the forward strand.
CGCGATGCCCACGACAGTGCCCAGTGCCTGCGGCGCGGATACCCAGCCCGAGACGAATCCGCGCTGTTCGACCGGCACCTGGTCTGAGATGGTCGCAGTGATCGCGGCCGAGGCCATGCAGAAGCCGATGATCGCGAGCGACCAGAAGATGCCGACGCCGACGATCGTGTCCTGCAGTCCGAGTAGGACCAGCGAGATGGCGAAAAGCACGGTCCCGAGGAAGATCCAGGGCCGCCGCCGTCCGAAACGGGACGTAGTGCGGTCTGAGAACGCACCGGTGAGCGGGTACGTCACGAGAGCGCAGGCGCCCGCGATGCCCGAGATGATGCCGAACGCGAGCACGCTCTCGACGCTGCCCGCGCCGAAGATGCCGTCCGTCTGCAGGGGCAGCAGCAGTTGCACGGGGGTCAGCTGCGCCATCCAGATGCCGAACCACGCGGTCGCGAACAGGGCTATCCAGGGCGCCTTGACCTTGCGCCTCGGCTCGGCGAACGGGGTGAACGCTGCGGGGAGTGTGGGGGTCGTCACCCCGTCAGATTAGCGGGTGATCGAGCGTAGTCGAGCTCTCGACTTCGCTCGATCACCGATTCAGGCCCGGATGCCCCGCAGCACGATCGCCGTAGCGAGAGCGGCCTCGGCAGCCTCCGCGCCCTTGTCCTCCTTCGAGCCGGGGAGTCCGGCGCGATCGAGGCCCTGCTGCTCGTCGTCGAGGGTGAGCACGCCGAAGCCGACCGGCTTGCCGGTGTCGAGCGCGACCCGCGTGAGGCCGTCGGTCGCGGCGGCGCTCACGTACTCGAAGTGGGGCGTGCCGCCGCGCACGATCACGCCGAGCGCTACGACGGCGTCGGCGCCGGCATCCAGCGCGGCCTTGCTCGCGAGCGGCAGCTCGAAGCTGCCGGGAACCTGCACGACCGTGATCTCGGCCCCCGAGGCATCCAGCACCCGCTTCGCGCCGGCCAGGAGGCCGTCGGCGATGGCGTGGTGCCAGAGTCCGGAGACGATGGTCACCTTGAGTCCGGTGCCGTCGGTGTCGAGTACGGGGTGGCCTTCGCCGCTCATGAGTGTGCCTTTTCTTCTAGTACTGCGTTGGAGGGGAGCGCGTGGCCCATGCGGTCGCGCTTGGTCTCGAGGTAGCCCTCGTTGTTCTCGCCGACGCCCACGACGAGCGGGACCAGCTCGGTCACGACCACGCCGCGCTCCTCGAGCTGGCGCTTCTTCTCGGGGTTGTTGCTGAGCAGGCGGATCGACTTGAGGCCGACGTCCTTGAGGATCGCGTACGCGGCACCGTAGTCGCGCGCGTCGGCGGGCAGGCCCAGCGCGAGGTTGGCGTCGAGGGTGTCGAGGCCGTCCTCCTGCAGGCGGTACGCGCGCAGCTTGTTGATGAGCCCGATACCGCGGCCCTCGTGGCCGCGCAGGTAGACGACGACGCCGCCCTCCTGCTGGATGGTGTCCAGCGCCGCCTGCAGCTGCGGGCCGCACTCGCACTTCTGCGAGCCGAAGGCCTCGCCCGTGAGGCACTCGGAGTGCACGCGGACGAGCGCACCGTCTCGGATGGGTCCCTTGATGAATGCGACGTGGTCGGCGCCGGTCGAGCGGTCGCGGTAGGCGCGCACCGTGAAGGGGCCGTGGTCGGTGGGGATCGTGGTCTCGACCTCGAAGGAGACGCGCTTGAACTCCGGCAGGGGAGCGATGACCTCGGGGATCGTGTCGCAGCGGTGCTCCTGCAGCCACTCGATGAGGGCCGCGATCGTGATCACGAGCACGCCCTCGCGGACGCCGAGCTCGAGCAGGCCGGGCAGGCGCATCATCTCGCCGTCGTCGGCGACGATCTCGGAGATCGCGGCCACGGGAGAGAGGCCCGCGAGCTTCATGAGGTCGACAGCGGCCTCGGTGTGGCCGTCGCGCTCGCGCACACCGCCGTCGACGGCGCGCAGCGGGAGGATGTGACCCGGCCGGTGCAGGCTCGCCGGGGTGGACTCCGGGTTCGCGAGCACGCGCAGGGTGTGCGACCGGTCAGCCGCGCTGATACCGGTGCTGAGGCGGTCGGCCGCGTCGACGGACACCGTGTACGCGGTGCCGCGCGGATCCTCGTTGACGGCGACCATCGGCGGCAGGTTCAGCCGGTCGGCGATCTCGTTCGTCATGGGCGCGCAGATGAATCCGGAGGAGTTCTTCACCATCCAGGCGATCCACTCCTGGCTCGCGAGCTCGGCCGCGATGATGACATCGCCCTCGTTCTCGCGGCCCTCATCGTCTGCGACGATGATCGGCCGGCCGTCACGGAGGGCCTCAATGGCCTCGGGGATGCTGGACAGGCTCATTCGAACTCCTTGAATCGTGCTGCGTGGCGGGCGAGGATGTCCGTCTCGATGTTGACGCGGTCGCCCGGCGTGAGGGTGCCGAGCGTGGTGGCGGTGAGGGTCTCGGGGATCAGGGACACCTCGAACCAGTCCCGCCCGACGGCGCTCACGGTGAGCGAGACGCCGTCGACGGCGATGGAGCCCTTGCGGGCGACGAGGGGGGCGACATCCGGGGCCAGGCTGAAGCGCAGCACGCGCCAGGCGCTGCCGTCCTCGGTGCTGAGCAGGGATGCGGTGCCGTCGATGTGGCCCTGCACGATGTGGCCGCCGAGACGGTCGCCCACCTGTGCGGCGCGCTCGATGTTGACGCGGCGGTCGGTGGCCATGGCGTCGAACCAGCTCATCGCGATGGACTCCGCCATCACGTCGGCGGTGAACCAGTCCGGGCCCTGGTCGACGACGGTGAGGCACAGGCCGCTGACCGAGATCGAGTCGCCGTGCTTGGCGTCGGAGACGGCGAGCGGTGCGCGTACGGTGAGGCGCGCGGCATCCGCGCCCTGCTCCCAGGCCGTGACCTGGCCGAGCTCTTCGATGATTCCGGTGAACATATCTACCTTTCGGTGGTCGAGCCTGTCGAGACCCGGTGGTCGAGCGGAGTCGAGGCCGGCCTCGCCGTGATGAGGATGTCGTCGCCGAGTGACTCGACGGCGGTGATGTGCAGCTCGCGGGCCTCGCCGATGCTCGTGATGCCCAGGTCGCCCACGGCGAGCCTGTCGCCCCCGAGCAGCTTGGGCGCGAGGTAGACGAGGTACTCGTCGACAAGGCCGGCCGCGATGAACGCGCTGGCCAGCGTCGGGCCGCCCTCGACATAGGCGCGCCGGATGCCCTGCTCGAACAGCCACGCGAGAACCTCGTCGAGGTTCCGGGAGCCCGTCTCGAGCACCCCTCGCGGGTGGTCCCACAGTTTCGCGTCGCCGGGGATCGGCCGCGTGCCGAGCACCACGGGCAGGGGCTGCTGCTCCAGGAGCTCTCCCGCGTCGCCCCGCGCGGTCAGTGTCGGGTCGTCGGCGAGCACCGTGCCGGTGCCGACGAGGATCGCGTCGCTCGCGGCGCGCTGCTCGTGCACGCGCTGCCGGGCGGCGGTGCCGGTGATCCACTGGCTCGAGCCGTCGGCGGCGGCGGCGCGGCCGTCGAGGGTGGACGCCCACTTCACGGTCACGAACGGTCGCCGCAGCCGGGCGGACGTGAGCCACACGCGCAGGAACTCCTCGGCCTCGTCGGCGAGCACGCCGCCCTCCACCTCCACGCCGGCGTCGCGCAGGGTCTGGGCGCCGCCCGCGCTCGAGACCCCGGGGTCGGAGACCGCGTAGACGACCGTGGTGATCCCCGCGGCGATGAGCGCGAGCGAGCAGGGGCCGGTGCGCCCGGTGTGGTTGCAGGGCTCGAGGGTCACGACGGCGGTGAGGCCCGTGGCATCCGCGACCTTGGAGAGCGCGTCGACCTCGGCGTGCGGGGTGCCGGCGCCGCGGTGCCAGCCTTCGGCGACGATCGTGCCGTCCGCGTCGAGGAGCACGCAGCCGACCTGCGGGTTGACGCCGAGCGCGGGCCCGTTGGCGGCGAGGACGAGCGCGTGGCGCATCGCGGTCTCGTGCAGTTCGCTCATCCGGTCGGTCCTTGTCTTGTCGAAAGACGGACTCCGGGTTAAGTGGGACGGCAAGGCCGAACCACTCGTGCTTCCTCTCATCCGGACTGAGAACCCTTGCGAGTTCATTACCGTCGGTCCCGGAATTCCACCAGGTCAACCCGGCTGCTCTCACAGCAGGGTTCGCGGACTATCACCGCCGGTTCGGACTTTCACCGACCCCGGAGCACGTTTACTTACGTCGAGTGTAACGCCGCTGCCCGGGGAGTATTCCCGGGGGGTCGCCTCGTTACGCGACCCCGCTTCCGCGCGCAATTCAGGCTGGATGGCGCCTAATGTGCTGAAACGGCCGTTTGAGCCTGCTGCCAAGACACGCAGCCTGAAAAGTGCTCCGGGCTGTCATCCACAGATCGGCGATAAAGGGGAGGTCCGTCTTCTCACTGCCGGAGGATGCTCGGATGCCGAGAATCCTCCACCGCCGTGACCTTCGGGCCGCAGGCCTCAGTGGGCACGAGATCACGGCCCGTGTCCGCAGCGGCGCGCTCGTCCGCATCCGCCGCGATCATTACGCCCTCCCGGGTGTCGATAGCGCGACGCTGGTGTCCACGAGAGTCGGCGGTCGACTGGCATGCGTGTCTGCTCTCCGCGACGTCGGAGTCTTTGCTGCCGAGCCCATCGCTGCGCATGTACACATCCCCGGTAACCACTCGCGGTCCCGGAGCCCGCGCGATCGACGGGTGCGACTGACTCCCGAGAACCGCGACGGAGTCGAGCTGCACTGGCATCCCTTGGTCGATGCGCACAGCACCGAGCACCGCGTCGGGTTGGTCGATGCGCTCCGCCAAGTGCTCCGATGCCAGCCTGCGCCGCTTGCGGTCGCATCCATCGACAATGCTCTCTTCCTGGGCTTGCTCCGACCGGGGGAGGTGGCGGCGGTCTTCAACGGAATGCCTCGTCGACTGCTCCACCTGCAACAACGGGTGAATGGGCGCTCAGAGTCAGGGCAGGAGAGCGTCATCCGGTGGTGGCTCGAGGAGGCGGGACTCGAGTTCGAGATACAGGTCGACATCCTCGGTGTCGGCAGGGTCGATTTCCTAGTGGAGGGGCGCCTCGTCATCGAGGCTGACAGCCGTCTCGGGCATTCCACGTGGGAGCAGCAGACGCGAGACCGCGATCGTGACCTTGAGCTCGCGCGTCGCGGGATTGCGACCCTTCGCCCGCACTACTCCGCGATCATGTTCGCCCCGCAGCCTGTGATTGCCGCAGTTCTCGGTCTGCTTGAGCGGCTTCGTTAGGTGTCGGGCGGCTCGGATCGAGCACAACTCAGGCCGGACGGGCGCAGTCGCGCTCGGCGCTCGTCGAGTCGGCGCTTCGGGGCGCATCCAGCCTGAATTGTGCGCACCGCTCGGTCCGCCGCGCCTTCAGCCCGCGACGAGCGCCGGCAGCTCCGCGAGCGTGCGGATCACGTGCGCACCGGATGCCGCGGCCTCCGCGAGCTCGTCGGGCTCCGGGTCACGGTCGCGAAGCAGCCAGACCCCCGTGAGCCCGGCGCCGCGGGCGCCGATCGCGTCGGTGTGGAGGCGGTCGCCGATGTAGGCCGCCTCGGACGGGTCAACGTCGAACAGCGCGCAGGTGTGGAGGAAGATCGAGGCATCGGGCTTGGGAGTACCGAACTCACCGCTCGTAACCACGTGCTCGAACTGCGCGGCCAGCTCGAGGGTGTCGAGCTTGGGCTGCTGGAAGCTCGGGATGCCGTTGGTGATCATGCCGAGCCGCAGGCCCGAGCCCTTGAGGGCGCGCAGGCAGGGGAGGGCGTCGTCGTACAGGGCCCACGCGCGCACGTACTCGACGAGGTACTCCTCGAACCACTGCTCAGCCGCGACGTCGGTGCCGAAGGTCTCGCCGAACCCGGCCATGAAGTCGCGGGCGCGGGCGCGGCGCTGGCCGAGGTAGTCGAGCTCGCCGGTGAGGTAGCGGTGGTAGTGCTGCTCCTCGAGGGCGTCCCAGCGATCGAGGTGCGCTGCGGCATCCACGTCGGGCAGGGTGGTGGCGACATGCGCGGCGATACCGTCGCGCACCGCCTGCCGGTGGTGGAACAGGGTGTCGTCGAGGTCGAACAGCACGACCCGGATCACGACAGCGGCCAGCCGGGCTTCTCGGCGCGGTCGTCGGTGGCGGCGAGGATTCCGTGCCAGGCATCGGTCGCGGCACCCTCGCGGGCGGCGAGCGAGGTCGGCCCGACCCCGGTGTACGTGAACCCGAGCTTGCGCGCGACTCCGGCCGAGGCCACGTTGCCCGGCACGCACTCCCAGGCGATGGAGGCCTTGCCCTGCGCGAACAGCCAGTCGACGACCGCCGTGGCCGCCTCCGTCATGTAGCCGAGGCCGCGGTGCGGCGCGCCGAGCCAGTAGCCGAAATCGCCGGATGCCTCGCGGTACCCGATCATGCCGAGAAGCTCGTCGCCCGAGCGGATCGCCCAGGTGTACTCGCGGTCGTCCTCCCAGCCGATCGGCACGAGCGACTCCACGAACTGGACTGCGTGCTTGCGCTCGTACGGCCACGGGGTGTTCATCGTGGTCTCGAACAGCGGGTCGGCGCAGTACTCCGCGATCAGGGTCACGTCGGCGAGGGTGGGCTGGTCGAGCTTGAGCCGCTCGGTCGTGAGGGTTACCGGGATCATGCGCGGGGGAGGAAGCCGACGCGGTCGTACGCGCGGGCGAGCGTTGCATCCGCGATCTCGGCAGCCCGGTCGGCATTACCGGCGAGGATGCGGTCGAGCTCGGCCTTGTCGTCGAGAAGCTCCAGCGCCCGCGCGCGGATCGGGCCGAAGGTCTCGGTAACCACCTCGGCCAGCCCGGACTTGAAGTCCCCGTAGCCGTGGCCCGCGTACTCCGTCTCGATCGACTCGATGGTGCGGCCGGTCAGCACCGAGTAGATCGTCAGCAGGTTGGAGATGCCCGGCTTCGCGGCCTGGTCGAAGCGCACGCTGCCCTCGCTGTCGGTGGTCGCCGACTTGATCTTCTTGGCGCTCGCCGACGGGTCGTCGAGCAGCCACACGACGCCCTTCTCCGACGAAGCCGACTTGCTCATCTTGTTCTCGGGCTCCTGCAGGTCGTAGACCTTCGCCGTCTCCTTCTGGATGCTCACCTCGGGTATCACGAAGGTGTCGCCGAACCGCTGGTTGAAGCGGGTGGCGATGTCGCGCGCGAGCTCGATGTGCTGGCGCTGGTCCTCCCCCACGGGAACGATCTCCGTGTCGTAGAGCACGACGTCGGCGACCTGGAGGATCGGGTAGGTGAAGAGCCCGACATTGGTGCCGTCGGCGCCCTGCTTCTGCGACTTCTCCTTGAACTGGATCATCCGGCTGGCCTCGCCGAAGCCGGTGATCGTGTTGAGGACCCACGCGAGCTGCGAGTGCGCGGCGACCTGCGACTGCACGAAGAGGATGGACTGCGCGGGGTCGATCCCGGCCGCGATGTACTGCGCTGCCGTGCGGCGCGTGGCCTCGCGCAGCTCAGCAGGATCCTGCGGAACCGTGATCGCGTGCAGGTCGACGACGCAGAAGACGGCGTCGTGCGTCGCCTGCAGCTCCTTCCACTGCAGCAGTGCCCCGATGTAGTTGCCGATCTGGAGTGAGGCGGCCGAGGGCTGCATGCCGGAGAAGAGACGGGGCTTGTTCACCCGAACAGTCTTTCACGCCGGTGATCGAGCGAAGTCGAGATCACCAGCGCGAAGTCGAGATCACAGTGCGTAGTCGACCACGACCGGCGCGTGGTCGCTCCACCGCTGGTCGTGCGCTACCGCACGGTCGACGGTGTAGTTCGCTACCGTCGCGGCAAGCGCGGGCGTGGCGACGTGGTAGTCGATGCGCCAGCCGGTGTCGTTGTCGAAGGCCTGGCCGCGCTGCGACCACCACGTGTACGGGCCGTCGACCTGGCCGGCCCACTTCCGGCCGACGTCGACCCAGCCGAGGCCAGGGCCCGTGGTGCCGTCGACGCCCTCGACCGGCTCGCCGAGCGGGCCGAAGAACCTGTCGAAGTAGGAGCGCTCGCGGGGGAGGAATCCGGCCTGCTTGCGGTTGCCGCGCCAGTTGCGGATGTCGAGCTCGCGGTGCCCCACGTTCAGGTCGCCCACGATCAGGGCGAGCTCGCTGTGCCCCGCGAGCTCGGGCATCCTCTCCTCCATCGCGTCGAGAAACTTCCACTTCTCCGCCATCTTCGCGGCGTCGTCGGCGACGCCCGAGTGCACGTAGGTGCTCACGACCGTGACGATACTGCCGTCAACCTCGTAGTCGGCCTCGAGCCAGCGGCCGGCGCTGTCGAAGTCGTCGGCGCCGAGGGTGACGCGGTGGATCGACGCTTTGTTCCGTGAAGCGATCGCCACCCCGGCGCGGCCCTTGGCGGTCGCGGCGTCGTGCAGGATGTCCCACTCCGGCCCGAGGAGCGCCTCGAGATCTTCCGTCGACGCCCGCACCTCCTGCATGGCGAGGATGTCGACGTCGCGCGCAGCGAGCCACTCGCCCATGCCCTTGCGGAAGGAGGCGCGAACCCCGTTGGTGTTCACGGACGCGATGCGAAGGGCCATACTCAAAGCTTAGAGAGCGGCACCGACTCCGGTCGGCGGGGCCGAGGTCCTACGTCCCTTCATCCGGCGGCCGCTGAGATCGACTCCCGCGTCGTCCGAGCTGACCGCGATCCACGTTGCTCCCATGAGTGTGACCTGGCAGATCAGGTTGAACCAGATCAGGAGTCCGATGATCACGGCGAACGAGGCGAGCAGCGGGTTCTTCGTCGCCCCGCCGAGCAGCGAGCTCCCGAGCGCCTGCAGCACGCCGAGCGCGATCGCGGCCAGCAGCACGCCCTGCGCGAGCTGGCGGAACGGGATGTGGATGCCCGACACGATCCGGTAGAACGCCCCGAGCACCACCGCGTCCAGGATCAGCACGATCACGAGTCCGACGGCGCGTGCGGAGACGATCGCGGCATCCGAGTGCTGGTCGATGCCGAGCCAGTCGAACACCGTGCTGAGCGCCGCCGTGCTGAACACCGAGAGGCCCGCGGAGAGCACCATGGCGAGCCCGAACGCGAGAGCCAGGCCAAGGTCCTTGAGCTTGAGCAGCAGGAAGTTCGTCGGCACGGTGGGCAGCCCGAACAGCAGGCGCACGGCGTCGCGGCCGGAGGCCAGCCAGCCGAGGGCGGTGAAGAGCAGGCCGACCGCGGCGATCGCGCCGGTCCAGGTCAGGATGCCCGTGGCGAAGAGCGCGTCGACATCGACCGCCCCGCCCGAGCCGGTGTCGATGAGCCCCGGCACGTTCGTCTGCAGGAGGGTGAGGAACGCCTCCTCGAGCTCCGGGTTCGACGTGATCGCGAAGCCCGCGATCGCGAACCCCACCCAGATCGCGGCGAACACCGCGAACAGCGCCTGGTACGAGAGCCCGGCGGCGAGCAGCGGCCCGCCTTTCGCGTTGTACTGCATGAAGACCCGCACCGGCTTGAGCTTCTGCACCCGGGTGACGACGGCCGTGATCCGCTGCTTCAACGCCATTCCCTCACCCTATGGGGCACCGAGGCAGCGACCGGAAGCCTTGACATTAGGCTGGCCCCGGGCAACTTCGACGGAGAGGACCAATTCAATGGAACTGCACGGAGTGGGTGTCGGACGCGGTATCGCGGTCGGCCCGATCCTCAGGATGCCCGACCCCCTGCCCGAGCCCGAAGCCGGCAGCCACGCCGGTGATGCGGCCGCCGAGTACGCGAGAGTGGGGGAGTCCCTTGCCGCCGTCTCGGAGGAGCTCGCCGCGAAGGGCGCCAAAGCCGGCGGCGAAGCGCAGGCGGTGCTCGAGGCGGCATCCATGATGGCGCAGGACCCGACGCTCAGCGACGACGTCAAGGCGCGCATCGACTCAGGCACGAGCGGCGAGCGCGCGGTGTTCGAGGCGTTCGCGGCGTTCCAGGAGATCCTCATCGGCATGGGCGGCTACATGGCCGAGCGGGCGACCGACCTCGGCGACGTGTCGCAGCGCATCATCGCCCACCTGCGCGGGGTGCCGGCACCGGGTGTGCCCACGAGCGACACCCCGTTCATCCTCGTCGCCCCCGATCTTGCCCCGGCCGACACGGCGCTGCTCGACCTCGACAAGGTGCTCGGCCTCATCACCCGTGACGGCGGCCCGACCAGCCACACCGCGATCCTCGCCCGCTCGAAGTCGATCCCCGCGATCGTGGGCGTCACGGGAGCGCTCGACCTCGCGGACGGCACGGTCGTGGTGGTGGATGCTGCGGCAGGCCTCGTCACGTCAGACCCGAGTGAGGCGCTCATCGCCGACGCGAACTCGCGCATCGCGGCCCGTGCTGCCGCCTCGACGATCCCGATCGTGGACGGCGCGCTCGCCGACGGCACGAAGGTGCCGCTGCTCGCGAACGTGGGCTCCCCGAAGGACGGCCCCGGCGCCGTCGAGCTCGGCGCGGAGGGCGTCGGCCTGTTCCGCACGGAGTTCCTCTTCCTCGACTCGAAGACCGCGCCGACGGTCAAGGAGCAACAGGAGAAGTACACCGAGCTGCTCTCGTACTTCCCCGGCAAGAAGGTGGTCGTGCGCGCGCTCGACGCGGGCGCTGACAAGCCGCTCGCGTTCCTCAACTCTGCGCACGAGGAGAATCCGGCCCTCGGCCTGCGCGGCCTGCGCGCGCTGCGGGCGAGCGAGCAGATCCTGCTCGACCAGCTCACGGCCCTCAAGGGCGCGCAGGATGCCACGGAGGCCGACCTCTGGGTCATGGCGCCCATGGTCGCCGACGCGGAGGAGACGAAGTACTTCGTGAAGCTCGGCAAGGCGCTCGGCCTCAAGACCGTCGGCGTGATGGCCGAGGTGCCGTCGCTCGCGGTGATGGCCGACCAGGTCCTCGCTGCCGCCGACTTCGTGTCGATCGGCACCAACGACCTGACCCAGTACACGCTCGCAGCGGACCGCATGCTGGGCTCGGTCGCGAGCTACCAGGACCCGTGGCATCCGGCGGTCCTTCGCCTCGTGAAGCTCTTGGGCGACGCAGGCGCGGCCGCGGGCAAGGGCGTGGGAATCTGCGGCGAGGCGGCAGCCGACCCCCAGCTGGCCGTCGTCCTGGTCGGGCTCGGGGCGACCACGCTCTCCATGACGCCGGCCGCGCTCGCCGATGTGCGGGCCGAGCTCGCGACGGTCACGCTCGAGCAGGCCAAGGCCAGGGCCGCAGCCGCGCTCGGGGCCTCGGATGCCGCATCGGCCCGCCGTGCGGCGGCCGCCTGACCCCCGAACGGGGGTGAAAAGTAGTTGTTGAACTACCGTCATAACCCACCCGTAGTGGGGTCTCTCTGTATGAAGGAAGTACTAGTGCAACCTTCATCCCGCAGGGGACAATAAAAGAGGACCCGGGAATGGATCAGGGGGATGAGCGAAAATGAAGGTCCGGAGCCAACCACTTCGGACGAGTCACTGGTTGAGCGCACGCGGTCGGGGGACCAGCGCGCGTTCGCAGAACTGTGGCGCCGTCATTATCGCTCGGGGGCACGAGTCGCCCGCCAGTTCACGTCGTCTATAGATGCGGATGACCTCGTCTCCGAGGCGTACACCCGTATCTATCAACGTGTTCTGGCGGGCGGCGGCCCGACCGGGGCATTCCGTCCTTACCTGTACACGACCATCCGCAATCTCGCATCGACCTGGGGCGCTAAATCCAGGGACGTCCAAGTGGATGACATCGCAGACTTCGAAGATCCGGACACGATCGACGACCCGGCAGCACTGGCTCTCGACCGCACGCTGACGGCGCGCGCGTTCCGCAGCCTGCCCGACCGCTGGCAGTCGGTGCTCTGGTACACCGAGGTTGAGGGCATGGACCCGCACGAGGTCGCGCCCATCCTCGGCATGACGGCCAACGGCGTCGCCGCACTCTCGTACCGCGCGCGCGAGGGCCTCCGGAAGGCGTGGCTGCAGGCGCACATCAACGACGCGTCAGCCTCGGGCGAGTGCCAGTGGACGATCTCCCGCGTCGGCGAGCACGCCCGCCGCGGCCTCAGCGCCCGCGACCAGGAGCGCATGACCTTCCACCTCGCGACGTGCGCCAAGTGCTCGATCATCAACGAGGAGGTGGACGAGGTCGGCTCGCGCCTGGCCCTCGTCATGCTCCCGATCCTGCTCGGCGGTGTCGCGGGCGGCGCCATGCTCGCGACCTTCGGCCACGCGGGCTCCGCCATGGCGGCGGCCGCGGACGCCATCCCGGCCCTCCCCGAGGCCATCGGCGCAGGGGCGGCAGCT